>DKEU01000109.1:19913-40384 GCA_002452635.1 Desulfovibrionaceae bacterium UBA6814 | reverse complement strand
CGGCTCCGGCCGGCGGCGCGGCGGACGACGGCGACGACCGTCCCCGGCCCAAGCGCCGGCGGCGGCGCAAGCCCCGCAGCGAAGGCGGCGGGGGCGAGGGCTCCGGGGAGTAGAAGTACAAAGAGGTCGCCCAAGCCCACGCGGCCGGCGGATTGGTGAACGGCCCCGGAGGAACCCGGGGTCGTTTGCATTGGCGCGGGACTACTGCTCCGGGCCCATCACCACGAGCACGCTGCACGGCGCGCAGGCCAGGAGGGAGACGCCCACGGACTCGTCCATCAGGCGGTCCAGCCAGGTGAGGTTGCGGTGCCCGATGACGATGAGGTCGGCCGAGAGCTCCCGGGCCAGGCGGGCGATCTCCCGGGCCACCGGCCCCACCGAGGCGCGGGTGGTGCACTGCACGCCGAAGCTGTTCAGCTCGGTGCAGGCCTGGTTCAGCACGGCCCGGGTCTCCGCCTTGAGCCGGGGGCTCACCTCGGGAAAGATGCCGCCCACGGCGGCGCGCCAGCCGCAGGCCACGTCGATGACGCTGACCACGTGCACCGCGGCCTCGAACTGCACCGCCAGCCGGGCGGTCTTCTCCAGCACCTGGACGTGTTCCGGAGAGCCGTCCACCGCGGCGAGTATGACCTTCATGCGCTGCTCCCTGCGCCCGCGCCGGGGCGCGTGGGGAATGGGGTTGCCATTCCCCGGGTTCCCGCCTACTCTGACCGTACGGTACGGTACGGTTCCAGGGTTGTCAATCCGCCGGCCCCCGGGGTAGACGAACCCAGGCGACCCGGACCGCAAGACAGGCACACCCATGGCGCACGCACGCTCCCCCCGCGACCGCAGGGCCGAAATCCTCGACATCGCCGGCCCCCTGTTCCTGGAGCACGGCTACCAGGGCGCGTCCATGTCCCGGATCGCGGCCGCGGTGGGAGGCTCCAAGGGCACGCTCTACGCCTATTTCTCCGGCAAGGAGGAGCTGTTCGCCGCCTACATGACGGAGCGGCTGCAGGCCCTGGTGCTGGAGGCCTTCTCCCTGCCCGAGGACGCCGGCGACCCGGCCCGGGTGCTGGCCCTGGTGGGCGGGCGCTACCTGAAGCTGGCCACGGACCCCTCCTCGGTGGCGCTGTTGCGGCTGCTCTACCACGAGGCCCCGCGCTTCCCGGAGATCGGGCGGCTGTTCCACGAGACCTGCTTCCGGCCGGGCCGCCGGCAGTTGGCCGACTACCTGGCCCGGGCCCACGCCGCGGGCCTGCTGCGCGCGCCCGACCCGGCCCTGGCTGCGGAGCAGTTCCTGGCGCTGTGCCAGGCCAACCTGCAGATGCCGCTCCTGCTCTGCGTGCGGCCCGGCGTGGGGCGCAAGGAGGCGGACGCGGTGGTCGCCGCCGCGGTGGCCACCTTCCTGGCCGCGCACCGGCCCGCACCCTGAACCGGCCCGGCCCGGCCTGAGGACAACCCGCTCCACGCCGAGATCCTGCCCCGGTTCGGGCAGTTCATGAAACAGCTCAAGGCCGCGCCGAAACCGTAAGGAGTTGCTGCAGTGGACATTCCACGGATATTCACCATCAGCGAAAGCGCCCATCGCATCCACAATCCCTTCACGCCGGAAAAGCTCGCCGCTCTCGGCGCGGCGTTGCGCTTGGAGCCGGGGACCCGCGTGCTCGACCTGGGCAGCGGTTCGGGCGAGATGCTGTGCACCTGGGCGCGCGATTACGGAATCAGCGGCACTGGCATCGACATGAGCCCGTTGTTCACCGGACAGGCGAAACTCCGCGCTGCCGAACTCGGCGTCGCCGATCGGGTCACGTTCATCCACGCAGACGCTGCCGGCCACGTGGCCGGCGAAAAGGTCGGCGTGGCGGCCTGTGTCGGCGCCACCTGGATCGGCGGGGGAGTCGCCGGCGCCATCGCGCTTCTGGCCAAGAGTCTTTGCCCGGGAGGGATCATCCTCATCGGCGAGCCATACTGGCTGCGATTGCCGCCGACCGAAGAGGCCGCCCAGGGATGCGGGGCCGGCTCCATCTCGGACTTTCTCGTGCTTCCGGAACTTCTCGCGTCGTTCGGCGGCCTCGGCTGCGACGTCGTGGAAATGGTCCTGGCGGACCAGGACAGCTGGGACCGGTACGAGGCCGCCAAGTGGCTCACCATGCGCCGATGGCTCGAAACGAATCCCGACGACGACTTCGCGAAGGATGTCCGGGCCGAACTGACCTCTGCGCCCGTACGCTACGCCACCTACGCCCGTGAATACCTGGGCTGGGGCGTGTTCGCGCTCATGCCGCGGCGATAGGTGGTGGCGCAGGGGAAGCCCGCGCGGCCCGGCCCCGCGGCGCTCCGCCCCGGGCGGCAGGATCGGGCAAGAATCCGAGAGGATCACCCCTGGCCCTGGGCCGCGGACGGCGTTAGATATCCCCGCATAATGCGAAAGGTCCGGCCTGCGCCGCGAGGCGGGCCGGAGCCGAAGGAGCGCTGACATGCAGGACAACATCGCAGGCAAGGTGGTGGTCATCACCGGGGCCAGCAGCGGGCTGGGCGAGGCCGCGGCCCGGCTGCTCTCCGCCCGGGGGGCCAGGCTGGCGCTGGGCGCGCGCCGCATGGACCGGCTCGAGGCCCTGGCCGGCGAGCTGAACGCCGCGGGCGGGCAGGTCCTGGTCCGCAAGACCGACGTGACCGACGCGGCCCAGGTCAAGGCCCTGGTGGACGCGGCCGTGGCGGCGTTCGGGCGCATCGACGTGATGCTCAACAACGCCGGGCTCATGGCCCTGGCCCCCATGGAACTGGGCCGCACCGAGGAGTGGGACCGGATGGTGGACATCAACGTGAAGGGCGTGCTCTACGGCATCGCCGCGGCCCTGCCCCACATGAAGGCCCAGAAGTCCGGGCAGATCATCAACGTCTCGTCCGTGGCCGGGCACAAGGTGCGGCCGGGCAACGCGGTGTACGCCGCCACCAAGCACGCGGTGCGCGCCTTTTCCGAGGGCCTGCGCCAGGAGGTGAAGCCCTGGGGCATCCGCACCACGGTCATCTCCCCGGGCGCGGTGGCCACCGAACTGGCCGGGGGCACGGTGGAGCCGGCCTCGTCCGAGGCCCTCAATGCCTACTACTCCCGGCTCGCCATCCCGGCGGACGCCTTTGCCCGGGCCGTGGCCTTCGCCATGGAGCAGCCCGCGGACGTGGACGTGAACGAGATCCTGTTCCGGCCCGCCAGCCAGGAATTCTAGAGGCCGGGCCGCGGCTAGCGCAGCCGGCTCACGTCCCGGTGCGGCGGCTCGCCGAACAGCCGTTTGTATTCCCGGTTGAACTGGGTGGGGCTCTCGTAGCCCACGGCCAGGCCGGCGCTGGCCGCGTTGGCGTCCTCCGCCAGCATGAGGCGCTGGGCCTCGTACAGGCGCAGCCGCTTGTGGAACTGCAGGGGGGAGAGGGTGGTCACCTCCTTGAAATGCCGGTGAAACGTGGAGGTGGCCATGTTCACCTGCCGGGCCAGCCGGTCCACCTGCAGGGGCTCCTTGAAATTGTCCTTGAGCCAGGCGATGGCCCGGGCGATCTGGCTGCTCTGGGTGCCGTGGGTGTTGAGCTGCCGCAAATAGCCGCCCTGGGGCCCCATGAGCAGGCGGTAGTGGATCTCGCGGACGATGAGCGGCGCGAGCACCGGAATCTGCTCCGGCCGGTCCAGCAGATCCACCAGGCGCAAAAAGGCGTCCAGCACGTCGGGATCCGCGTCCGCCACGGACAGGGCCCGGCCGGCCCCCTGGCCCAGCCCGGCCGGGGCCGGCGCCTCGGCGGCCATCCGGGTGATGAGGTACTTGTCCAACTCCAGGGACACGGCCAGGAACGGCCGCTCCGGAGTGGCCTCGGTGATGTAGGACGAGCTGGGCAGGTCCACGCCCGCCACCAGGCAGTGGCCCTCGCCGTAGCGGAACTCCTCGGAGCCGATGAGCGACCGCTTGAATCCCTGGACCACCACGGCCACGATGGGCCGGTTGAAACAGACCTCGGGCTTCTCCACCTCCTCCCGCCGGGCCATGCCCAGGCCCGCGACGGCGGTCGGGAACTTCCCGGGCCGCGGCATGCGGCGCAGCAATTTCTCTTTGAGCAGGCGCATGGCCCGCTCCGGCTCAGCATGGATTTCCCTGGCCATGTCTCTGCAACACTCCGTTGTCATTGGCGAAACCGGCCGAGGCAGCGAGCCCGACCTTGGCAAACCATAGCCCAGGCCTTGCCTTCTGGCTAGCGCGGCGAGAGAATCAGGCAAGAAATGGGCAGGATCGTATCTAGGGCCGGGAGCGCCGACAGGTCACTGTAGCCCGCGCGCGGACACACCATACGGAACCAGCATGCGACTCCTCATCCCCTCCCTCGGCTTCTTTGTCTACATCCTCCTGAGCCTGGTGCTGCCCCTGCCCTGGCGGCCCCTGGGCAAGGCGGGCGCGGCCGCCCTGGCGCTCGCCGTGTGCCTCAAGTACCAGGCGTACGAAGCATTCGGCGGCTCCTTCTTCGCGCCGGACCTGCCCCGGCCGCTCCTGCTGGCCATGGAGGCGCTCTACGCCGCGGCGGTGGTCCTGTTCTTCCTGCTGCTCCTCAAGGACGCCCTGGCCCTGCTGCTGTGGCTGGGCCGGCTGGCGGGCGCGCCGTGGCGTCTGCCGTTCCCGCCCGCGGCCCAGGCCGCGGGGCTCGTCGCCCTGGCCCTGGGCCTGGGCTGCTGGGGAGCCTGGCAGTCGGTGCGGGTGCCCGGGGTCCGCACCCTGGAGCTCGAAGTGCCCGGGCTGCCCGCGCAACTGGACGGGTTCTCCCTGGTCCAGATCACGGACCTCCACATCGGCCCGCTGCTGCGCGGCGACTGGCTCCAGGCCGTGGTGGACAGGGCCAACGCCCTGCGCCCCGACCTGGCGGTCCTGACCGGGGACATGGTGGACGGCCTGCCCGCGGCCATCGGCCGCGACCTGGAGCCCCTGGCCGGGCTGCGCGCGGCGCACGGGGTGTTCGGCGTGACCGGCAACCACGAATACTATTTCCATGCCGGGGAGTGGCTCCCGGTCTTCGCCCGGCTGGGCGTCGCCATGCTGCACAACGAGCACCGGGTGCTGTCCGTGCGCGGGAGCCGCCTGGTCATCGCCGGGGTCCCGGACATCCAGGAGCAGCGGTTCGGCGGCCAGGGGCCGGACCCGGCCAAGGCCCTGGCAGGCGCGCCCGACGCGGTGCGCATCCTCCTGGACCACCGGCCGTCCGGGGCGGCCGCCGGAGCCGCGGCCGGGGCCCAGATCCAGCTCTCGGGCCACACCCACGGCGGGACCATGTTCTTCATCCGGCCGCTCATCGCCTCGTTCAACGGGGGCCACACCAGCGGCCTGTACGACCTGGGCGGCATGCAGCTCTACGTCAGCCCCGGCACCGGCATCTGGCCCGGCTTCTCCTGCCGCCTGGGCGTGCCCGCGGAGATAACCCGCATCGTCCTGCGCCCGGCCGCCTAGCCCAGCCCCCCGCCACGGCCGACCCTGGCCGGCCCCTGCACGCTTTGCCCAGTCGCGCGAGAGAATCCGGCAAGAATCGGGCAGGATCGTATCTGTCGCTTCCCGCCGGGCGGGGTTAGCTATCCGGGCATGCCGGGCGGCCCGCCCCAGGGCGCAGGCCCCGGCAGTCCTGCGGCGCGCAGGCAAACATCATCGCACCTGGAGGAGACCATGAACTTCGAATTCCATAATCCCACCCGGCTCATCTTCGGCGCGGGGTCCCTGGCCCGCCTGGGCGAGGTGGCGAGCGCCTACGGCAAGAAGGCCCTGCTGGTGACGGGCGGCGGCAGCGTGAAGAAGAGCGGCGTGTTGGACCGCGCCAAGGCGAGCCTCGCGGCCGCCGGCGTGGCCGTGGCCGAGTGCTCCGGCGTGGAGCCCAACCCCCGCATCGCCTCGGTGCGCCGCGGCGCGGACACCATCCGCCGCGAGGGCTGCGACGTGGTGGTGGCCCTGGGCGGCGGCAGCACCATGGACGCGGCCAAGGTCATGGCCGCGGCCGCGCTGTACCACGGCGACCCCTGGAACCTGATCGCCCACGGGCAGAAGGACTGGCGCGTGCCCACCGCGGCGCTGCCGGTCATCACCGTGCCCACCCTGGCGGCCACGGGCTCGGAGATGAACTGCGGCGCGGTCATCTCCAACGACGAAACCAAGGTGAAATCCTTTGTCCAGGCCGAATGCCTGTTCCCCAAGGTCGCCCTGGCGGACCCCGAACTGACCCGGACCGTGCCCGTGAACCAGACCGCGTACGGCGTGTGCGACATCATCACCCACGTGATGGAGGGGTATTTCAACGGCGTGGACGGCACCCCCATCCAGGACCGCTTTGCCGAGGGCGTCATCCTCAACGCCCTGGAGTGGGGCCGCAAGGCCGTGGCCGACGGCTCTGACCTGGAGGCCCGCGCCCAGGTGCAGTGGGCCTCCATCGTGGCGCTCAACGGCTGGATCCAGGCCGGGGTGCACATGGTCCCCCCCATGCACATGATCGAGCACGCCCTGTCCGCGCACCACGACATCACCCACGGCGCGGGCCTGGCCATCGTGGGGCCGGCCTGGATGCGCTTCGCCGCCGCGTCACGTCCCGAGCGCTTCGCCCAGTTCGCAACGCGCGTCTTCGGCATCCCGGCCGAGGGCAAGGACGATGCGGCCCTGGCCCGGGCAGGCATCGCCGCCTACGAGGAGTTCCTGCGCGAAATCGGCTGCCCCACCCGCCTGTCGGAGGTCGGCATCGACGACGCGCTGTTCGCGCAATACGCCAAGGACGCCGCGCTCGTGGTGCACGACGACCAGGGCCGGCTCCTCGGCCGCCCGGCCATGACCCAGGCCGACATCGTGGCCGTGCTGCGCGCGGCGCTGTAAGGAGGACACCGTGAACCAGACCGATCTCGGCGACAGCGTCATCTTCCCCCTGGGGGAGCAGCTCGGGAGCGAGCATTTCAGCGGCGCAGCCTGGCTCGAGATGCTGACCCCGGCCGATTCGGCCTGCCCCATCGGCAACGTGACCTTCGCGCCCGGATGCCGCAACAACTGGCACTCGCACCCCGGGGGCCAGGTCCTGCTGGTGACCGGCGGCCGGGGCTGGTACCAGCAGTGGGGCCAGCCGGCCCGGGAGCTGCGCCCGGGCGACGTGGTCGAAATCCCCCCGGACGCCAAGCACTGGCACGGCGCGGCCCGGGACAGCCGGTTCTCGCACCTGGCCGTGATGGTCGATCCCGCCAAGGGCCCGGCCGCCTGGCTGGAGCCGGTGGCCGACGCGGACTACGACAGCCTGAAGTAACCCTCGGAGAATGAGGACATGCGCAAGAACATCCTGATCCTGTCGGCCAGCCCCCGCAAGGGCGGCAACTCGGGCCTGCTCTGCGACCAGTTCCGGAAGGGCGCGCAGGAGGCCGGACACGCGGTGGATAAGATCCGCATCGCGGAAAAGGCCATCAATTACTGCACGGGCTGCGGCTTCTGCTTCGAGAAGAAGCAGTGCGCCCAGCAGGACGACATGGCCGAAATCCTGGACAAGATGGTGGCCGCGGACGTGATCGTCATGGCCACGCCGGTCTACTTCTACACCATGTGCGGCCAGATGAAGACCCTCATCGACCGGACCTGCCCGGTCTACACCCTGCTCCCGGACAAGGAGCTGTACTTCATCCTGGCCGCCGCGGACGGCAACAAGCAAGTCCTGGAGCGCACCGTGGAGGGCTTCCGGGGGTTCGCCAACTGCCTGGAGAACGCCCGGGAGATGGGCGTGGTCTACGGCGCCAACGCCTGGAACATGGGGGACATCAAGGAAAGTCCGGCCATGGCCCAGGCATACGAGTTCGGGAAGAACGCGTAGGCGGCCCGCCCTCCCAATTCCCTACATCATCACCGCCAAAAAATCTCCAACAACTCATAGTTCCTGACTATTTTTTTCTTGACAGCTTGCTGCGCGATACCTATACATAGCCCATACTGGCACGAAAAAAAAATTAAGCGTGCCAGTATGGCGGGACAGGTACACCCCCCAAACGCACACCGAGAGAGGTGGGCCATGGCGAACGGAACCGATGTGAAGGCAGGGACGGCCGGAATCCCGGGCTCCTTTCCGGAAACCGACCGCGCTGCCGCGCACCCCTTGCTGCAAGGCCTCTGGTTCAATCGGATCGAGCTGGCGGGATCCTTCGGCGATCTCGGCACGCTGCTCCCCATCGTGGTGGGCATGATCCTCATCAACAAGCTGAGCCCCACCACGGTCTTTCTCTCCTTCGGCCTGTTCTACGTGCTCACCGCGTTCGTGTACCGGCTGCCGGTGCCGGTCCAGCCCCTGAAGGCGGTGGGGGCCATCGCCATCGCCTTCCCGGACCAGATCACGGAGCCCGTCATCGGGGCCGCGGGCGTCATCTTCGGCGGCCTGCTCCTCCTGTTCTCCCTGACCGGCTTCGTGGACAAGCTGGCCAAGCTGTTCACCCCGCCGGTGGTCCGGGGCATCCAGTTGGCCCTGGGCCTGGTGTTCCTGCGCAAGGGCATCGAGCTCATCGTGAGCAAGAAGATGTTCCTGTCCGGGGTGCCCGGCCTGTTCCCGGATTCCAGCGTCAACCTGATCCTGGGCCTGGCGGTGTTCGGGCTGGTGCTGCTCCTGCTGGACAACAAGAAGCTGCCCGCGGCCATCGCCGCGGTGGGCATAGGGGTGGTCGCCGGCTTCCTGCTGGGCGGCCTGGGCGACCAGACCCTGGCCCTGGGCCCCACCGAGATCCGGGTCATGTCCTTCTCCATGCACGACCTCTGGATCGCGTTCATCATGCTCATCCTGCCCCAGATCCCGCTCACCATCGGCAACGCCTGCGTGGGCACCGCGGACACCTGCGCCACGCTGTTCCCCAACGACGCCCGGCTGGCCAAGGCCACCGCCGGCAAGTTCGCCCTCACCATGGGGCTGGCCAACCTGCCCGCCGGCTTCTTCGGGGCCGTGCCCATGTGCCACGGAACCGGCGGCCTGGCCGCCCACTACCGGTTCGGGGCCCGGACCGGCGGGGCGCCGCTGATGATCGGCGGGGCATTCGTGGTCCTGGCCCTGGTCTTCGGCGAGGCGGGGCTCACCTTCCTGACCCTGCTCCCCAATTCGGTCCTGGGCGTGCTGCTCATCTTCGCCGGCCTGGAGCTCTGCCCGCTCATCAGGAGCCTCAAGGCCAACGAGGAGTACTTCGTGGCCCTGCTCATCAGCGGGATTTCCCTGGCCGTGCCCAACATGGCCTGGGCCTTCGGCATCGGCATCGTGGTGGACATGTTCATCCGCAAGGCCAAGGTCAGGATCTGACCCCCGTCTCGGGTCTCCTGGCTCCGGCCGCCGGCGTAACGCCGGCGGCCTTTTTGCGGCCGAAAAGAACCTAGATAATGCCCGCGCCGAGCAGCACGGACAGGCCCAGCAGCATCACCGCCACGGCCAGTTGCAGGGCGCGGATGGTGATCTTCTTCACCAGGCGCGACCCGATGAAGGCCCCCAGGAAGGCGGCCAGGGTGGCGGCCCCCACCAAAGGCAGGGAGGCGGTGAGGCCCGGGGAGTCCAGGAGGTCCGCGTAGGCGGCCAGCCGGGTGAAGTCCACCAGGCAGGCGATGGACACCCCGGTGCCGATGAAAGCTTCCTTGGACAGCCCGGCCCGCACCAGAAAGGCGCTGCGGAACGCGCCCTGGTGCCCGGACAGGCCGCCGAAAAACCCGGAGAGCACCCCGCCCGCGGGCAGCCACCGGCGGTCGAAGGCCAGCTCCTTCCGCCCGGGCCACAGCTCGGCCAGGGAGAAGAGCAGCATGAGCGCGGCCACGGTGAGCTTCACCGGGTGCACGGTGCAGGTGCGGCCGCCCAGGTCCCAGGTGGCCAGGGGCGGCAGGTGCGAGAGCCAGAGCAGCAGCGCCGCACCCGCGAAGCTGGCCAGGATGGCGGGCAGGCCGAAGCGCAGGAGCACCACGCGGTCGGTGCTGCGGCCGAACAGGGCCAGCTTGAACAGGTTGTTGGCGAAGTGCACGGCCGCGGTCTGGGCCACGGCCACCTCGATGGGGAAGAAGACGGCGAACACCGGCATGAGCAGGGTGCCCAGGCCGAACCCCGAGAACAGGGTCAGACCCGAGGCGGCCAGGGCCGCGAGGCAGACGGCGAGGTAGTGCATGGGGACTCCGGGAAGCCGAATCCCTACCCTTTACCTCAACATCCGTGGCGGTTCAATGACCGCGGCTAGTTCTTGATGAACCCCGCAACGGCCAGGTCCGTGGCCCAGGCCTGCCACTCCCCGTCCAGGAAGGCGGCGCGCATGGCCTTCTTGTCAAAGCGCACCGAGACGTTGGTCTCCAGGCTGCACCCCCGGTCGTAGTTGGCGTGGCTCACCACCAGCAGCCACACGCCCGGCCCCTCCTGCTTGGCGCTCTCCACCACCAGGGCGTGGCCCGTGGGCATCATGCGCCTTGCGTTGGCCTTGAGGATCATGACCATGCCCGGGCCGGGCTCGGCCGTGGTGTTCTTGTGCTTCTGCTCGCAGGCGAACCAGGTCAGGGAGTTGTTCTCCGGCCCCAGGCGGCAGGACATGACGCCCGTGCGGCAGCGGGCGTAGGGGATGCACTGGGGCTCGCAGCGGCCGCGCCGGGTCTTGGGGGTGTACTCGTAGCACTGGGCCGGGGCCTTTTCCGGACCCAGGTCCGGGGTTGCGGGCTTGGCCTTGGTCCCCTTGGCGTCCTTGGATTGGGACTTGGCGCCCTTGGACTGGGACTTGGCGTCCTTGGCCTTGGTCTTCTTCTTGGCCCCCGGGGGCTCGGGCTCGGTGATGTCGCGCTCCTGCATGGCCGGGGGCGGGGCGGGCTCCACCTCCTCGGCCGGGGCGGCCTCGGGCGCAGGCTCGGCCAGGGCGGCCGGGGCGGTGGCGTTGGTTGCGGCCGGGGCCGGCGGGGGCGTCTGCCCGGCGCAGGACAGGAGCAGGACGGCGGCGAGCGCCGCGGCGGCAAGGCTGGTGAACCGCATGGGAACCCTCGCAAGGCGTTTTCGGAAAGACGGCGGCCGGGGGGACTCCTGCCAAAGCTTCGCCCCCCTCGGCCGCCAGGGTCCCTTCTACGGCAAGCCGGGCCGCGGGGAAAGGGGTTTGCATCCACATTCGCCAAGGGCTATGCTCAGGCACAACCCCGTGAAAGGAGAGGAAATCCCATGGCCGCACCCGTGTACTTCGCCAACCTGCGCAGCCGCAGCGCCCACGAGAGCAAGTCCGCCAAGCTCGCCCGGCTCTTCGCCGCCGCGAACCTGGGCGCCGTCCTGGCCCCGGGCCGCCTGACCGCGGTGAAGCTGCACTTCGGGGAGATGGGCAACGACACCTTCCTGTCCCCGGTGCTGGTGGCCGCGGTGGTGGCCGAGATCAAAAAGGCCGGGGCCAAACCCTTCCTCACCGACTCCAACACCCTGTACGCCGGGGCCCGGCACAACGCGGTGGACCACCTGGAGTGCGCGCTCCGGCACGGGTTCGGCCTGGAGGTCACGGGCGCGCCCATCCTCATCGCCGACGGGCTCCTGGGCGAGAACCAGGCCGTGGTGGAGATACCCGGCAAGCACGTGACCCAGGCCAAGATCGCCGGGGCCGTGGCCCGGGCCGAGGCCCTGCTGGTGCTCTCCCACTTCAAGGGGCACGAGCTGGCCGGGTTCGGCGGGGCCATCAAGAACCTGGCCATGGGCTGCGCCACGGGCGCGGGCAAGCGGGAGCAGCACTCCCCGCGCTTCGGCGTCAACGCGGACACGTGCATCGGCTGCGGCGAGTGCGCCGCGGTGTGCCCCACGGGCGCGGCCGCGGTGGCCGAGGGCCGGGCGGCCATCGCCAAGGAGACCTGCATCGGCTGCGGCGAGTGCTACATCCACTGCCCGGAAAAGGCGGTGGAGATCGATTGGCGCACCGAGGTGCCCATCTTCATGGAGCGCATGACCGAATACGCCCTGGCCGCGGTCGCGGGCAAGCGGGGCCGGGCCGGGTACATCAACTTCGTGCTCGACGTGACCCCGGACTGCGACTGCGTGCCCTGGAGCGACGCGCCCATCGTGCCGGACATCGGCATCCTGGCCTCCACCGACCCGGTGGCCCTGGACGCCGCCTGCCTGGACCTGGTGGACCGGGCCGCGGCCCTGGCCGGCAGCCAGTTGCAGAAGAACCTGGAGCCCGGGGCGGACAAGTTCACCGGCCTGTGGGGCCATACCCAGGGCCGCATCCAGCTCGAATACGGCCAGGAGCTGGGCCTGGGCAGCATGGAGTACGACCTGATAACGTTGTAGGGCTCAGTCGCGGAACTGGCGGCTGGCCTTGAGCACCGCCAGGCCCGTCTCTATCCGGGCCCGGCACCACTCGGCAGCCTCCTCGCTCCAGCGCAGCTTGCGGGTGAGATAGTGCTTCACGTGGGACAGGGGCACCGGCCGCCGGGAGTGGCGGGACAGGCAGCAGGTGAAGCGGTCCAGGCGCTCCACGTCCTCGGGCCGGCCGGAGAGGGGCTCGTGGCGCAGGTAGTCCTCGAACAGGGCCCGCGCCTTGCGGCCCGGGATGATGTCCGCCAGGTCCAGCCCGGGCTTGGACAGGGCCACCTCCACCGGCAGCCCGTTGGCCAGGAGGAACCGCTTGTACTGGCTGGAGAAGATGCTGGCCACGATGTTGTATTCATCGATGTCGATGCGCGGCTTGCCGTAGCGGATGATGTTCACCAGCCGGAAAACCCCGGCCTCGGCGGTGAAGGCCAGGCTGTAGGCCTTGCCTCTGCTGTGCACATAGTTCAGTATGCACGACAGGTTGCGGGTGTACAGGGTGTACTCGCAACTCTTGGCGTGGATGAAGCACCACTTGGCCGCGGCCAGGCCGAAGCGGCGCAGGGTGGCGTAGACCTGCGGCTCGGGCAGGGCCCGGGAGCTGATGGAGAGTTCGCGAAACGTCCGCATGCCGGCTCACCTTCCTGAGGAGGGCATGCTATCCCTACCGGAACCAGGGCACAACCATGCGGCGGCCGCCCGACGTTTGCGCCGCCGCCGGACCGGGACATTCCCGCAACCCAAGGAGTCTGACATGTCCGTCGTCTTCATCACCGGCGCCACCGCCGGGTTCGGCCAGGCCTGCGCCCGCCGCTTCGCCAAGGAGGGCTGGTCCGTGGTGGCCACCGGCCGCAAGCCCGAACTGCTGCAGGCCCTGGCCGACGAGCTGGCCCCGGCCCCGGTGCACACCGCGGTGCTGGACGTGCGGGACAAGGCCGCGGTGCAGGCCTGCGCCGCCGCCCTGCCCGCCGGGTTCAACGAAGTGGACCTGCTCATCAACAACGCCGGCCTGGCCCTGGGCCTGGACAGCGCCTGGCAGGTGGACCTGGCGGACTGGGAGACCATGGTGGACACCAACATCAAGGGCCTCCTGTACTGCACCCGGACCCTGCTGCCGGGCATGGTGGAGCGCCAGCGCGGCCACATCATCAACCTGGGCTCCATCGCCGGCTCCTACCCCTACCCGGGCTCCAACGTGTACGGCGCCACCAAGGCCTTCGTGAAGCAGCTCTCCCTGAACCTGCGCTGCGAGCTCATCGGCACCCGGGTGCGGGTCACGGACATCGAGCCGGCCATGGCGGACACCAACTTCTCGCCCACCCGGTTCAAGGGCGACGTGGAGCGCGCCAAGAAGGTGTACGAGGGCATGAGCCCGCTCACCGCGGAGGACATCGCCGAGGCCATCTTCTGGTGCGCCTCCCGGCCCTGGCACATGAGCGTGTCCCGGCTGGAGCTGTGGCCCACCCAGCAGGCCCCGGCCTTCTTCAACGTGCACCGCGAGAAGTAGCCCCCCCCGCCCGGGGCGCGGCCGGTCCCGGCCGCGCCCCGGCTTCCGCATGGACAATGCGGCCGATACCATCTAGGTAGAGCATGCGTTCTCGCACCCTCTGCCGGAGATCGCGCCATGCGGGCAACCCAACACGTCTGGACCGAGGCCGGGGGCTGGTCGCCCCCCTTGCCGGCCCGGGACCCCTCCCCCCAGCTCGTCCTGGCCTTCGGCTCGCCCCGGGTGTTCCGGCGCGAGGGCCTGTTCGCGGAACTGGCCCAGGCCTTTCCCGCCGCCTGCCTGGGCGGCTGCTCCACCGCCGGCGAGATCCAGGGCGCCGCGGTGCTGGACGAGTCCCTGGTGGCCACCGTGGTCCGCTTCGACCACACCCGGGTCAAGGCCGCATCCGTGCGCATCGGCGACCACGCGGACAGCCGGAAGGCGGGCGCGGCCCTGGCCGCGGCCCTGGACCCCGCGGGACTGCGCCACGTGTTCGTGCTCTCGGACGGGCTGGCGGTCAACGGCAGCGACCTGGTCCTGGGCATGACCGAGGTCCTGCCGCCCCAGGCCAGCCTCACCGGCGGCCTGGCCGCGGACAACGACCGGTTCCAGGAGACCCGGGTCCTGGCCAGCGGGCGGCCCGCGGCCGGGGCGCTGGAGGCGGTGGGGTTCTACGGCGACCGCCTGCGGGTGGGGTACGGCTCCATGGGCGGCTGGGACCCCTTCGGCCCGGAGCGCCTCATCACCTCCTCCGCGGGCAACCTGCTCTTCGAGATGGACGGCAAGTCCGCCCTGGACCTCTACCGGCAGTACCTGGGCCGGCACGCCTCGGGCCTGCCCGGCACGGGCCTGCTCTTTCCCCTGAGCATCCGCCCGGAGGGCTCGCGGCAGCGGGTGGTGCGCACCGTGCTGGCCGTGGACGAGGCCGGCAAGAGCATGACCTTTGCCGGCGACATCCCGCAGGGGTCCTATGCCCGGCTCATGAAGGCCAATCCCAACGGCCTGGTGGACGGGGCCCTGGGCGCGGCCCGGGCGGCCTACGCGGCCGGGGCCGAGCACCCGGCCCTGGCCCTGCTGGTGAGCTGCGTGGGCCGACGCATGGTGCTCAAGCAGCTGGCCGAGGAGGAGCTGGAGGCGGTGCGCGGCGTGTACGGGCCGGACACGGTGCTGGCCGGGTTCTATTCCTACGGCGAGATCTCGCCCTTCTGCCCGGGCGGCGTCTGCGAGCTGCACAACCAGACCATGACCGTGACCACCCTGGCCGAGGAGTGAGGCCATGCACCGCCTGCTCAAACGGCAGCTGGCCCGCCTGTTCGGGGAAGCCGGCCCCCCGGCCGAGCTGGCCGGGTTCCTCGAGGTCGTGGACCAGACCTACGGGCAGTACGACGACGACCGGGAGCTGGCCGAGCGCTCCCTGGAGCTGGGCTCCCAGGAACTGCTCCAGAAGAACGCCGAACTGCGGGCGGTGTTCACCGCCTTCCCGGACTCCTTCTTCTGGCTGGACCCCTCGGGCCAGGTGGTGGACTACAAGGGCGGCCGCAATCCGCGCTACAACCTGCTCCCGGCCCAGATCCTGGGCCGCAACATCACCGAGACGCCCTTCTGCAACCGGCCGGAGCTCTTCGTCCCGGCCCTGCGCGTGGTGGAGAAGGCCCGGGAGCCGGCGGAGCTGGAATACGAGGTGATCCTGGACGGCAAGACCGAGTACTTCGAGGCCCGGCTCCTGCCCCTGGTGTACGGCCGCATCCTGGCCATCGTGCGCAACATCACCCGCCGCAAGCAGGCCGAGCAGGACCTGAGCCGCAGCCGGGAGGAGCTGGAGCAGCGGGTGGCCGAGCGCACCGCGGAGCTCTCCGCGGCCAACGCCGAGCTGACCCAGGAGATCGCCGAGCGCAAGCGGGCCGAGGCCCGCTACAAGGCGGCCAAGGAGGCCGCGGAGCGCGCCAACCGGACCAAGACCGACTTTTTGTCCATGGTCTCCCACGAGCTGCGCACCCCCCTGACCTCGGTGGTGGGCTTCGCCAAGATGGTGCACAAGCGCCTGGCCGAGGCGGTGTTCCCCCGCACCGCCCTGGGCGACGCCCGCACCGACCGGGCCGTGGCCCAGGTGGAGGGCAACCTGCAGATCATGATCAGCGAGGGCGAACGGCTCACGGACCTGGTCAACGACGTGCTGGACATCGCCAAACTGGAGGCGGGCAAGGTGGTCTTCCGCATGGAGGCCCTGCCGGTGCGGGTGCTGGTGAACCGCGCGGCCGAGGCCACCGCCTCCCTGTTCGCGGACAAGGGCCTGGCCCTGGAGCGGGACATCCCGGACAGCCTGCCCACGGTGCTGGGGGACCGGAGCCGCCTGCTCCAGGTGCTCATCAACCTCCTGTCCAACGCGGTGAAGTTCACGGACAAGGGCGGCGTGCGCTGCGCGGCCCAGGTCGGGGTGGGCGAGGTGCGCATCAGCATCAGCGACACCGGCCGCGGCGTCCCGGCCGAGGAGCAGGCCCGCATCTTCGACAAGTTCCAGCAGATCGGGGACACCCTCACGGACCGGCCCCGGGGCACCGGGCTGGGCCTGGCCATCTGCCGCCAGATCGTGGAGCAGCACGGCGGGGTCATCTGGGTGGAGAGCTTCCCGGGCCAGGGCAGCACCTTCATCTTCACCCTGCCCGCAGCCCCGGACAAGCCGGCCGAGGAGATTCCCGCGGACTAGAGCTTGAGGCGCAGCTGGGCCAGCTTCCAGCGCAGGGTGCGGGGGCTGATCTGGAGGAGGCGGGCGGTCTCGGCCTTGGAGTGCGAGGCGGCCTTGAAGGCGCGGCGGATGGCGCGGATCTCCGCCTCCTTGACCGCCGCGTCCAGGGACAGGCAGGCCGGCCCCTCGCTGCCCGGGGTGCAGGCCACCTCCATCTCCATCTCCAGGGGCAGGTCCGCGGGGGTGATGGCCCCGCCCTCGTGCAACAGCACCAGCCGCTCGATGAGGTTCTTGAGCTCCCGCACGTTGCCCGGCCAGGAGTAGTTCACCAGCACCTTCACCGTGTCCTCGGACAGCTCCATGTCCGGCCGGTGGTAGCGCACCCGGTAGTGGTCCAGGAAGTGGGCGGCCAAAAGCGGGATGTCCTCGCGCCGCTCCCGCAGCGGCGGGATGGCGATGGGGATGACGTTCAGGCGGTAGAACAGGTCCGCGCGGAACCCGCCCTCGCGCACCATGTCCTGGAGCACCCGGTTGGTGGCGGCCACGATGCGGGCGCGAAAAGGGAGGTCCTTGGCCCCGCCCAGGCGGCGGAAGCGCTTCTCCTCCAGCACCCGCAGGAAGTCCACCTGGTTGGTGGCNNATCTCGCCCACCTCGTCCAGGAACAGGGTGCCGTCCTCGGCCAGCTCGAAGCTGCCGCGCTGCAGCCGGAGCGCGCCGGTGAAGGCCCCGGGCTCGTGGCCGAAGAACTTGTCCGCGAACAGCTCGCCCTTCAGCACGCCGCAGTTCACGGGCACGTAGGCCTTGTCCGCCCGGGTGGACAGGGTGTGCAACAGCCGGGCGAAGAGCTCCTTGCCCGTGCCGCTCTCGCCGGTGATGAGCACCGGCGCGTCGGACGGGGCCACCTGGGCCGCCACCCGGTGCAGGTGGCGCATGACCGCGGAGCGGAAGTGGAACTCCACCCCGCCGCCCAAGACCGCCATGATGGCGCCCCGCTCCTCGGGCGGCAAGAAATTGCCGCCTAGCTCCTGTGTGGCCATCCTGTTCCTCCGGGGTCCGGACGCGTCCCGAACCGGGACCGTCCCGCGCCCCTGCTGCAACCCCGTGGCGCTCCAGGGGGTTGCGCGGCAGCGGCCGCCGCGGCCGCGCCGCCTGACCGGCAAGTTATTGCCGCTTTATCGCCCCGGCGTCAAGGGGAGCGCGCCGGCCGCGTCCCGGGCGGAGCCAGCGGCGCCGGGGGACCAGGGCCGGCCTCCCCTGGACCATGCGCCTGCCGTGTTCCAGGGATACAATTCCTTGGCCCAGAAGCGGCAATATCTTGCCGCATCCCTGAGGGGTCATTTCGATTTATCCAATGATTCCAGACAAGTGAATTTTGGCACAGTAGTTGATTATGTGTCCCGGGCAGCCGTGACGGACGGCCGGCCCGGCACGCTGTCGCGGAAAGGGTGCATGCCTGCGCGGGTGCGCAGGGTTCCACAACGTCTGTGAAAAAGGGGTATGCTGACCATGAACTGGAAATCCAACTCCGTTCGGCTCGGGGTCCTGGCCGCCCTGGCCTGTGTCCTCCTGCTTGCCGTGGCCGCCTGGGCCTCCTCGGACGCCGGCTCCACCGCCGCCGCCGCCGAGGCCGCGACCCAGGTCGCGACCAACGGCTCCAAACTTCCCTGGTGGGCCTGGCCCATCATCCTGCTGTTCTTCTGTTTCATCCTGGGCATCATCGCGGTGCTCGCGGGCGTGGGCGGCGGCGTGCTCTACGTGCCGCTGGTCAGCGGCTTCTTCCCCTTCCACCTGGACTTCGTGCGCGGCGCCGGCCTCATGGTGGCCCTGGCCGGCGCCCTGGCCGCCGGACCCGGCCTCCTGCGCCGCAACCTGGCCAGCCTGCGCCTGGCCCTGCCCGTGGCCCTCATCGCCTCGGCCTGCGCCATCGTGGGCGCGTTCATGGGCCTGGCCCTGCCCACCAACGTGGTGCAGCTCTGCCTGGGCGCCACCATCATGTTCATCGCCATGCTGCTGCTCTTCTCCAAGAACGTGGTCCGCCCGGTGGTCACCAAGCAGGACGCCATCGGCCTGGCCCTGGGCATGAACGGCGCGTACCGCGACGAGTCCACCGGCGAGACCATCGAGTGGAAGACCCACCGCACCCTGCCCGGCCTGCTGCTCTTCATCGTCATCGGCATCATGGCCGGCATGTTCGGCCTGGGCGCGGGCTGGGCCAACGTGCCGGTGCTCAACATCCTCATGGGCGCGCCCCTCAAGGTGGCGGTGGGCACCTCCAAGTTCCTGCTCTCCATCACCGACACCTCCGCGGCCTGGGTGTACATGAACAAGGGCTGCGTGCTGCCGCTCATGGCCATCCCCTCCATCGTGGGCCTCATGATGGGCTCCTTCGTGGGCGTGCGGCTGCTGGCCAAGGCCAAGCCCAAGTTCATCCGCTACATGGTCATCGGCGTGCTGCTCTTCGCCGGCGGCAAGGCCCTGCTCAAGGGCCTCGGCATCTAGCTTAACCCTCCATCCCCAGAGGAGATACCCATATGTCCGCCATCAAGACCCCCAAGGAACAGATCACCTACGCCAACCTCCTGTTCTACGGCAGCTGGGGCGCGCTCGCCCTCATGCTGGTGACCTTCCTCATCTACGTGTTCGGCGTGCTCACCCCGCACGTGCCCATGGAGCAGATCACCTCCCTGTGGAGCCATCCGGTCAGCGAGTACCTGGAGAAGGCCAACGTGCCCCACGGCTGGGGCTGGGTGGCCCTCATCGGCCAGGGCGACTTCCTGAACTTCATCGGCGTGGTGGTGCTCGCGGGCATGACCATCGTCTGCTACCTGACCCTCATCCCCGCCTTCCTCAAGGAGAAGCAGACCATCTTCGCGGTCATCGCCGTCCTGGAAGTGCTGGTGCTCACCCTGGCCGCCTCGGGCATCGTGGGCGGAGGCGGGCACTAGGCCAGCCGGGCCGGTTGTGGCCCGGGCGCAGGCAGTGTAGACAACGGGCAAGGATACCTCATGAGCAGCAAGAGCGCCCCCATCCCGGCCGGGGACTTTGCCGAGCCCGGGATAGCCGACCTCGCCAGGATGCCCGGCGAGGCCTTCCTCGACGCCCTGGACCGGTTGCCGGTGGGGGTGCTCATCGTGGACGCCGCCCGCCGCATCCGGTTCATGAACCGCCGCCTGGAGTCCCTCACCGGGTACACCCGCCAGGAGGCCGGCGGCCTGCCCTGCGGCCACGTGCTGCGGACCGCGGCCTGCATCCGCGCCTGCCCCGTGGCCGCGGGCGGGAACTCCCCCAGCCTGGACTCCGACCTCCTCACCCGGGACCGCCGGCGCGTGCCGGTGCGCCTGTCGGTGGTGGAGATGCCCGCGGGCCCGGGCCAGGGCTTCCACCTGGAGCTGGTGGAGGACATCTCCCGGCTCAAGGAGGCGGAGAAGCGCCTGGCCGCGCCCTTCGGGCCGGGCGTCCTCCTGGGCCGCTCCCGGGAGATGGAGCGCCTGCTCTCCCTCATCCCGGTCCTGGCCCAGTCCGACGCGCCGGTGCTCATCACCGGCGAGACCGGCGCGGGCAAGGACCTGGTGGCCGAGGCCCTGCACGCGGCCTCGCCCCGCTCCCGCGAGCCCTTCCTGCGCCTGAACGTCAGCCCCATGCCCGAGGCCCTCATCGAGTCCGAGCTCTTCGGGCACAAGCAGGGCTCCTACCCCTGGGCCGAGGCGGACAAGCCCGGCGCGTTCCAGGCCGCGGGCCGGGGCACGGTCTACCTGGCCGAGATCGGCGACCTGCCCCCGCCGCAGCAGGCCAAGCTCCTGGGCCTGCTGGACCAGGGCGTGGCCGTGCCGGTGGGCGCGGCCTCGGGGGTGAAGGTCTCGGCCCGGCTCCTGGTGGCCACCAACCGCGACCCCGAGGAGCTGGTGCGCGAGGGCCGGCTGCGCGAGGACCTGTTGCGCCGGCTGGGGGCCATGCGCCTGCACCTGCCCGCCCTGCGCGAGCGCCAGGGCGACGTGGAGTTCCTGCTGCGCCACTTCCTGGGC
>DKEU01000109.1:7020-19867 GCA_002452635.1 Desulfovibrionaceae bacterium UBA6814 | reverse complement strand
GCAACGTGCGCGAGCTCAAGAACGTGGTGGAGTACGCGGTCATGGTCTGCTCCGGCAACCTGGTGCTGCCCCTGCACCTGCCCCAGCACGTGGTCCGCAACCTGGCCGAAGGCGACGCGCCGCGGGCCGCCAAGCCCGGCGGCCGCCCGCGCAGGAACGCGCCATGACCCCCCGCACCGTGCTGGTTCCCCTGCTGCGGGAGAACGTGGCCCCCCGCTTCGACCTGGCGGTGGAGCTGCTCCTGGCCGCCTTCGACGAGGACCGGGCCGAGGTCGGCCGCCAGCACGTGATGCTCGCCCATTCCTCGGCCGACGAGCTGTGCGACTTCATCCTGCGCCAGGGCGTGAACGCCCTCATCGTGGGCGGCATCGAGGAGGAGTACTACCACTACCTGCGCTGGAAGCGGGTGGAGGTGCTGGACGGGGTCATGGGCCCCGTGAACCTGGTCCTGGATCGCTACGCCCGGGGCCGCCTGACCGCCGGGGACATCCTTTTCGAACGGAGAGACGCCGGTGCCCTTTAGGCAATACATCTCTCGCCATTTCGACGAGCTCCTGGGCAAGGTGGAGGCCGCGGCCTCGCCCACGCGCTACGCCGTGCTGCGCCGCAAGCTGGTGCTCATCATGGTGGCGGTGGCCGTGCTGCCCCTGTCCATCATGTCGGTCATCAACTTCGAGCAGTACCAGAACTCCCTGTCCCGGGAGCTGCAAAGCCCCATGCGGGTGCTGCTCAACAAGACCCGCAGCGCCTTCGAGTTCTTCCTGGCCGAGCGCACCGCCACCGTGAGCTTCGTGGCCGCGGCCTACAGCTTCGAGGACCTGGCCGACGAGCACGAGATCAACCGCATCTTCCAGGTGGTGAAGCAGAAGTTCGAGGGCTTCGTGGACCTGGGCCTCATCGCGGCCAACGGCACCCAGGTGTCCTACGCCGGCCCCTACAAGCTCAAGGGCAAGGACTACTCCGAGCAGTCCTGGTTCAACGAGGTCATCTTCAAGGGCCGCTACGTGTCCGACGTGTTCCTGGGCTTTAGGCACTTCCCGCACCTGGTCATCGCGGTGCAGCACCTCACCGAGGACGGGTCCTACTGGGTGCTGCGGGCCACCATCGACACCCGCCAGTTCGACCGGCTCATCGCCTCCGCCGGGCTGGAGCCGGACATGGACATGTTCCTGGTCAACCGCAACGGGGTGCTCCAGACCACCTCCCTGAACTACGGCAAGGTGCTGGAGAGGCTGCCCTTCGAGATGCCCGGGGCCACCTTCGAGACCAACGTGCGCACCTTCACGGACCCCGAGGGCCGCGACCTGTTCATGGCCTACACCTACTTCCCGGAGACCGAGTACGCGCTCATGGCGGTGAAGCCGCGCACCAGCGCGCTCAAGACCTGGTACACCATGCGCACCGACCTGGTGGCCATCTTCCTGCTGGGGGTGCTCTTCATCCTGGTGGCGGCCTACAAGCTCATGGGCGTGCTCATCCGCCGCCTGCAGGAGTCCGACGAGCGCCGCGAGCTGGCCCTGCGCCAGATGGAGCACACCCAGAAGCTCTCCTCCATCGGCCGCCTGGCCGCGGGCGTGGCCCACGAGGTGAACAACCCCCTGGCCATCATCAACGAGAAGGCCGGGCTCATGAAGGACCTCATGGGCATGAAGGCCGACCTGCCGGACAAGGAGCGCTACACCGGCCTCATCGACGCCATCATCCGCTCGGTGGAGCGCTGCCGGGGCATCACCCACCGCATGCTCGGCTTCGCCCGCCAGATGGACGTGAAGATCGAGAACATCGACGTGAACGAGGTGCTCAAGGAGACCGTCTCCTTCCTGGAGAAGGAGGCCACCTACCGCAACATCGAGCTGGCCATGAACCTGGCCGACCCGCTGCCCTTCATCGCCTCGGACCGCGGCCAGTTGCAGCAGGTGTTCCTGAACATCGTGAACAACGCCTTCGCGGCCGTGGCCGACCAGGAGGGCAGGATCTCCGTGACTACCTGGGAAAAGGGGCCCGACACCGTGGGCATCTCCATCCAGGACAACGGCTGCGGCATGAACGACGACACCCTCAAGCACATCTTCGAGCCCTTCTTCACCACCAAGAAGGGCTCGGGCACCGGGCTGGGGCTCTCCATCACCTACGGGATAGTCAAGCGGCTGGGGGGCGACATAGCGGTGCAAAGCAAGCCGGGACAGGGCACGATGTTCACCATCTTCCTGCCCAGGACCGCGCCGGACGGAGCGAGCAAGTCATGAGCCTGAACATGGACCAATGGAAGGTGCTCCTGGTGGACGACGAGGAGGAGTTCGTCACCACCCTGGCCGAGCGGCTCTCCATCCGGGGAATCCAGACCCGCACCGCCCTGGACGGCGAGACCGGCCTGCGCCGGCTGGCCGAGGAGGCGCCCCACGTGCTGCTCCTGGACGTGATGATGCCCGGCATGCGCGGCCTGGACGTGCTGCGCGCGGTGAAACGGGAGCATCCCGGCGTGCAGGTCATCCTGCTCACCGGCCAGGGCTCCACCAAGGACGGCATCGAGGGCATGAAGGAAGGGGCCTTCGACTACATGATGAAGCCCTTCGACATCGACGGCCTGGTGGCCAAGATCGGCGAGGCCGTGGCCAAGGCCGCGGGAGGCCGGTAGCCATGGGCGCCGCCAAGCAGATGGGCAAGGTCTCGGCCACGGCCATGCACGACATGCTGAACGTGCTGGCCGGCATCAAGGAGACCGTGGGGCTCATGGAGGACCTGCTGTGCCGCTGCAAGCTGGACGCGGCCACCCTCCAGACCCGGTTCAAGACCATGGTCCCGGCCATGCACCAGCAGGTGGCCAAGGGGGTCATCCTGGCCGAGTCCCTGAACCGGCTGGGCCACGTGGTGGCCGACCCCGAGGGGCCGGTGGACGCGGCCAACCTGGCCCGGCTCCTGGTGGCCCTCACCAGCCGGCGGGCGCGCATGCGCAAACTTTCCGTGCACGTGGAGGAGAACGGCCCCACCTGCGCCGCGGCCGAGCCCCAGGGGCTCCTGTGCGGCCTGGGCATGGTGCTGGAGGCCCTGTATGCCGCCCTGCCCGCGGGGGCGGAGATGCGGCTCGGCATGGGCCGGGACGGGGAATCGGGGCTGGTGCGGCTGCGCTGCGCCCACCCCGAGGCCGCGGCGTCCCTGGCCGGCCTGGCCACGGCCTGCGCCGGGCTGCCCGACGGCACGGCCCTGCAACAAGATGCTCGGGACGGGGGCTGGAGCCTGCGCTTCGCCTGCGCCCAGGGGAAATAAACGCCCCGCAGGACGCGGGGCCGGGTGCGCAGCACCCGCGAGGCCGGGGAAACCACGTTTTCCCGGCCGAGAAGAGGAAAACGCCAGGACGGCGTTTTCCGGACAGCAGAATGAAAACGGCAACGACCTTCCCACAAGGAGAGAGGACATGAAGAAGATCAAGCTGCTGCTCGTGGACGACGAAGAGAACTTCGTGAAGACCCTGGCCGAGCGCCTGGAGATTCGCGGTCTCAAACCGGAAGTGGTGCTGTCCGGCGAGGAGGCCATGGACTTCATGGGCAAGAGCGTCCCCGACGTCATCGTCCTCGACCTGCGCATGCCCGGCATCGACGGCATGGAAGTGCTGCGCCGGGTCAAGAAGGACAAGCCCGATGTCCAGGTCATCATCCTCACCGGCCACGGCACGGACAAGGACCAGGCCGAGGCCACCCGCATCGGCGCGTTCGAGTACCTGAAGAAGCCCGTGGACATCGACGCGCTCATCTTCAGCATCAAGAACGCCTTCCAGAAGAAGGTGGAGAGCGTGATGGTGGCCGCAACCTTCGCCCAGGCCGGCGACTTCGACGACGCCCAGCAGTCCATGCTGGACAACGGCCTGACGGACAAGTCCGGGAAGTAGGGCCGGCCCGGAAAATGCCCTCGGGTGTTTTTCGGGAAAGGGAACCATGATGTTGCAGCATAGCGCAACACGTCCGCGACGCCGCACGGCGCGGGCGCGGAGCTGACGTGCCGCCCCGGGTCCTGCTGGTGGACGACGAGCGCGACTTCGTGGACGCGCTCGCGGCCCGGCTCGAGCTGCGCGGGATGGAGGTCCTGGTCGCCTACGACGGCGACCAGGCCTTGGTCCGCCTGGAGGAGCAGGACGCGGACGTGGCGGTGCTGGACATCCAGCTCCCGGGCCGCAGCGGCCTGGAGCTCATCGCCGAGGTGCGCGCCGCCCGGCCCCTGACCCAGGTGGTCATGCTCACCGGCCGCAGCAGCCTGTCCACCGCGGTGGACGGCATGAAGCGCGGGGCCCTGGACTACCTGGTCAAGCCGGTGGACATCGAGGTGCTGGAGGCGGCCATCCGCGCAGCGGCCGAGCGCCGCTCCTCCCAGACCGAGTCCCGGCGCATGATCGAGGCCGGCCGGCTGCTCATGCTGGGCCACCTGGCCCGGGGCGTGGCCCACGAGATATCCAACCCGGTGAACAACATGGTCACCGCGGCGGAGTGGATGCTCGACCTGTTGGACGAGCTGGACCCCGCGGCCTGCAAGGACAAGGACGAGCTCGCCTCCTCGGCCGCGGTGGTGCGCGACAACGGCATGCGCTGCAAGGACATCGTGCTGCGCCTGCTGACCTTCTGCGGGGCCGGGGACCCGCGGGCCCGGGACGTGAGCCTGGCCGCGCTCCTGGGGGAAATCCTGGAGCGCCGCGCCGAGCGGGTGCGCTCCCTGGGCGTGGCCGTGGACCTGGACCTGGCCCCGGACCTGCCCCCGGTGCACGCGGCCGTGGCCGAGCTGGACGAGGCCCTGTCCGCCCTGGTGGACAACGCCCTGGACGCCATGGACCCGGCCGGGGGCCAGGCCTGCCCCGCGGCCGAGGCCGCGCCCAAGGACCTGCCCAAGGCCGAGACGCCCCCTCCCAGCCGCAAGCCCCGGACCCGCCGCCTGCGCATCACCGGCCGCGCCGGCGCGGGCGGCCTGGGCCTGGAGGTGGCGGACACCGGCCGGGGCATGGCCCCGGAGGTGCTGCCCAACATCTTCACGCCCTTCTATTCCACCAAGGAGAGCGGCCAGGGCGTGGGCCTGGGCCTGGCCATCGCCCAGCGCGTCATCCACTCCCTGGGCGGCGAAATCACCGCCACCAGCGCCCCCGGCGAAGGGGCGACGTTTACGGTCAGATTGCCGGTCTAGTAAGGCACGGAGTGATTATTTCTTATTATGAAAAATAGACCAACCAGGCGCAACATTACCGCTTTTTCTAGCTTGCCTCCATCTAGAGTAATTCACCATAGATGAATCAAGATAAATAGAACCATCTCTTAGTTTTGTAGTTCCAAATAAATTAGTAAGATATGTTTCTGTGCGCTGACTGCCAGTATCTTCATTAACACTACTGCCTAAATATTTCCAGTCAGGATCTATCTCATTATGCCCATTTAGATTTGCAAACATGACATGCACGAATTTTATATTGCAATCTCCAGAAAACTTATAGCACGCGATGATATGCCAACCTCCATGCCCATTATGACTTTCACCACCTTTTCCTATATTAACTGTTGTTTTAATTTCAAGCCCAACTTGACTCTCGGAATTAATCTTATTTATTAGATCTGGATACCGCTGGTCGTGATTATGCTTAAAACTTGTATGCATATTGAATGAGTTTGACAACAAATTTGATACAATCCCTGAAAAATTATTCCCTTGTATTAAGCTTTGCAGTGAACGACCTGTTTCTTGAACTAAACTAATATTAATTTGGTAGATCATCTGCTGGGTGTGATTTAGAGTCGTTTCGAGCTCGGTGATACTTAATCCTTCCGGAAGAGGAACTTCATTTCGAAAATACTCTTGGTTTAATACCTGTGGACTCTCAGATGGTATTGCTTGCATAACTGAGCCTGTTATCAATTGCTCGACAGAAACACCCAAAGCCGTGGACAATGACTCTAATACCTGAATGGTAAAATTTTCTTTTCCGGTCTCAATGCCAGAAAGATATTGGTAACTAATCCCCGCTTTGCCTGCTAACGACTCCAGAGATAATCTCTGTAATTCTCGCTGGATACGTATGACTCTGCCGATTTTTGTTTGTGCTTTACTCATTACAAATCAATAGGTAATTTCTAGTCCCCATGTCTTTCAACTATAGGCGAAAAATGAACAGTTATAAGATTATACACGACAATTGTTTTGATTGGCTCAAAGACCAAAAGCATAACTCCATTATGGGCGTGTGCACCGACCCCCCATATGGCGTTATTGAATTTTCTCCTTCGGAACTTGAAAAAATGCGAAATGGAAATGGAGGGATATGGCGCATCCCACCCAAGATTGGCGGAAGTCAAAGGTCACCGTTGCCACGCTTTACCGTACTCTCTAATGAGGACAAAGAGCATGTAAAAAACTATTTTTATGAATTTGGAAAATCTCTTTTGCCCTGCCTTTGTCCAGGTGCGCATGTTTTTTTAGCAGGAACCCCTTTCCTGCAATATCTTGTCCAAGAAAGTATGGCTCGTGCAGGGTTTGAGATTCGTGGAGCTATTATGAGGATTTACCGCTCTTTTCGCGGTGGAGATCGCCCCAAATTAGCCGAAAATGAGTTTAAAGATATCTGTGTTACACCAAGGGGCTCTTATGAGCCCTGGATGCTTTTTCGTAAACCGATACAACAAAAAACTGTCGCTGCGAATCTCAGAAAATGGGGAACAGGAGCCTTAAGAAGGCTGTCAACCGAACAGCCTTTACCAGATATAATATTGAGCTCAAGAACTCCGAAATGCGAATCTGATATCAATAATCATCCGACATTAAAACCACAGCATTTTTTACGAATAATAGTAAGAAGCTGCCTTCCACTTGGTGAAGGAACAATACTCGATCCATTTGCTGGATCAGGTTCTACTTGCGCTGCTGCTCAAGCTGTGGGTTACGATAGTATTGGCGTTGAAATTGATGATATATATTACTCAACAATTGAGTTTTCAATATCAAGACTGTCTACACTTTACAAAAACTTTCAAGGCGATTCTTTAGATTGTTGCAAAGAAAATGGAACAAAATATCAAAACAAATCTCAGGCAGGACTATTTGAACAAAGGTAATTATTTCATGCTGCCAAATTGTTATATGAAACATTTCGACAGCCAACTTAGACTACATCAACCATAGGGCCTCTCACTCCCCCTCGGCCAGCGCCTCCAGCCTCTCCCGGTCCAGAATCTTCACGCTGCGGCCCTTGACCTGCACCAGGCCGTCTTCGGCCATGCGGCGGAAGGCCCTTGAGAGCGCCTCGGGGGTGGCTCCGACCAGCTTGGCCAGCTCGCGGTGGGTCATGGGGAGCTTGACCGTGGCCACCTTGGGGCCGCCGTGCTCGGCGTGGGTGAGGTACATGGCCACCCGGCCGGGTATCTCCCGGAAGGACAGGGACTCCACCAGCTCCATGGCCTCCTTCAGCCGCCGCGACACCACCAGCAGGACGTTGAACAGGATGCGCGGCTCCCGCTGGGCCATCTCGTCGAAGATCTTGCCGGACAGCACCAGCACGCGGCAGGGCTCCACGGCCGAGGCGTTGGCCGGGGCGCGCCTCCGGTCGAACATGGTGCACAGGCAGAAGGGCTCGCCCGGGCCGAAGAAGTAGAGAATCTGCTCCCTGCCGTCCTTGGACAGCTTGAACAGCTTGGCCCGGCCCGCGAGCAGCACGTACATGCCCCCGGCCTCCTTGCGCTCGTCCAGGATCATCTCCCCGGCCCGGTAGTTCCGGATGACGGCGCTCTGCTCCAGGAGCCTCAGCTGCTTCTCGGGCAGGCCCTTGAACAGGGGCAGGGTGTGCAGGGTGAGGGAGACTTCGCCTGGGGGCATTTTTTTCTCCGGCGTTGATGTCCATCAATGCCGGTGATGCCCCCCATAGGTATGAAGAGGGCGTGACCGGCCGCACTCCGCGCCCCGGACTTCCGGCCCCGGGCGGTTTTCCCTGGCAATAGCACGGGATGCGGCGGACACCAAGAGGAGCCCCCCATGATCCACGTGAGCGACGAGGCCAGGGCCCGCATGGCCGACTACCTGGGCGCGGACCGGACCTTCGGCATCCGGGTGGTGGCCAGCCCGGGCTGACACGGGCCGCGACTCTCCCTGGTTCTGGACGAACCGGACCCGCAGGACGAGGTACTCGACGCCGGCCCCCTGCGCCTCATGGTGGACCCCCACCTCTCGGCCGAGGTGGGCGACATCTGGATCGAGGCCGCGGAGGACGGCCTGACCCTGCGCTCGGAGAACTACGGCGCGGGCTGCTGACCCGCGCAATTCGGAGACCTCATGAACCGACGCGACTTCCTGAAGGCCCTGGGCCTGGCCGGGGCCGGCGCGGCCTGCACTGTACCCGCATCTGCAGTGCAGGCCGCGCCCATTGCCGCATCCTCCCCCGGCGGCGACCAGGCCACCCTGTTCGACCTGTCCCAGTGCGTGGGCTGCGGGGCCTGCGTGGAGGCCTGCCGCGAGGCCAACGCCAACCGCTTTCCCGAGCCGCTGAAACCCTTCCCGCCCATGGTCCCCACGAACCGGGCCAAGCCCGAGGACTGGTCGGACAAGCGCGGGGTGGACGACCGCCTGACCCCCTACAACTGGCTCTTTGTGCAGCACTTCGCAGTGGAGCACGAGGGCCGCGCCGTGGAGCTGCACATGCCGCGGCGCTGCATGCACTGCGAAAACCCGCCCTGCGCCAACCTCTGCCCCTGGGGGGCCTGCGCCAAGGAGGACGACGGCGCGGTCGAGATATCCGCCGAGCTGTGCCTGGGCGGGGCCAAGTGCCGCACGGTCTGCCCCTGGCACATCCCGCAGCGCCAGACCGGGGTGGGCCTGTACCTGGACCTTTTGCCCTCCCTGGCGGGCAACGGGGTCATGTACAAGTGCGACCGCTGCGCCCCGCGCCGCGCCCGGGGCGAGCTGCCCGCCTGCATCGAGGCCTGCCCCTTCGGGGTCCAGAGCATCGGCCCGCGCGAGGAGATGATCGCCAAGGCCAGGGAGCTGGCCGCGGCCATGCCCGGCTTTATCTACGGCCTGGACGAGAACGGCGGCACCAACACCATCTACGTCTCGCCCGTGCCCTTCGAGACCCTGGCCGCGGCCGCTCCCCCGGCCCCGGGCCGGCCCGGCCTGGCCCGGGTGGGGGACAGCATGGCCGACTCCAACACCCTGGCCGCGGCGGTGTTCCTGGCCCCGGTGGCCGGGCTGCTGGCCGGCGCGCGCCAGGCCTGGCGCGCCTGGACCGGCCAGGCCGACGCCCGCGCCGCCAAGCGCGAGGCCCCTGCCAAGGAGGACGGCCATGACGCCTAGGCCCTCCTGCCCCTCCCGAGCGGCGCGCCGGCTGTTCGGCCTGGCGGTGGCCGTGCTGGCCGTGTCCGGCCTGGCCCAGATGCCCATCTTCAAGCGCTACGGCGTGGCGGACCTGCCCGGCCTGGGCTGGACCGCGGACTTCTACTTCACGCACCTGCTGCACTACGCCGCGGCCGCGGTGGCGCTCTTCCTGCTGTTCCGGGCCGCGCTCCTGCGCCTGGCGGCGCGGCGCCGCCTGTCCGCGGGCCGCTGGCTCACGGCCGCCCTGTGGGCGGGCATCGTGGCCACCGGCCTGGCCCGGGTGGTGAAGAACCTGCCGGGCTGGTCCCTGGGACCGGGCCCCACCCTGGCGGCGGACTGGGCCCACCTGGGCCTGGTCCTGCTCCTGGGGCTCACCGCCCTGGTCCTGGCCCGGCTGCGGCGGGCCCAGGCTGCGGAGCCCTGCTGCCGGAACCGGGCAGGGTCCAAAAACACCACATGATTCCGGCAGGTTGCCCAAACGGGAACCAGCCCGGACGCCGGCCGCCATACCCGCCGGAATGGGTGTGAAAAAAAAGCGACAATGTTGATCAACATCAATGCACCGAGACTGGGCCCGGGCTATTCTCGCATCCACAAACCCGGCCAGGACACGCAACCCCCTTTTTCCGGAATCCGGGTGGACGCACCAGGAAAGTCGTGCTAAGGCGCTGTATGCCTATAAATCTTTTGGGATATGCCCGGCAGGGGTCCGCGGGGGCGCGATGCGTCCCGGCTGCGGCGCTGCGCGGGTTCTGGGCTTCAACCTGCAATGCAGTCCACTCAGGAGGACCGCTATGAACACCACTCGTGGCGTACGGCGAGCGGTAGCGGCCATGGCCTGCGCGGCGGCGCTGTTCCTGGCCCTGGCCCCCCCGGCCCGGGCCCAGGTTCCGCAACGCGCCCCGCGCTGGATCACCACCGACCATTCCATGCACGAGGCGCTGAAAAAGCCCTTCGCCAGCCCGGAGGAGGTCACCAAGGCCTGCCTGTCCTGCCACAACCAGGCGGCCTTGCAGGTGCACAAGACCATCCACTGGACCTGGCTGTGCCCCATGGCCCCCGAGGGCTCGGGCCTGGGCAAGGGCGGACTGGTGGTGAACAACTTCTGCGTGGCCGTGAAGTCCAACGAGCCGCGCTGCACCTCCTGCCACGCGGGCTACGGGTGGAAGGACGGCACCTTCGACTTCACCAGCGAGGAGAAGGTGGACTGCCTGGTCTGCCACGACTCCACCGGGAGCTACAAGAAGTTCCCGCCGGGCGCGGGTTATCCCGTGATGCAGCCCACCCAGTTCGGGGGCAAGGAATGGCTGCCGCCCGACCTGAACAACATCGCCCAGAAGGTGCGCCGGCCCGGCCGGGCCAACTGCGGGGCCTGCCACTTCACCGGCGGCGGCGGCGACGGCGTGAAGCACGGCGACCTGGACACCTCCCTGCTCAAGCCGTCCAAGGACCTGGACGTGCACATGGCCCAGGACGGCGCCAACTTCACCTGCGTGCGCTGCCACACCACCGAGGCGCACAAGATCTCGGGCCGCTGCTACAAGACCCCGGCCTCCAACACCCGCATGAGCCTGTTGCAGGACGACCAGATGCACAAGATCACCTGCGAGTCCTGCCACTCGGCCACCCCGCACAAGAACGGGCACAAGGCCAACGACCACACGGACAAGGTGGCCTGCCAGACCTGCCACATCCCGGAATTCGCCCGGGAGAAGCCCACCAAGATGTCCTGGGACTGGTCCACCGCGGGCAAGAAGAAGGACGGCAAGCCCTTCACCATCGAGGGCCCCTACGGCAAGGACAGCTACGACACCATGAAGGGCGACTTCGTGTGGAAGAAGAACGTGCAGCCCGAGTACCTGTGGTTCAACGGGTCCATGGGCAACGTGCTGGCCACCGACAAGATCGACCCGTCCAAGCCCGTGGAGCTGAACCTGGTGTACGGGTCCAGGGACGACAAGAACTCGCGCATCTACCCGTTCAAGGTGCACACCGGCAAGACGCCCTACGACACCGAGCTCAAGACCATGGTGATCCCGCACCTGTTCGGCAAGGACGACGCGGCCTACTGGAAGACCTACGACTGGGACAAGGCCATCGCCGCGGGCCAGGAGGCCTCGGGACTGCCCTACAGCGGCAAGTACGGGTTCGCGGACACCATCTGGTACTTCCAGACCACCCACATGGTGGCGCCCAAGGAAAAGGCGCTCAAGTGCGGGGCCTGCCACGCGCGCGAGGGCCGGCTGGCCAAGCTCGGCGGGTTCTACATGCCCGGCCGCGACCATGCGTCCGTGGTGGACTTCGCCGGCTGGGGCGGCGCGGCCCTGGCCCTCATCGGCGTGCTGATCCATGGCCTGATGCGGCTGGTCTCCGGCGGCCGCCGCAAGGAGGGATGACCATGACCGGCAAGGAAAAGCTCTACCTGTACTCCCGGTTCGAGCGGCTGTGGCACTGGCTGCAGGGCGGCCTCATCGCCATGCTGCTGCTCACCGGGTTCGAGGCCCACGGCACGTACGCCCTGTTCGGGTTCGAGCGGGCCTACACCATCCACAACTGGTGCGCCTGGACCTGGGTCATCGGCAGCGCCTTCGCCATCTTCTGGCTCATCATCACCGGGGAGTGGAAGCAGTACACCCCCACCACCCGCAAGGTGGCCGAGGTGATCCGCTACTACGCGGTGGGCATCTTCCGCGGCGAGCCGCATCCGGTGCCCAAGAGCGTGCGCGCCAAGCACAACCCGCTGCAGCGCCTCACCTACCTGTCCCTGGCCGCGCTGCTGCTCCCCCTGCAGATGGCCACCGGCCTGCTCTACTACTACTACAACGCCTGGCCCGAGATGGGCATCGGGACCTGGACGCTGCAGACCGTGGCGGTGCTGCACACCCTGGGCGGGTTCGCGCTCCTGGTGTTCGTCATCGTCCACGTCTACATGACCACCACCGGCCACACGCCCTGGGCCCACATCAAGGGCATGATCACCGGCTGGGAAGAGGTGGAGCACCCCGAAGCGGTGCAGGACTGGGAAAAGAAGAGCGCCTAGCCCCTGGCCTGGGCGGATGAAACGAGCGGCCCCCGCCGGAAGGCGGGGGCCGCGTCTTTTTCATCTGCAGGGAACGGCCTAGTCGAAGGCGTCCTTGACCTTCCAACCCTTCCAGACCATGCCCACCAGGGCCGGACCGGGCTTGAGCACCGGCTTGCCCGGCCGCCAGCCCGAGGGCGTGGCCTGCTTGCCCTTGCTCTTGCGCACCAGCTGGAACGCCTGGATCTGGCGCAGGGTCTCGCCCACGTTGCGGCCCACCGGCGGGGTCAGGACCTCGAAGCCCTGCACCACCCCGTCGGGATCGATGAGGAACCGGCCGCGCACGTCCACGCCCGCGTCCTCGTCGTACACCCCGTAGACCTGGCCCACCTTGCCCCCGCCGTCTGAGAGCATCGGAAAGGGCACGGTCCCCGCCGTGATCATCTTGGACAGCTCGTGGTCCACCCACATCTTGTGCACGAACATGCTGTCCGTGCTCATGGA
>DKEU01000109.1:666-6984 GCA_002452635.1 Desulfovibrionaceae bacterium UBA6814 | reverse complement strand
CGGTGGCTCAGACGAAGGTGAAATCCCCCGGGTAGAAGCACAGGGCCACCCATTTGCCCAGGTACTCGGACAACTGGACCGACACGAACTTGCCCTGGTCGTACGCCGGGGCGGTGAAATCCGGGGCCTTCTTGCCGACTGCGATCATGGTTCCGGCTCCTTGCGCCGCGGCCGCGACGGTTGGGGTTTCCTTCTTGGCGGGAGCCTTCTCCCCCCCCCCCCCGCCGGTGGGGCGGGCGCATCCGATGGGTTTTTCCTGTGGCATGGCGCTACCTCCGATTCGAGGCCCGCATCGGAAACTCCGATGCAAAACCTTGTTTGCCATCACAGCGCATAATACATGTTCGCGCGCCGCTGGCAACCTCGCGAAGCGGTAGGAAGCTCGGAGGAAGGGACGGGACCGCGCGGGCGGCTAGGACAGGGCGTCGAAGGGATCGTCGGGCTGGGAAGGCGGGGCGCCCAGGGCGGGGACCGCTCCCAGCAGGGGTCCGGCGTCCCCCCCGGCCATGGTCCGGGGCCGGGGCGGGATCGGCTGGCCCGGGCTGTAGATGCCGCCTATCGGCATTTTGAGAAGCCCCGCCACCTTCTTGTCCGCCTCCACCAGGATGATTTCCAGGTAGACCAGGAAGGTGATCAGCTTCTCGTACTGGCGGATGAGGTAGTGCAGGGTGTAGACCACGTTCCAGGCCTCGCCGCAGGACGCGAAGGCGCTGTTCTCGAAGCTCCTGTTGTTCACGAGGACGCTGAGAATGGGCTCCTTGAACTTGCTCTCGATGTCCTGGATCTTGGAGACGTACCACTTGACTTTCTCGGCCACCCGGAAAATCCGCGACAGGATATCCTTGTTCTTGGAGATCGCGGTGACCGCGGCGATGGCCTCCTCCCGGGAGGCCATGACCTCTCCCATCAGGGCGAAAACCCGTCCCTTCTTGTTGAGCACCGCCCGCTTGATGAGCCGGTTGCGGAGCGTATCCGTGAGCTCGTCGGCCAGGAAGCCGAAGAGCGTGCACGGCGCGGCGTTCGGGACCGGGTCGGCGCCGGCGATCCCCTCGGCCCCATAGATGATGCCCACGTTCTTGCCGTATTCCGCGTGGAAGGCGGCGCGGTCCACGTTGGTCTCGTCGCGGGTGAACTTCACCTTGTCGCCCAGGTACTCCCGGGCCTGCTGCGGCAGGGTCGGGGGCGGCTCGTCCGGGGCGGCCTCCTGCGACAGGGCCAGCCTGATGTTCTGCACCAGGACCGAGGAATCCCCCAGCGGGACCCATTGCCGCCTCTGCTGCTCGTAGAACCCGGCCCGCACCTGGCCCACGCGGGCGTCGGCGCTGACCAGCCCCAGGTTGGGCACCAACGCCTTCTTGAAGAGGAAGAACATCTTGAGCCGCCCACCCAGCTCGTCCTTGGTGATGGTGTAGCAGTGCGAGCCACAGTCGTCGTGGTTGCCGCTCACATGAACCTGGCGCAGCACATGGGCGAAGACGTGGTCCGCGCCCGCGATGAGGTCGTCCCGCTCCTGGACCATGCGGTCCAGGAGGGCGCTGGCGTAGTTGCCGAGCAACTGGGCGTAGTAGTTGAGTTCGAACAGGCGGTTGTTGAGTTCGCGGTCCAGGGTGTGCGGGTCCGCGGGATTGAAAAACGCCGTGAAGAGTTCGCCCGGGGCAAAGGTCTCGCCCAGTTCCCGAGCGCGAAACCAGGTGCGGGGATGGCGGATGCTGAACCAGATCCCCAGGGCGCCCTCCTGGAGCTGATAGAACCTGCGCACCACGCGGTCCAGCTTGCGCATGACCTTGGCCGCTGCGGCCGGAACCAGCGAGGCGTCCTTGAGGGTGTCGCCGGCGGGATCCGTGAATATGCCCTTTTTCAGCAGGTGGCTCTCTATGGCGTACTTGGCCTCGCCGAAGACCTTGTTCGCGACCTGCCCGAAGATGATGGCGATGGCCGGATTGACCACGAAGGCGGCCGCCAGCCCCGCGGCGCCGGTGGCAGCGCCCACCACGTTGCCCAGCACGTTGACCAGCATCATGGCCGCGTTGGCGCCGAACTTTTCCGCGAATTCCCGGTTGAGGTAATGCCCCTTCACCGCCTGAGCAGGGCTCATGGCGGCCTTCACGCCGTTGGCGGCGTCCTGGATGAGTTTTTTCGCCCGCTCCTGGAAATTGGGGTCCAGGTCCATCTCATTGGGCATGGGCGCACCTCCCGGTCCGGAAGAGCCTCGTGATGACTGGAAACCCTTACCAGAACCCGGCAGGGATTCAAGCCGGACCGGAGGACAAGGGCCGCCCGCCCCGCCCAAACAAAAAGGCGGCCGCTTCCGCGACCGCCGTGCAATCATGGCGTCCCCAAGGGGATTTGAACCCCTGTTACCGGCGTGAAAGGCCGATGTCCTGGACCAGGCTAGACGATGGGGACGTAGAGAAAAAGTGGCTGGGGGACGAGGATTTGAACCTCGGTTAACGGGGCCAGAACCCGTCGTCCTGCCGCTAGACGATCCCCCAGCACGAGGCGATTCGTTTATAGAGTCCGGGGAAGGCTGTCAAGCACTAAGCCGAGCCCTCTTGCCGGCCGCTCAAAAACCGTGACGGCAAGGCGCGAGAAAACGTCAGGCCCGAAGCGTATTGGGGCATACGTGAGGGGTTGACGTTTTCGAAGCAACGCCGCCATCGCGGGGTTTTCAACGGCCGGCTAGACCGCGTTGGCCAGGCGGCGGGTGCGCTTCTTCAGCTTGTTGATCTTGCGGCGCATGATCTCCTTGGCCTTGCGGGTCGGGGCCTCGACCTTGGCGGCGCGCATCTCGCGGATGGTCCGCTTGGTGGCCAGGATCTGCTCCTTGTAGGGGTTGACCCCGCCTTCCTCTTCCTTGATGCCCAGCACGTCCTTGATGGCCGGCAGCAGCTCTTCCTTGGCCATGCCCGAAGCGCCGGTGATCTGCGGGATCTTGGACATGACCAGCTCGCGCAGTTCCTTGGCGGTCATCTTGTCCAGCTGCTTCTTGAGGCCCAGGCTCTCGAGGGTCAGTTCCACGCTCATGACGGTCTCCTTGTCTGCTCGCTCCGGGGGATCACTCGGTCCCGCGCCGGGCGAAGAATTCCACATAGGCCCGATACGCCCTGGCCACCGGGCTGTCCGGCGGAAGGTCCGCGAGCAGGCCGCCCAGGGACCCGGGACGCACCGGCTCGGGCCGGTAAACCGGGGGCGACTCGCCCTTCCCATCCAGGGGAACTTGCCCCCCTAGCAGATGCAGCTCCACCTTGTCAAAGAAATTCCTGCCCAGGAATTCGTTGGCCTGGGCCAGCACCACCGGGGCGTAGTGCACCATCTCCGACATGACCATGGCGTCTTCCACGCCGAGCAGCAGCTTGGTGTTGCGGTGGCCCAGGGGCCGGGCCAGCGCCGCGATGTCCGGCCCCACCACCTCGGGCCAGGCCCGCCACAGCCGGGCCAGAAGGAGCGGCTCCTGCCCGCCCAGGCGGTCGAACACCGCGGCCAGGGCCTCCCCGGCCCGCCGCACCTCCTCCACCCGCGGCCCGCCCCAGTTCCTGCGTTTCGCCATCCCTCCAGATGAGCACACCCGGCCGGCCTTTGCAAGCGGCTTGCCCCGGCCGGAAATTTCCGCAAGAACGGTCAAGCGCGGCAGGCCGCTGTCGCGTACACCCCTCCCCACGAGGCGCACATGGCCAAGGGAACCGTCGAGAGCTACCACGAACGTCTGAACCGGGTGCTGGTCCTGCTGGAGTCCCGGCTGGACGAGCCGGTGTCCCTGGAGGACCTGGCCCGGGCCGCGCACCTGTCGCCCTACCACTTCCACCGGGTGTTCACCGGCATGGTGGGCGAGCCGGTGGCGGCCTACCAGCGGCGGCTGCGGCTGCAGCGGGCCGCGCAGCAACTGGCCCTGGGCGGCCGGCCGGTGACCGACATCGCCCTGGCGGCCGGGTACGAGAGCCACGAGGCCTTCACCCGGGCCTTCAAGGCGGCCTTCGGCGAGACTCCCTCGGCCTACCGCAAGCGGGCCGCGGCCGGGGACCGTTCCCTGGCCGGCGCGCTGCGCCCGGTGTTTCCCACCAACCTCGGGAGGAGCGACATGGAAGCGAGCATCGTGCAACTGCCGGCCCGGCGCGTGGCCTTCGTGCGCCACGTGGGACCCTACGCGGATTGCGGCGCGGCCTGGGAGAAGCTTTGCGCCTGGGCCGGGCCCCGGGGCCTCCTGGGACCCCAGACCCAGTTCATCGGCGTGTGCCACGACGACCCGGAGACCACCCCGCCGGACAAGGTGCGCTACGACGCCTGCATCACCGCGCCCGACGCCGCGGCCCCGGAGGGCGAGGTGGGGGTGCAGGAGCTGGCGGGCGGCGACTTCGCCCGCACCGTGCACCAGGGCCCCTACGAGAACCTGTCCGCCACCTACAATGCCCTGTGCGGCCAGTGGATCCCGGCCCAGGGCCGGGAGATGCGCCACGCCCCCAGCCTGGAGGTCTACCTGAACACCCCGGACCGCACCCCGCCCCAGGACCTGCGCACCGAGGTCCTGGTCCCCCTGGAACCCGCGGCCTGAGCCGGGCAATCCCGCCCCCTTCCTCCGCCCCCGGCCCGGCCGGGGGCTTTCTTTTCTCCAGCGTTGGTCCCCGGGTTGACATTTGTAGACGACCGGTCTAGTAGTGGCCCCCATGAAACGCGACACCCGCCAGGCCATCATCGACGCCGGGGGCGACCTGGTGCACCGCCAGGGGTTCCACCGCACCGGGCTCAAGGAGATCCTGGACGCGGCCGGGGTGCCCAAGGGCTCGTTCTACTTCTATTTCCGGTCCAAGGAGGACTTCGGCCTGGCGCTGATCGAGCACTGCGCCCAGGGTTTTGCGGCCCTGGCCGACCAGTACCTGGACGCGCCCCTGGACGGCCCGCTCGCCCGGCTGGCCGGATTCTTCGTCATGCTGCGCGAACGCCTGGCCGCGCGGGGCTATGAGCGGGGCTGCCCCCTGGGCAACCTGGCCCAGGAGATCAGCGACCTGTCCCCCCCCATGCGCCAGGCCGTGAGCCACGCCATGCGCGGCATGGCCGGGCGCCTGGCCCGGGTCCTGGCCCAGTCCCGGGACGCGGGCGAGATACCCGCGGACCTCGACCCGGACGCCACCGCGGCCTTCATGCTCGAAGCCTGGGAAGGGGCGCTCCTGCGCATGAAGGCCGAGAAGTCCGGCGAGCCCCTGCGCCGGTTCGAGGACTTCGTGTTGCACCGGCTGCTGCGCTGAGCGCTGCCCGGCCGGATTTTTTTTGACGCGGCCACTAGACGACTGGTCAACTACAAACCACGGATTGGAGGTTTTCCATGTTCCAGATCGCCACGGTTTCCCCGGATCAGGCCACCGGCACGGTGGCCGAACTGTACGCCGCGTTTCCGCCGGAATTGGGCATCCCGGAGCCGGCCCTGCTACTCAGCGCCAGCCCCGGGTACATGGAGCGGTATTTCAGCACGATGCGCTACTTCCGGACCCACCCCAGCCTGAGCGCGCCCCTGCTGGCGTCCATCCGCTACGCGGTGGCGGCCAAGGCCGGGCACGTGGCCTGCGTGGACTGGAACGGCTGCGTGCTGAACAAGATGGGCGCGGGCCCCGCGGACCTGGAGGCCCTGCGCGCCGGCGCGGGCGAGACCATCCTGGACGGGCGGGAGAACGCCATGCTCAAGTTCGTGCTCAAGGCCGTGGACAACCCCGCCGCGGTCGGCCCCCAGGACCTCGACGCCCTGCGCAGCCTAAACTACGCTGACTCGGACATCTTCGACGCCCTGGCCCACGCCGGCAACATGCTGGCCGGCGCCCTCATGTACAAGACCTTCGCCCGGTAGCAAGCCGTTACCCCCAAAAGAAAAGGGCTTCGATTACTCGAAGCCCTTTTCTTTGGCTCCCGGCGCGGACTCGAACCGCAAAGCTAAAAGGACGGCAAAGAACACACAGGGCAGGGATTCAAGGGGCAGCGTGCAGCGCCAGTTCGCGTTGGACTATTCTATGAAGTTGCTGACTAGTTGCAATGAAAATCCAATAATGAGCAAGAGAAAGAACAGCCGTATTATACGTTGCTCCTTTTGAGCTTCTTCCTCTGCTGGTGCATAAAATCTTGCCTTGTCGCCAGAGTTTTTCCAGAGTGCGCGATGGTCTCGAAGAAAAAAAGCTGTTATCCCGATTAGATCAAAGAACAACCCAAGACTGTTTACAAGCTTGCCAGGTGTAAGCATGTTGGGAGTCACTCTTCGCGCCATCCTGCGTCCGCCTCCAACGCCGCCAACAGCGGCTTGAGGTGTGCGAGGAGGAGCGGCAGGTGTCGAGTGACCACGGC
>DKEU01000109.1:0-659 GCA_002452635.1 Desulfovibrionaceae bacterium UBA6814 | reverse complement strand
ATGCCATAGTCATGGGCCAGAACGTTGCGCATGCCGATGACCTGGGACCAGGGAATTTCCGGGGCGCGGGTGCGGGTATCCTGGGACACCTGCCGAGCGGCCTCGCCCACCACTTCCACGCAACGGATAACTGCGGCCTGGAGCATGTCGTCCGCCTGGAATTCAACAAGGGTTTTCGTGCCGAGAAACGCGACTGCCCGTTCGGCATGCAGCCGCATGTCCTCGCACTTCACCAGATCTCGCTGCAGGGGGTCAAGCGCGCACATAGAGCGGCTCGGTACGGGCCAGGGCAAAGCGCCGGAAATACTTGTTGGGAGAGGATTCCACTGCGGAACGGGTCAACAAGTCCACCGGCCGGCAGGCCAAGTCTTCCAGTTCTTCCTTGAGACGGATGAAGTCCAGGCCGGGCGCGCCTTCCGGGGCCAGGGTGACGAGGATGTCCAGGTCGCTGCCGGCCTCGGCGTCCCCGCGCGCAAAGCTCCCCATGACCTCCAGGCGCACCACGCCGTAGCGCCGGCAGAGATCGGCCAGGCGTTCGGGGTCGATGTGCAGGTCGGCAGAGCGCATGGTGAATATCCTTCGGTTTCCTTGCCTTCCTACACTGAACCCCCGCAAAGGGCAAAGCTCGGCAACCCTACCCCCCCTCCTCCGCAGGCTTG
>DKEU01000161.1 GCA_002452635.1 Desulfovibrionaceae bacterium UBA6814 | reverse complement strand
AAAGTTTCCCTTTCCTCTCCCCCGGACCCCCTCTCCTATCCCTTCAAAAACCGCCATCATGTTTCTGGCCATGGCCGTCGGGTCCGAGTACGCAGGCGGAGCCTGCGTGGCGGCCGGCGGGAATCGCGTTCCGGGCGAGAGCCCGGGGCGCGAGAACCGCCCGATGGGGATTCCCAAGGGCCGTCGGCCCTTGGGCCCCCGGAGGGAAACTTCTTCTCCCCCCGCAGCGGCAATCCACCTCTCAAGCAAGCTCCCTGCCAAACAGCTCTTCATCCACCCTCTTGGCCTTGGCTTCCAGGTCGGCGACCAGCATCACGGTCTCCGCCGCGGCCAGGCGGCGTATCTCTTCGGCCGGGTGCATGGCCTGGAGCTTGTACTGGTTGCCGATGGCGTTGCCGTAGGGCGCGGGCTGAGACTGGCTGACCTTGCCGGTCTGCTTCTTGTGCGCCACGCAGAGGTGGCCCTGGTAGGCCGCGAACCTGCCGGCCGCGGCCAGGCGCAGGTCGTGCTCCAGGTCGTCGTACTGGGTGGGGGAGAGGCGGATGGAGAACCCGCCGGCCTGACGCAGGGTGGCGGTGCGGAAGAGGTGACAGCAGCCGGTGACCGAGGCGCAGGGCCGCAGGTAGTCGAACTGGCCCTGGTCCAGGGTCTGCAGGTGCAGGTTGGACACGCGGAAGCTGGGCTCGCGGGTCTTGCGCGGGTCCAGGTCCGGGAACTCGTGCTTGCCGTCGGGCGGTTGCAGGTGCAGGTCCGCGTTCTGGAGCACGCCCGGGGAGCCGTACTCCCGGATGCGGCAGCCCCAGGCCCCGGCCAAGGGCAGGGCCGCGGCGGCTGCGCCCAGGCGGGCGAGCCAGTCCCGGGGCACCTCCACGTCGTCGTCCAGGTAGGCGCAGAAATCCGTGTCGCGCACCTCGGGCAGGGCGGCCAGCCAGTTGCGGGCCGCAGGCGCGCCCACGTTCACCTGCAGGGGCACGGGCGCGAGCCGGCCGGCCAGGCGCTCGGCCCAGGCCGCGATGACCTGGGGGGTGGCGTCGGTGGAGCCGTTGTCCAGCACGTGGATGCGGGCCTCGCCCAGGTCCGAGGCCGCCACCGAGGCCAGGGTGGCGTCCAGGTCCGCGGCTTTGTTGAAGCAGTAGAGCAGCACCGCGACTCGGCCCGGGGGCAGGGCGGCGGCGCGGTCTTGGCCGGTGAGGGCGTCGTGGACGCGCAGGAGCAGGTTGGCCTGCCAGGGCCGGGCGGCCAGGGCGTCGCGCCACAGGGGCCGGGCCGCCTCCAGGCCGCCGGTGCGGTAGGCCGCCTCGGCCGCGCGCTCGGCCAGGCCGGGCAGGGGCGCGGCCGCGTGGGCCTCGGCGTAGGCCGTTGCCGCGGCCGGGAGGTCGCCCCCCAAAAAGGCGGCCTGACCCCGGGACGCGGCATGGGCGAAGCTGAGCGGCGCGGGCAGGGCCGCGGTCATCTCCAGGGCGAAGTCCCAGTCCCCGGTGACCGCGGCGTGGACCAGGGCGCGCTGGGGCCAGAACAGGTTGTCCGGGTCCTTGCGGGCCTCGGCCGCGATGAGCCGGGTGAGCTTGTCGTACTCCCGGCGGGTGGCCAGGCGCAGGAAATAGGTGAGGTTCTCGGGCCGGCGGTGCCGGGTGCGCACCATTTCCAGCGCAGGAAGGAGGGCGGGAACGAGGGATGCGGGCAGGAAGGGCTGCCGGGCCTGGGCCGCCAGCAGGTTGCCGGCCAGGTCGCCGTCCAGGGGGTCGTCCTCCCAGGCGGCCAGGAGCAGGGAGAAGGCCAGGGGGGCCTGGCCGTCCAGGGACAGGCCCGGGGCCGCGTTCAGGATGAGCCCTGCGGCGTCCACCAGGTGCTGCTTGCCCACCCCGCCCTGGGCCAGGCGGGCCAGGGCCTGGGGCGGCTGGTCCGGGGCCCGGGCCGGAAAGGCCGCGCGCAGGGTGTGCCATGCTTTGGCGAGCATGGAGAATGTGTAGTGTTTTTCTAGAGCCGCGTAAACCAGTGGGTTCCGCAACTCAGGAGGCCGTTAAAAAACAATCCCACAGGCCGCTCAAAAACCGCGAGGGCAAGGCGCAAGAGAAAGCCAAGGCCGACGCGTATCCGGCATACGCGAGGGTTTGGCTTTTTCGNNCAACGCAGCCATCGCGGGATTTTCAGCGGCCTGTCACTGTGCGAGTTTGGCGGCGATGGCCTTGGCCAGCACGGTGTAGCCGGTGTGGTTGAGGTGCCGCCAGTCCCGGGGGCCGTGGATGAATGCCGCGCGGGCGGCCTCGCGCAGGGCCGGGCGGGGGTCGATGAAGTCCAGGCCGTGGGCCAGGGCCGCGTCGCGCACCGCGCGGGCGATGTATTCCCCGCGCTTGCGCGCCAGCTTGGCCGGGAAGCGGTTCTCCCCGGGCGTGGCCCGCTGGGCGTGCACCGTGTCCGTGGCCAGGTCGTAGCAGGACAGGGGCGAGGGCAGGTAGACCACGGCCTTGCCGGCGGACGCGAATTCCGGCCGGCCGGCCAGTTCGTCCAGGCTGGCGTCCAGGACGGCCAGGGCCACGGCCAGTTCCGCGTCGGACAGCTCCAGGGCCGGCCCCTCCAGGTAGTTGGGCAGTTCCACCACCGCCCCGTCCACCGAGGCGCGGTTGATGCGCACCGGCAGCTCGGGTCCGGCCGCCTGGTCCTCGTCCTGGCCCCGGGGCCCGCCCAGGATGGCCCGGCCCGCGGCCTTGAGCAGGAAGCGGCCGAAGAGCAGGTTGGCCAGGAGCGGCGGTTCCGGGGTCTCTTCCTCCACCATGGCGCGCACGAACTCCCGGGCCCGGGCCGGGTCGGCCAGGCCGGGAATCTCGCCCGGAGGAACCCGGCGCTGCACCGCGCGCAGGTTTTCGGCCAGGTCGTTGCCCTCGCAGAAATAGACCAGCACCGTGCCCGGAGTGGGCATGTCGTAGCGCCACAGGGAGCGCAGGAAACGCAGGCTGGCCAGGGGCTGCACCAGGATGCCCGCCACGCTGCCCGCCCTGGTCCGGCCGAAGGAGAGCACGTCCCGGTGGGTGAACTGGTAGAGCACGTGGGCGCTGGCGTAGTCCGGCCGGGCCGCGGGGTCCACGTCCAGGAGCCAGTCGCCCATGCCCGAGGCGGAGGCGTCGCCCAGCAGGGCGATGTAGCCGGGCCGGGGGGTGGGGCCGTCCTTGGAGCTCTGGGCCAGGATGCGGGCCTCGCGGCTCAGGTATTCCTGCTTGTTCAGGGGCAGTTCGGGCAGGATGCCGGGGAACAGGGCGAACTCGAAGACCAGGTAGGCCAACAGCACGCTGCCCGCGAGCAGGAGCAGGTTGCCGCGCCAGGGATGGCCGCTCATTCCCCGTCCCCGGGCTGCTGCGGCGCCGCGGCGCAGGCGCCCAGGACCAGGCCCAGCAGGACCATGGCCGACGACAGCCACCAGTTGCGGAAAAAGCTGTGCGCGGACAGGCCGCTGGCCAGGTAGCCCACGAAGGACGACCAGCAGCAGGCCGCGGCGAACCAGTGGGCCACGTCCCGGCCCGGCCGGCCGCGGGCCTCGGTGGCCCGGGCCAGGGCCGACCTGATGCGGCGGCCGGCGCGCACCACGTAGCCCAGGGCGAAGTTCAGGAACACCGCCAGCCCCACCAGCCCGGTCTCGGCCAGGAACTGGAGGTAGATGTTGTGGGGATGGGGCATGGAGTCGTCGTAGCGGTTCGGGTCGAACTCGATGCCCAGCTCGCGGTAGGCCGGCTCGAAGGCGTTGACCCCGGCGCCCAGCAGGGGATGGGCCTGCCAGACCTTGAGGGCCACGCCCCAGATCTCCCACCGGGCGTCGTTGGCCACGTCGCGCACGTTCAGGTGGGTGGGCTTGGCCAGGAGCAGGGCGGCCAGCACCAGCACCCCGGCCAGGGCCGCCTTGCGGGTGCTCATGCGCATCCAGAAAAAGGCCAGGGCCGCGACGCACAGGCCCAGCCAGCCGCTGCGGGCCTCGGACCCGGCCCAGGTGATGAACCCGGGCAGGGCGATGAGGCCGGTGGCCAGCCAGCGCTGCCAGGCCGGCCAGGAACGGGGCAGGAACAGGGGCAGGCAGAAGCACAGGGGCAGGGCCATGGACATGAGGTTGCCCACCCGCTTCTCGGTGATCCAGCCGTGCGCGCCCAGCTCCCAGGTCCCGGCCAGGCCGCGCAGGCAGGCCATGACCGCGAAGGCCCACACGAACAGGCCCAGGTCGCGCCGGCTGCGCACCGCCTCCAGCCCGGCCAGCACCAGGATCGGGCCCTTGTACCAGGTGTGCTCCAGCACGTAGCAGCCCGAGGCCGGGGACACGCTGGAGAAGATCTTCAGGCCCACCAGGGCCAGGAACAGGAAGTAGGGCCAGCGGGGGGTGAACCGGCGCAGGTTGGAGCCGCGCCAGTCCAGGACGTAGTACGCGCCCAGGCTGATGAAGGTGCCCACCGCCCCGATCTCGAACACCGCGTTGCCCAGGCCCAGGCCCAGGATGTGGACGGCCAGGGAAACGCGCAGCAGGTCGCGGGCGCGGGCCGCCCAGGCCTCCCGCCGGTCCGGATCGGGCAGGATCAATGCCGCTCCCGGCTGCGCACGATCTTGGCCGCCACGCAGGCCGCGCCGAAGCCGTTGTCGATGTTCACCACGCTCACCCCGGGCGCGCAGGTGTTGAGCATGGTGAGCAGGGCCGCCACCCCGCCGAAGGACGCGCCGTAGCCCGCCGAGGTGGGCACCGCCACCACCGGCGCGGGCAGGAGCCCGGCCAGCACGCTGGGCAGGGCCCCGTCCATGCCGGCCACGGCCACCACCACCCGGGCCTTGGCCAGGGCCTCCACGTGCGAGGCCAGGCGGTGCAGCCCGGCCACGCCCACGTCCGGGACGAACCCGGCGTCCAGCCCGAAGAAGCGGGCTGCGCCCAGGGCCTCCAGGGCCACCTTGTGGTCCGCGGCCCCGGCCGAGACCACCAGGGCCTCGCCGGCCGCGGGCTGCGGGCCGTCCAGGTTCAGGCGGAAATTGGCCGCGAACAGTCCGGATTTGAGATGGTATTCGCTGCCCGGGAACTCGGCCAGCAGGAACTTGCCCTGCACGGGCTCCACCCGGGTGGCCAGGGCCGGCCGGCCGCCCTCGGCCAGGCCGCGCACCGCCTCGGCCAACTGCTCCAGGCTCTTGCCCGGGCCGAAGACCACCTCGGGCAGCCCGGAGCGGGCCTCGCGCGAGTGGTCCAGGGTCACGCCCGTGGCCAGGGCGTCCTGGTCCAGGGTCCGGGTCGCCTCGTCCGGGCTCATGGAGCCCCGGGACACGCGGTCGAGAAGCTTGCGCAACGCCTTGGTATCCATGGTTTCCACTCCCTCTGCCGGCAGCGGCTCTGGGGCCGACAGCCGGGAGAACGGGCGCAGGCTATTGGACCTTGCCTCCAAGGTCAACTGGCCGAACAGGTTGCACTCGGACAGGGGAACGGATAGGATGCGATCGTGAACGTCTATTCAAAACATCTCCGAGCGTTTTCCTTCCTGATAACGTTTTTTCTAGTGATTTCAGTACCGTTATCCGTTCAAGCGAGAGCCGTCAGACTGGGCGTGGATCAGAACCGGCCCCTTATCTTCACGTCCGAGGGGCAGGCCAAGGGCCTGTACATGGACATCCTCCTTCCCCTGGCCCAGGCCCAGGGCTGGGACTTGGAGCCGCAGACCGGCCCGTGGCGGGATCTGCTGGACGGCACCCGCGCGGGAAAGCTGGACCTGCTGGCGGCCGTCGCCTTTTCCGAGGAGCGGGCCAAGACCCTGGACTTCACCCGCGAGACCGTCCTGGTGAACTGGGCCCGGATCTATGCCGCCCCGGGGAAGCGGGTGGAGTCGTTCTTCGACCTGGACGACAGCACCGTGGCCCTGGTGGGGGGCGACATCCACAACAAGGCCTTCCGCGACCTCATGGCCCGGTTCTGCATCTCCTTCGAGGCGTTGGAACTGGGCGACTACGGCAAGGTCTTCGAGGCCGTGGACGCGGGCCGGGCCGACGCCGGGGTGGTGAACCGCCTGGTGGCCAAGCGCCTGGCCAAGGACTTCGACCTGGCGCCCACCCCCATCATCTTCAACCCCATAGAGTTGCGCCTGGCCGTGCCCAAGGGCGACCCCGCCGGCCTGCTCCCGGCCCTGGACGCCCACATCGCGGCCCTCAAGGCGGACAAGGGCTCCCTCTACTACCGGGCCCTGGACGCCTGGCTGGGCGGCGCGGCCCCGGAACAGACCCCGGGCTGGGTGGTCTGGGCCGCGCTGGCCGTGGTGGCGGTGGTGACCGCCCTGGCCCTGGCCACCCTGGTCCTGCGCGGGCAGGTGAGGCGCAAGACCCGGGAGCTCTCCGCGGCCAACGTCCGGCTCCAGGCCGAGGTGGAGGAGCGCACCCGGGCCGCGGCCGCCCTGCGCGAGTCCGAGCGCAATTTCCGCGACATCTTCGACAACGCCCCCCTGGGCATCTTCCGCTCCACCCCCGGGGGCCGCTACCTCTCGGTCAACGCCAAGCTGGCCCGGATCTACGGGTACGCCTCGCCGGAACAGCTCATGGACGAGGTGAAGGACATCGGCCGCCAGGTGTTCGTGGACCCGGAGGACCGCCGGCGGCTCATGCGCCTCATGGACTACCAGGACGAGGCGGAGGACTTCGTGGTCCTCTCCCGCCGCCGCGACGGCACGGTGATCTGGACCTCGCGCACCCTGCGCGTGGTGCGCGACGAATCGGGCCGGGCCCTGCACTACGACGGGTTCATCACCGACGTGACCGAGCGCCGCCGGGCCGCGGAAAAGATGCGCCACGAGCAGACCATCAACCGCGCCCTGGCCGACGTGGCCCGGGCCATGGCCGAGCCCGGGGCCAGCATCGCCTCGGTGGCGGAGGTGGTGCAGCGCTGGGCCCTGGAGGTGACCGGCAGCCGCTACGGGTTCGTGTCCGCCATGGACCCCCAGACCGGGGACAACGTGGGCCACACCCTGTCCACCATGATGGACAGGGACGAATGCCGGGTCCCGGACGGCACCTTCTGCTTCCCCCGGGGGCCGCAGGGCTATCCCGGCCTGTGGGGGGTGTGCCTGAACACCTGCAAGGGCTTCATCTGCAACGCCCCGGAGTCCCATCCCGCGGCCCGGGGCCTGCCCGTGGGCCACTTGCCGGTGCACCGCTTCCTGGGCGTGCCCGCCTGCGTGGGCGAGCGCCCGGTGGGCATGGTGGCCCTGGCCAACCCGGACCGGCAGTACGACGAGGAGGACCTGCGCGCGGTGGATGCCCTGGCCGGCCTCTTCGCCCTGGCCGTGCAGCGCATCCGCATGGAGGAGGACATCCGGGCGGCCCGCGCCGCGGCCGAGGCCGCCAACCGCGCCAAGGGCGAGTTCCTGGCCAACATGAGCCACGAGATCCGCACCCCCCTGAACGGGATGTTCGGCATGCTCCACCTGGCCCTCATGGGCGAGCTGGACCAGGAGCAGCGCGACTACCTCACCACCGCCCTGGCCTCGGGCCGCAGCCTGCTGCGCATCCTGGGGGACATCCTGGACTTCTCCAAGCTGGAGATGGGCAAGGTGGACCTGGCCCTGGAGCCCTTCGACCTGCAGGAGACCCTGGGCCAGGTGGGCGACATCTTCGACCTGGAGACCCGGGCCAGGGGCCTGGAGTTCTCCTACCGGGTCCAGGACCCGGCGCCGGTGCGCCTGGTGGGCGACGAGGCCCGCATCCGCCAGGTGCTCATCAACCTGGTGGGCAACGCCGTGAAGTTCACCGAACAGGGCGGGGTGCGGATCACCGCCTCCACCCTGCGCCATCCCCGCCGGCCCGACCGCGTCACCCTGCTCCTGGACGTGGCCGACACCGGCATCGGCATCCCGGAGAGCAGCCAGGACCTGGTCTTCGAGGCCTTTGCCCAGGCCGACGCCTCCTCCACCCGGCGCTACCAGGGCACCGGCCTGGGCCTGTCCATCGTGCGCCGCCTGATCCACCTCATGGACGGCAGCCTGGCCATGGAGAGCGAGCCGGGCCGGGGCACCACCTTCACCGTGGCCCTGCCCCTGGCCGTGCAGCCCCGGGACGAGGGGGCGGCCCGCGCTCCGGAGGCTGCGGCCGCACCCCCGCGCTCCCTGCGGATACTGCTGGCCGAGGACGACCGGGTCAACCAGATGGCCGCCCGCCGCGCCCTGGAGCTGGCCGGCCACACCGTGGCCACCGCGGGCAACGGCCAGGAGGTCCTGCACCTGCTGGCCGCGGAGGACTACGACTGCATCCTCATGGACGTGCAGATGCCGGTCATGGACGGCCTGGAGGCCACCCGGACCATCCGGGGCGCCGGCAACCTGGGGTCCAAGTCCGCCATCCCCATCATCGCCCTCACCGCCCACGCCATGAAGGGCGACCGCGAGCGCTTCCTGGACGCGGGCATGGACGGCTACCTGGCCAAGCCCGTGGACATGGACGAGCTTGCCGCCACCCTGGCGAAGCTGGCCGTGGGCCGGGCCGCGCCGTCCGCGTCCTGACCTCGCCCTGCCGCCCCAACTCGCCCAGGCCGTTGATAAATCCCCCGCAAGAGGATAGAAGTCTGCATGGCCGTTCGGACCATCCTTTTCCTCGCCCCTCCGGCTGCCGCCGCGGCTGTCTTTCCCCAGCTCAAGGAGGCCGGGCTCGAAGCCGCCCTGGCCGACTCCCTGGCCGGGGCCCTGGCCAGCGTGAAGAAGCACCGGCCCGCCGCGGTGTTCGCCCGCTCCGGCCTGCCCGGCGTGCGCATCGAGGAGCTCCTGGCCAAGGCCGCGGACGAGGAGGGGTTCCCCCCGGTCATCGTGTTCACGGACCGCGGCTCGGCCGAGGAGGCCCAGCGCTACCTGGCCCTGGGCGCGCGCGACTACTGGCTGGAGCCCCTGTCCTTCGACAAGATCCGCGCGGCCCTGCCCCGGGAGCGCCCGGCCCAGCCCGCCCCGGCCGCGCCCGCCGCGACCCCGGGCCTCAAGATCATCGGCAACCACCCCAGCGTGCGCCGGGTCCTGGCCCTGGCCAAGCAGGTGGCGCCCTCCAAGGCCTCGGTGCTCATCTCCGGCGAGTCCGGCACCGGCAAGGAGCTCTTCGCCAAGTACCTGCACTCCCACTCCAGCCGCGCGGCCGGCCCCTTCATCGCCATCAACTGCGCGGCCCTGCCCGAGCACCTGCTGGAGTCCGAGCTCTTCGGCCACGAGAAGGGGGCCTTCACCGGCGCCATCTCCCGCAAGCCCGGCAAGTTCGAGCTGGCCTCGAACGGCACCCTGCTCCTGGACGAGATCACCGAGATGGACCTGGGCCTCCAGGCCAAGCTGCTGCGCGTGCTCCAGGAGGGCGAGCTGGACCGGGTGGGCGGCACCGAGACCGTGAAGGTGGACGTGCGGGTGCTGGCCACCACCAACCGCAACATCGAGGAGACCGTGGAGGCGGGCAAGTTCCGCCGCGACCTCTTCTTCCGCCTCAACGTCATCCCCCTGCGCCTGCCCGCCCTGCGCGAGCGCGGCGAGGACATCCCGCTCCTGGCCCAGTACTTCGTGGACAACTACACCAACGCCTACGGCCTGCCCAAGGCGGTGTTCTCGGACGAGGCCCGGGACTGGCTCGCGGGCTACGACTGGCCGGGCAACGTGCGCGAGCTGCAGAACCTCATGGAGCGCGCCGTGCTCCTGGCCGGGGCCAAGGGCCGCATCGAGAAGAAGCATTTCCTGCTGGACTCGGACACCTGGCTGCCCGACGAGTTGGCCGAGGAGCTGGACCAGGCCGCCGCGGCCGCCGAGGCCGGGGGCGACGCCGCGCCCATGGTGCCGGCCGAGCCCGGCGGCGACCTGGAAAAGGCCCTGGCCGGCGGCAACCTGCGCCTGGACGAGATCGAGCGCATCGCCATCCTCAAGCGCCTGGAGCAGACCGAGGGCAACCGCACCCAGGCCGCCGAACTGCTGGGCATCTCCGTGCGCACCCTGCGCAACAAGATCAACGAGTACAAGCTCCAGGGCCTGGACGTTCCCTAGGTCGGCGGGCCGGGGCCGTACGGGAGAAGGGCGGTTCGCGAACCGCCCCTACGGAAGAAATTGCGCCCTTGCGGCAGGAATGGTTTTTTGCTTGTGTAGGGGCGGTTCGTGAACCGCCCTTCTTCATATCGCAACCTGACGGGAGCGACGGTAGCTCCCGGGTTCGGAGGTTCTCATGCAGTTGTTGTCATCGCAGATTTCCGGGTATTTGGAGCGCGCGTCCTGGATTCGCAAGATGTTCGAGGAGGGCGCGAAGCTCAAGGCCGAGTTCGGCGCGGACAAGGTCTACGACTTCAGCCTGGGCAACCCGGACCTGCCCCCGCCGGCCGCGGTGGGCAAGGGCCTGGCCGAGCTGGCCAAGGTGGCGGACAAGCCCTTCGCCCTGGGCTACATGCCCAACGCGGGCTATGACGACGCCCGCGCCAAGCTGGCGGAGCACCTGGGCAAGGAGCAGGGCGTGGCCCTCGCCGCCGGGGACCTCATCCTGACCTGCGGCGCGGCCGGCGGCCTGAACGCCTTCCTGCGCGCGGTGCTGGAGCCCGGCGAGGAGGTGCTGGCCCCGGCCCCCTTCTTCGTGGAGTACGGGTTCTACACCGAGAACCACGGCGGCGTGTTCAAGACCGTGCGGGCCAAGGAGCTGACCTTCGACCTGGACCTGGACGCCCTGGCCGCGGCCATCGGGCCCAAGACCCGGGTGGTGCTGGTCAACTCGCCCAACAACCCCACCGGCGCGGTCTACTCCCAGGCGCAGATGGCCGGACTGGTGGAGATATTGCAGAAGAAGACCGCGGAGTACGGCCGGCCGGTGTTCCTGGTGGCGGACGAGCCGTACCGCTTCCTGGTGTTCGACGGCGTGCAGGTGCCGGCGCTGCTGCCCCTGTACGAGTACGCGGTGGTGGTGAGCTCGTTCTCGAAGAATCTTTCCCTGGCCGGCGAGCGCCTGGGCTTCGTGGCCGTGGCCCCGCAGATGCCGGACAAGGCCCGGCTCATGGCCGGGCTCATCCTGACCAACCGCATCCTGGGCTTCGTGAACGCCCCGGCCGTGGGCCAGAAGCTCATGGCCGCGGCCCTGGGCTCGTCCGTGGACGTGGCCGTGTACGACGCCAGGCGCAAGGCCATGGCCGAGGTGCTGGACGCCGGGGGCTACGAGTACTCCATGCCCAAGGGCGCGTTCTACTTCTTCCCCAAGGCCCCGGGCGGCGACGACGTGGCGTTCGTGAACAAGCTCAAGGAGCAGCGGGTCCTGGCCGTGCCCGGCACGGGCTTCGGCTTCCCGGGCTACTTCCGCCTCACCTTCTGCGTGGACGAGACGATCATCCGCGCCTCGGCAGACGGGTTCAAGAAGGCCAACGGCAGGTAGGAGGGGAGAACCATGACGCTTCCCGCACGCAAGCTGGGCGGGCAGGGGCTCACGGTCTCGTGCCTGGGCCTGGGCTGCATGGGCATGAGCCAGTCCTACGGCCCGGCGGACGAGGCCGAGTCCATCGCCACCCTGCACCGGGCCATCGACCTGGGCTGCACCTTCCTGGACACGGCCGAGGCCTACGGCCCGTTCGTGAATGAGGAGTTGTTGGGCAAGGCCCTCAAGGGGAGGCGGGACCAGGTGGTGCTGGCCACCAAGTTC
>DKEU01000130.1 GCA_002452635.1 Desulfovibrionaceae bacterium UBA6814 | reverse complement strand
GGGTGACGACGATCATGGTCATGCCCCCGCGGGCCAGGTCGGTCATCACCTCGAGCACTTCCTGGATCATCTCCGGGTCCAGGGCCGAGGTGGGCTCGTCGAAAAGCATGACCGCGGGCTCCATGGCCATGGCCCGGGCGATGGCTACCCGCTGCTGCTGTCCCCCCGAGAGCTCGGCGGGGTATTTCCGGCTCTGGTCCTCGACTCCCACCCGGGCGAGGAGCTCCAGGGCCTGCTTCTCGGCCGCAGCCGGGGACATTTTCCGCACATGCACCGGCGCCAGGGTGACGTTGGCCAGGGCGGTCATGTGCGGGTACAGTTCGAAGTGCTGGAAGACCATCCCGATGCGGGAGCGCAGGCGATGGATATCGGTTCTCGGCGAGAGGACTGAGACACCGTCCACCAGGATGTCCCCTTCCTGGAACCGTTCCAGCCCGTTGATGCAGCGCAGCAACGAGCTTTTTCCGGACCCGCTCGGACCGCAGACCACCACCTTGCGGCCGCGCCCGATGCCGGTGGTGATGTCGTGCAGGGCCGGGCGACTCTTCCCGTACCACAGCCCGACGTGGCGGATGTCAATCATTGCGCCTTGCTCCCGAAAGCCAGGGGGACCGCCGCTCCAGGCGCTGGGCCGCCAGGGCGCCGAGGGAACAGAGCACCAGGTAGACCACCCCGGCGAACAGGTACAGTTCCATCGAGCGCGCCTCCCGGGCGTCCACCAGGTTCACCCGGCGGAGAAATTCGCGCAGGCCGATGACGTAGGCCAGGGAGGTGTCCTGGAAAATGACCACGGCATGGTTCGTCAGGGAGGGCAGCATGTTGCGCAGGGCCTGGGGGAGGATCACCAGCCGGAAGGCCTGGGGGCCGGTCAGGCCGCTGGCCGCGGCGGCCATGGCCTGGCCCCGCGACGTGGACTGTATGCCGGCGCGGACGATTTCCGCGAAGTAGGACGCCTCGTAGACCACGAACGAGGCCACGGCGGCCGTGAACTCGTCGAGGTTGCGCCCGGTCAGGACCGGCAGGAGGAAGTACAGCCAGAAGATCACCAGGATGAGGGGCAGCCCCCGGAAGAAATGGATGTAGGCGGTGGCCGGCCAGTACAGCCAGGGGCGGCGGGAGACCCGCGCCGCGCCGAGCAGCACGCCCAGGGCCAGCCCGCCCGTGATGGCCAGGGCGGCGAGCTCGAAGGTCAGCACCAGTCCGCCGAAGATGAAGCCCGCATTCCGGGTGATGACCCCCAGGTCCATGCCGGTTCATCTCCGCCGCGCCAGGAGGCCGCGAATCCTCAGGCGGCGTTCCACCGCGCCCATGGCGGCGATGACCGTCCAGGCCAGGGAGAGATAGACCAGGCTGGCGGCCGTGGTCGTCTCCAGGCCGTGCGAGGTGAAGGCCTCGACATGGCTGGCGGTATGGGTGGTTTCCATGACCCCGATGGTCATGGCCAGGGCGGAGTTCTTGAAGCAGGTCAAGAATTCGGTGGTGATGGTCGGGAGGGCCAGCCGGAAGGCGTAGGGGATGAGCACCAGCCGGTACGCCTGGATGCTGGTGAGCCCCGAGGCGAAGGCGGCCCGATACTGGTCGCGCGGGATGGAAAAGAAGGCCGAGCGGAACTGCTCGGCCACCCGCGAGGCGGTGTAGATGCCCAGCCCGAGGACCCCGGCCCAGTATGCATAGTCCGGGACGTTGTCGTAGAGCCAGAGCTGCCCCGATTCCGACAGGAGCAGCGGGGCCGCGAAATACCAGAAGAATAGTTGCACCAGGAACGGCGTGTTCCGGAACAGAGAGACGTACGCTCCGCCCAGGCGGCGCAACGGCGGCCAGGGCTGCATCCGGATGGCCCCGACGCATGCGCCCAGGACCAGGGCCAGCAGCCACGCCAGCAGCGAAAGGTGGACCGTGGTCAGGACGCCCCTGGCGAACATCGCCCCATACGGGGCGCGCCAGAGCACGCTCCAATCGAAATCATAGTTGAGCATGGCCGTGCCGCAGAGGCTCCCGGGAGGGGCAGGTGCGCGAACAGGCCTGCGCCGGGAAGGGGGAGACGCCCCTGCGGCGTCTCCCCCCGCGATACCGTCCCGCCGCGCAGGCTATTCCGGATAGCTCAGGGCCTTGAGCAGCATGGTGAACTCCCCGCTCATGGCCAGGGGAACCTGCCCCTTGGGGCCGAACCACTTGTCGTAGATCTGCTGGTATCGGCCGCTCTTGATGGTCCGCACCAGGGCCGCGTTCACGAAGTCGCGCCACTCGCCCTGGTTCTCCGGCAGGAGGATGCCATACGGTTCGTAGGTCAGGTAGCGGCCCACGATCTCCCAGTCGCCCGGCTTTTCCGCCTTGGCCTTCATCCCGGCCAGCATGCTGGCGTCGGTGAAGTAGGCGTGGATCTTGTTCTGCTGCAGGGCCAGGAAGCCCTTGTTGTGTTCATCGAACAGCACCTTTTCGCAGGGGGGGGCGATGAGGCCCGCGGCCATGGCCTGGTCTATGCCGTTGATGTTGGCCGTCGAACCGCTGCCCATGCCGACCCGCTTGCCGGCGAGGTCCGGGAAGTCCTTGATGGGGCTGCCCTTGGGGACCAGAAGGCGGGTCCCGGTGAGAAAGTACGGCAGGCTGAAGTCCACCACATCCTCGCGGGCCAGGGTGATGGTGGTCGAGCCGATCCCGATGTCTATGGCGCCGCTGGTGATCAGGGGAATCCGCGTCTTGGGGTCCATGGGCTTTTTCACCAACTGGATGGGCTTGTTGAACTTCGCCTCCAAGGCCTTGTGGATCTCCTCGCCCAGATCCACCCCGAAACCGACCCATTGCCCCTTTTCATCAATGAATCCAAAGGGAACCGCCCCCTCCCGCAGCCCCATGGTCACGGTTCCGGTTTTTTCGATTTTTTCCAGGATGCCTTCCGCATTCGCCCGGTACGCGACGCCCATGAGCAGAACCAAGACCATCAAGCCACCGGCTATCACCAGAATTCTTCTTTTCATCGGTCATCCTCCTGGTACCATTCCAATGGGAATTTTTTCTTAGATACTCCATGAATTTTATATTGTTGACATACCCATTCCGGGTGTCAAATCAAATTAATAAATGAGCACTGCAATGTTACATAGAAATGCATGATGCATGATCCACTCTAATAGTTGGTTAAAACAGTATGATATTTTCCCGGCGAGCGATGGGGGCACGGATACTGTAGCGGTGCGCCGGGCCTGGCCGGCGATTTCCCGGCGGGAGCGTTGGGGCTTGGGCCGAGTCGGCGTGCCGGCCTGTCCCGCGGTTCGTCCTCTTCCCGGGAGCGGCGTGGGGGGCATGTTTTCAAAAGGGGGAAATTCCCGTAAAGAGCCTCTCCATGCTCCCCATCGCCGCCATCATCGGACGCCCCAACGTGGGCAAGTCCACCCTGTTCAACGCCCTGATCCGCCAGCAGAAGGCGCTCACCCACGACGAGCCCGGGGTGACCCGGGACCGCATCTACGGGGAGGTGCGCTGGACGCCCCGGTCCTATGCCCTGGTGGACACCGGCGGCCTGGTGCTGGACGACCAGGAGCAGTTCGACGCCGAGGTGCTGGACCAGGCCAAGGAGGCGGTGGCCGAGTGCGCGGCCGCCATCCTGGTGGTGGACGCCCGGGCCGGCCTGACCCCGGTGGACCGCGAGGCCGCGCAGTTTCTGCGCGCCTCGGGCAAGCCCATCCTGCTGGCCGCCAACAAGGTGGACGGCCCGGAGCTGGAGCACCTCACCGCCGAGTTCCACGAGCTGGGCCTGGAGGTCATGCCCGTGTCCGCGGCGCACCGCTTCAACCTGCGGGAGCTGGGCGAGCGCATCGAGGGCCTGTTCCCGGAGGAGACCTGGGCCGGGCCCGCGGAGGGCGAGGCCGAGGACGAGCCCGGCGGCCTGCGCCTGGCCATGCTGGGCCGGCCCAACGCGGGCAAGTCCTCCATCATCAACGCCCTGATCGGCGAGCGCCGGCTCATCGTGTCCGACGTGCCCGGCACCACCCGCGACTGCGTGGACGTGATCCTGGAGAAGGGCGGCCGGCGCTACACCTTCGTGGACACCGCCGGGGTGCGCAAGAAGGGCAAGGTGGAGCACGGGGTGGAGCGCTTCTCGGTGCTGCGCTCCTTCACCGCCTCGCGCCGGGCCGACGTGTCGGTGCTGGTGGTGGACGCCTCCCAGGGCCTGACCACCCAGGACAAGAAGCTCCTGGCCTTCCTGGACAAGGAGAAGACCCCCTTCATCCTGGCGGTGAACAAGACCGACCTGGCCCCGCGCTCCGGCCTGCCGCACCTGGAGGAGTTCTTTCGCAAGGCCCTGGCCTTCTGCTCCCACGTGCCGGTGGTCTACACCTCGGCCCTGACCAAGGCCGGTCTGGGCGGGCTCCTGCCCCTGGCCGAGAAGCTCAAGGAGGAGTGCGGCCGCCGCATGCCCACCGGCGAGCTCAACCGGGCCATGCGCACCGCCCTGGAGACCCACCAGCCGCCCCTGGTCAAGGGCCGGCGGGCCAAGTTCTACTACCTCACCCAGCCCGAGACCAACCCGCCCACCTTCATCTTCTTCGTCAACGACCCGGCCTTGGTGAAGGACTCCTACGTGCGCTACCTGGAGACCCGGCTGCGCAAGCTCTTCACCCTCAAGATGTGTCCCATCCGGGTCTTTTTCAAGGCCAGCCACGAGAAGGCGGACAAGCCGGGAAAGCGCAAGGCGTCTTGACCCGCCGGGCGGTTTTCTTTAGCGTTCCAGGATTCTGCTGCGACCGCGCCTGCCTGTTCGCCGGGGTGCGGCCGCCAACCCCGAGGAGCACGGCATGGTCCAGAAAGCGAAGTACATCTGGTTCGACGGCAAGCTCGTCCCCTGGGACGAAGCCAACGTCCACGTCCTGACCCATACCCTGCATTACGGGGTAGGCGTTTTCGAGGGCATCCGCGCCTACAAGCTCACCGGCGAAGGCTCCAGCGTGTTCCGCCTCCGGGAGCACGTGGAGCGGCTGCTCGGCTCGGGCCGGGCGGTGGAGATGGCCATCCCCTTCACCCAGGAGGAGATCGAGGCCGCCATCATCGAGACCCTGTCCGCCAACGGCATGGACGCCGGCTACATCCGGCCCCTGGCCTTCATCGGCGCCGGGGCCATGGGCGTGCACCCGGGCAGCAACCCGATCCAGTTCATCATCGCCACCTGGCCCTGGGGCGCGTACCTGGGCGAGGAGGCGCTGCAGAAGGGCATCCGCGTCTGCACCTCGTCCTTCACCCGGCACCACGTCAACGTCATGATGACCAAGGCCAAGGTCTCGGGCAACTACGTGAACTCGGTGCTGGCCAAGCGCGAGGCCGTGGCCGACGGCTACGACGAGGCGCTGATGCTGGACACCGAAGGCTACGTGTCCGAGGCCTCGGGCGAGAACATCTTCATCGTGCGCAAGGGCAAGATCAAGACCACCCCGCCCACCTCCATCCTGGGCGGCATCACCCGGGACTGCCTCATCACCCTGGCCCGGGACCTGGGCTACGAGGTGGTGGAGCAGCGCTTCACCCGCGACGAGCTGTACATGGCCGACGAGGCCTTCTTCACCGGCACCGCGGCCGAGTTGACCCCCATCCGCGAGGTGGACCGCCGGCCCATCGGCGCGGGGCACGCCGGCCCGGTGGCGCTTAAGCTCCAGAAGGAGTACTTCAAGATCGTCAAGGGCGAGAACCCCAAGTACGAGTCCTGGCTGTACCGGTACAGCATCTAAGACATGGCATGGGCGGCCGCGCCCGGCGCGGCCGCCCTGTTCCGATATATGAGCGCCTCCCACCTGACCCTCAAGTACCGGCCCCAGTGCTTTGCCGACGTGGCCGGGCAGGACCTGGTGCGGTCCATCCTGTCCCGCGCCGCGGAGACGGACACGGTCGCCCCGGCCTACATCTTCAGCGGCACCCGTGGGGTGGGCAAGACCACCCTGGCCCGCATCTTCGCCAAGGCCGTGAACTGCGAGAAGGGGCCGGCCCCGGAGCCCTGCAACCAGTGCTCCCGCTGCCGCCAGATCACCGCGGGCACCGCGGTGGACGTGGCCGAGATCGACGCCGCCTCCCACACCGGCGTGGACAACATCCGCAGCCTCAAGGAGGACGTGGGCTTCGCGCCCCTGGAATGCCGCTACAAGGTGTTCATCATCGACGAGGCGCACATGCTCTCCAAGGCGGCGTTCAACGCGCTGCTCAAGACCCTGGAGGAGCCGCCCCCGCGGGTGACCTTCATCCTGGCCACCACCGAGCCGCACAAGTTCCCGGCCACCATCCTGTCCCGCAGCCAGCACTACGTGTTCTCCCGGCTCACCCAGAAGGAGCTGGAGGCGCGCCTGGCCTGGGTCATGGCCAAGGAGGGCCAGGAGTACGACCCCCGCGCCCTGTCCCTGGTGGCCCGGCGCGGCTCGGGCAGCGTGCGCGACGCCCTGTCGCTGCTGGGCCAGGTGCTGGCCCTGGGCGGCGGCAGGCTCACCGAGGCCGACGTGCGCGGGGTGCTGGGCCTGGCCGGCCAGGACACCTATTTCTCCCTCATGGAGGCCCTGCACGGCCGGGACTGCGTGGCCGTGTCCACGCTCCTGCGCGGCATCCTGGACCAGGGCCTGGACCTGGGCTTCTTCCTGCGCGAGCTGACCTCCTCGTTCCGCACCATGTTCCTGCTCTCCCAGGCCGGGGAGGCCGCCTTCCCCATCCTGGACATGTCCGAGGAGGAGGCCCGGGCCTGGCTGGGCTGGGCCGGCCGCTTCGACCTGGCCCACATCCACGCCTGCTGGCAGCTCACCCTGGAGGGCCAGCGCCGGGTCAAGGACAGCCTGGAGCCGGCCCTGGCCCTGGAGCTGCTGCTCCTCAACCTGGCCTACCTGCCCCAGCTCTTGTCGCTGGAAGACGCGTCCGCGCAAGGCGTGGGCGAATCCTCGGCCGGAGGGGGCGGGAGCCGGGGAGGGGCAGCGCCTCAGCCTGCGCCGGGTCGGGCCCCGTCCGCGCCCGCCGCGCCGGCCCCGCGCCGCGCCGCGCCTGCGGCTTCGGCCCCTGCGCCCGCCGCGCCTGCGCCGGCCCCTGCGCCGGCCCCGCCCGTCTTGGCTCCTCCCTCGGGTCCCCTGACCTGGGAGGGGTTCAAGGCCTTCTACGCCGAACGCACCGGGGCCTGTCCCCCGAGCCTGCAGATGAGTACGGCCGTGGTGGAGGACGACGCGGTGGTGGTGGACTGCCAGAACCAGGCGGTCCGCGACCAGCTCCGGGAGAACGGGGTGGCCCGGCTGGCGGGCGAGTATTTCGGCGCGTCGCGGCCCGTGGAGTTCCGCTTCGCGGACGTGCAGCGCAAGACCCACCGGGAGTACGTGGCCGAGGCCGAGGCCCATCCCGCGGTGAGCGCGCTCAAGGAGCGCTTCGGCGCGCGGGTGGTGAACGTCACCCCGCGCGACCGTTCGTCGTGAGTTTTCGACCTTTCACGCCCCGGGTGCTTGCCCTGCGGGCGATTTCCATTCCATGGAGGACGTGATGAAAGGCATGAACGACATGCTGCGCCAGGCGCAGATGATGCACAAGAAGATCACCAAGGTGCAGGACGAGGTGGCCGCCCGGACCGTGGAGGCCACCGCCGGCGGCGGCATGGTCACGGTCACGGCCAACGGCTCCTCGGAGCTCCTGGCCGTGAAGATCGACCCCGCGGTGGTGGACCCGAACGACGTGGCCATGCTCCAGGACCTGGTCCTGGCCGCGGCCAACGAGGCGCTCAAGAAGGCCAAGGACCTGATGGCCGCGGAGATGCGCCAGGTCACCGGGGGCATGAACATCCCGGGTCTCTTCTAGGCATGTTCCTGGAGAGCCTGTCCGCGGCATGGCCGCTGAAGGGTTTTTTCCGAAAGACGCCTGACGGCGTCTTTCGGGGGGGGCGCTAGATGGCGCAGGATTTGCCCGCGCCGCTGCGGGACGTGGTGGAGCGGCTGTCCCGGCTGCCGGGCATGGGGCCCAAGAGCGCCCTGCGCGCGGCCCTGGAGCTGCTGCGCTGGCCCCGGGAGCGGGCCGAGGATTTGGGGCGCAGCATTTTGGACCTGCGTCGGAACCTGTGCTTCTGCTCCCGCTGCGCGGCCCTGTCCGACACCGACCCCTGCCCGGTGTGCGCGGACCCGGGGCGCTCGGGCGAGCAGCTCATGGTGGTGGCCGAGTGGGACAGCCTGCTGGCCATCGAGGCCGGCGGGTTCTACAAGGGCCGCTACCTGGTGCTGGGCGGGCTGCTCGCCCCCCTGGACAACGTGACCCGGGACCAGCTGGAGTTCGGCCGGCTGCGGGCGCGGCTGGCCGAGGGCGCGGTGAAGGAGCTCATCCTGGCCCTGGGCGCCACCCTGGAGGCCGAGGCCACCGCCACCTCGGTGCGCGACCTGGCGGCCCAGGTGGCCCCGGACGTGGCCGTGACCCGGCTGGCCCAGGGCATTCCCCTGGGTGCGGAAGTGAAGTACATGGACCGTGAAACCCTCAAGCAATCGCTGGTGTACAGGCAAAAGCTTTAGGCGTAGCATCGAGGGAACGGATAAAACCCCACAGGGAGATGAAGCCATGATCGAGATCAGACTGCACGGACGGGGCGGACAGGGCGGCGTGACCTCGGCCGAACTGCTGGCCCGGGCGGCCATCGGCCAGGGGCGTTTCGCCCAGGCGTTCCCCAGCTTCGGCCCGGAGCGCCGCGGCGCGCCGGTGGTGGCCTTCGTGCGGGTATCCGACGACCAGATCCGGCTGCGGGAGAAGATCTACGAGCCCAACTTCGTGCTGGTCCTGGACCCCACCCTGCTGGACATCGTGAACGTGGCCGAGGGCCTCAAGAAGGGCGGCACCGTGGTGGTCAACACCAGCGAGCCGGCCAAGGCCCTGAAGAAGAAGTACAAGTGGCCCAAAGCCGTCACCGTGGACGCGGACAGCATCGCCATGTCCGAGCTGGGCGTGCCCATCACCAACACCACCATGCTCGGCGCCCTGCTCAAGGCCACGGGCATCGTGCCGGTGGAGACCCTGGAGCCGGTCATCATGGACCGCTTCGGCGGCAAGCTCGGCCCCAAGAACTTCAAGGCCCTCAAGCGGGCCTTTGACGAAGCCGCGGCGGCGTAAGGACAACAAACCCTGCGGGGCCGGGTCCTCCCGGCCCCGCTCATTTTAGGGCCCCATGCACACCGTCCTCAAGGCCGAAGTCAAGTCCGTCACCTTCTTCAACCCCCTGACCAACTACCTGGTGGCCCGGGTGCGGGCCGAGGGCCAGCCCGGCGACCTGGTGGTGGTGGGCTGCATGGGCCAGGTGCAGCCCGGGGAGCTCCTCACCCTCACCGGGTCCTTCAAGGACCATCCCAAGTGGGGCCGCCAGTTCGAGGTGGCCGCCTTCGAGCAGGCCCTGCCCGCCACCTCCCACGGGGTGCGCAACTACCTGGCCTCGGGCCTCATC
>DKEU01000051.1:23050-29719 GCA_002452635.1 Desulfovibrionaceae bacterium UBA6814 | reverse complement strand
CTGCTCCTGGACGAGCCCTCCATGGGGCTCGCGCCGCTGCTCATGTACGACATGTTCCGGACGCTGAAGACCCTGAACCAGGAGGGCATGACCATCCTCCTGGTGGAGCAGAACGCCCGCCTGGCCCTGCAGTTCGCCCACCGCGGCTACGTGATGGACACCGGCCAGATCGTGGCCCAGGGCTCGGGCGTGGAGCTCATGGAGAACCCCGAGGTCAAGAAGGCCTACCCGAAACATTAGCAGGCCGTTGAAAATCCCGCGATGGCTGCGTTGCTGCGACCCCGCCAAACCCTCACGTATGTCGAATACAGCGCTGCTCTCTTGCACCGTAGCGCTCGAAGACTCGCTGACAGCTCAAGGGCTTCGGCCTTGACGGGCTCTTGCGCCTTGCCCTCGCGATTTTTGAACGGCCTACGAGGAGATTCCCATGCCGCCTAGCCAGGACTCCCCGCCCCCGCCCGAGCGCGGCCTCACCGCACCCCAGGCCGTGGCCGCGGCCATCGCCGGGGCCGAGCTGTCGGCCCGCGAGATTTCCCAGATCGCCGGCCTGCCCGAGCGCCAGGTCTACGACGCCCTGGAGCACCTGGCCCGCTCGGCCCGGGGCCGGCACGAGAAGCTCCACGTCACCCCCGCGGCCTGCGCGGACTGCGGCTTCACGTTCACCAAGCGCGACCGCCTGACCAAGCCCTCCCGCTGCCCGGTCTGCCACTCCACCCACATCGACCCGCCGAGGTTCCGGCTGGGGGGATAACAAAGAAGGGCGGATCGCGATCCGCCCCTACCGAAGAACGCACGGCCGAAGGGCCAAGCCTGCTTGTGTAGGGGCGGTTCGCGAACCGCCCTCTTGTCCTGCCTGGTTCGGTTTACTTTTTGCCCACCATCCGCTCGACCAACCGAATCTTCTCCTCGAAGTCATCGGCCAGTTCGTTGAGCGGCGCTCCGGCGTGGAGGATGAAGTCCGCGGTGTTCATGTACAGGGGCTGGCGCTCCTCGAACAGGGCGCGCATCTCCTCGGCCAGGGGCCGGCCGGTGAGCGTCGGCCGCTGGGCCACCTTGGGGTCCTTGAGCAGCCGGCCGGTGAGCAGGGCCGGCTCCGCGGCCAGGTAGAAGACCTTGCCCGAGGCGCGCATGAGTTGGCGGTTGGCCTCGGCCAGGATGATCCCGCCGCCGGTGGCCACGATCTGGCCGTCGCCGGCGCAGACCTCGGCCAGGACCTCGCTCTCCAGGGCGCGGAAGGCGTCCCAGCCGTCCTGCTCCACCATCTCGGCGATGCTCCTGCCGGCCTTCTGCTCCACCAGCTCGTCCGTATCCAGGAAGGGCCGGCCGCTGCGCTTGGCCCCCACCTTGCCCAGGGTGGTCTTGCCGCTGCCGCGCAGGCCCACCAGGAAGATGTTGGACTTGCCCCCGGCCGCGCCGGCGGACCGGCGGTACACCCCGGTCAGGCCGGCCTCCTCCACCTCGGATTTCTTCTGCATGGCCCCCTTGGGCACAACGTTCCGCGCCATGGTCATGTCCTCCGCGGGCCTTCCTAGCGCATATCCGGACGAATCCCAAGTGCCCTGACGCTAATGTTTCGGTCCCGGCCTGCCGATGAGTGGTTTGAACATCAGGAGGGACCCATGGCGCAAGTCGCCTACATCGAGGACTACCGGGCCAGGAAGCGCGCCCAGGCCGCCGCGGAGCCCTGCGCTCCCAGGCCGCCCCACATCCACGACGGGGAGATCATGAGCCGGGACTACACCCGCATCGCGGATGTGGCCTTCGGCATCCTGAAAATCCGGGAGATCCTGGGCTACCACCTCTACCTGGACGACACCTGGCCGCGCCTCACCCTGGACCTGCTGCACGAGGCGTTCCTCCAGGGCCGGAGCAACCAGGCCGGGCTGCACGAGGCGGCCCAGAACCTCAAGGACCACATCATGGGGGAGATGACCCCGGACACCCACCAGGACCTCTCGGCCGCGCTTCTCATCGCGGACCTCATCGAAAAGGCCCCGTCCTACAAACACGGATAGGCGATTCCGCAGAAAAGAACGGGCGATTCACGAATCGCCCGTCTTTTTCCTACGCCCAGACGTTGGCGACCAGGCCGGTGGCGGATTCCAAGGGACCACCCGGGAAGTCAACTCATCACTTGCCGAAGGGGCACTTGGGGAAGGTGCACTGCTTGCAGTTCAGGCAGAAGGAGCCCTCGGCCAGCCGGGCCAGGTCGTTGCGGGTGGGCTGCTGGCCGGCCAGGAGCCGGGGCAGGAGCAGGTCCAGGCTGGTGGTCTTGTGGAACAGGGCGCAGGCGGGCACGCCCAGGACCTGGGCGCTGCCCATGCGGCCCACCAGGGTCATGGCCCCGGGCAGCACCGGCGCGCCGTAAAGCGCGTCGGCCAGGCCGGCGTCCAGGAGCCCCTGGCGGGTCACGTCGTCCGGGTCCACGGACAGGCCCGCGGTGGTGATGATGAGGTCGCAGCCCGCGTCGAGCATGGTGCGCACGCTGGCGGCGATGGCCTGGGCGTTGTCCGGCACGATGTCCGTGGCTCCCACCTCGGAGCCCAGGGCCGCGAGCTTGGCGGCGAGGATGGGGATGAAGCGGTCCTCGATGGCCCCGGTGAAGACCTCGGTGCCGGTGACCAGCAGCCCGGCCCGGGCGCGGCGCAGGGGCAGGATGGAGAAGAGCGGGCCGTCGCCCAGGGCGGCCAGGGCGCGGCTGAAGTTCTCCCGGGAGATGTACAGGGGAATGGCCCGGCAGGCGGCGAAGGGCTTGCCCTGCTCCATGAGGGTGTCGCCCTGGCGGGAGGCGCACATGACGTCCGGGGCCAGGTTGAAGCGGCGCAGGGCCGCGCGGTCCAGCAAGAGCAGCCCTCCCTGCTCGGCGGAAAAGTTGATCTTTCCCTCGCGGGGCTTGGGCTCGTAGGCCACGCCCGGGCCGGCCATGCGCTGGGCGAAGGCCAGGGCGGCCTGGTTCTCGTGCACCCATTCGTCCGCGGGCAGGGACTGCTCCTCCTCCACGTAGACCGAGGTGCGGCCCATGTGCTGGAGCCGGCAGAGGTCGCCCGGGGTGAGGGTCTGGCCGGCCGAGAACTCGGGGCCCTTGGACCTGCCGGGCACGATGCGGGTCATGTCGTGCAGGGCGGTGCGGCCCACCGCTTCCTCGGCGGACACGGCGCGCAGGGGCGGGCGCTCCTGGGCCAGGGCCGCGGTCTCGTTCTCGTAGGGGGCCTCTCCCTGGCAGCCGCGGCAGATGGCCCCGTCCTTGGCCGGATAGGGCTCGCCGCAGACCGGGCAGAGGGTGACCGGGCCCATGCCCGGCCGGCGGCGCATGCGCTCGCTCACCTGCACCGGCCGGTGCGAGCAGATGGTGGGGCCGGCCTGGCGGATCTCCTCCAGCAGGCGCTCCGAATCCTGGTCCTTCTTGGGCTTCTGCTTGAGGAGCCAGGCGCGCAGCTCGGGATAGGGGGCCAGCTTGGCCGCGTCCACCCAGACCCGGACGCCCGCGCCGGTGTGCTTGTCGTACAGGGCCAGGGCGTAGCGGCCCAGGTTGACGACCTTCATCCAGTTGTTGCCCGCGGACAGGGGCGTGAGGAGCTGCACCGCGTCGGGCAGGCATTTGCCGGTCTCGACCACGGCCTCGTAGAGCACGTCCCGGGGCATGAGGCTCTTGGCCAGCTCCACCATGTACCCGCCCAGGAGCAGCCCGGGCGCGGGGTAGGAGTGGAACTGACGGGCCTTTTCCTTGAACTCCTCGAAGGTGTATTCGCCGATGTTCATGCCGTATCCTATCCCGAAGCCGGAGGGAAAAAAAGTGCGCCCCCCGCCTGGGCGGTGGCGGGGGGCGCGGCGAACCCGGGAGGGCCGGGCTAGCTTGCCTTGCGCAGGGTGACGAAGTGCTCTTGCATGCACACGCCTCCGCCGCCCTTGTCGGTCTTCCTGATGCCCTGGGGCATCAGCTCGTTGTCGGCCACGCCGCGGCCCTTGGCGCGGCTCTCCACCGGCAGGGTGTGGCCGAAGCCGTGCACCATGAACACCGCCTCGGGGTGGATGAAGTCGGTGACAAAGGCGCGCAGGCGGCCGGAGTGGCTGCCGCCGCCGATCTCCACCAGGTCGCCGTCGGCGATGCCCAGGGTCTTGGCCCGCGCGGTGTTCAGCCACACCACGTTCTCGGGCATCTGCTCGTTGAGCAGGGGGTTGTTCACGGTGTGGCCCTGGGTGTGCAGGCCGCAGCGGCCGAAGGTGATGCGGAACCCGCCCTCGGGCGGGGCCTGGGGCGAGACGTAGGCGGGCAGGGACTCCACCCCGTTCTCGGCGAGCTTGTCCGAGATGATCTCGATCTTGCCCGAGGGGGTCTTGAACTTGAGCTTGTCCATGTCCACATAGGCGGGCTTGTCGGCCAGGTCCACGAAGCCCTTGGCCTTGAAGGCCTCGATGGTGACGCCGGTCTCCTGGAGCTGGAAGTTCCAGATGTCCTCGATATTCGAGTAGTCCAGCTCCTTGAGGCCCATGCGGCGGGCCAGGCCGGCGTAGATCTCCCAGTCGGCCTTGGTGTCGAAGCGCGGCTGCATGCAGCGGTTGCGCACGAAGAAGGAGGGTTTCGGCCCGTTCTTGGTGGCGATCATGGTCTCCCGCTCCAGGAAGGGGGACATGGGCAGCACCACGTCCGCGAACCAGGCGGTGTCGGACCAGGTGAAGGTGACCGCCACCAGGAGGTCCAGGTTCTCCCAGAGCTTCTTCACGTCCGCGGTGTCCGGGAAGGCCATGAGCGGGTCATGGCGCTGGGCGATGTAGGCCTTGATGGGATAGGGCTCGCCGGTGGCGATGGCGCGGTAGGCCAGGTCCACCAGGCCGGGGCCGGCCTCGAAGTGGGTGCGGCCCTCCATCCAGCCCACGCCGTCCACCCGCTTGTCCGCGGGCTTGGGAAAGAGGCCCACCAGCTCCTTGAGGCCCTTCTTGCCCACGTCCCCGGGCTTGAGGGCGACGGGCATACCGCCCTTGGCCCCGATGGCGCCGAGCAGGGAGTTGATGATGTAGGCGGTGCGGCTCACGTGGAAGGAGTCGGAGTAGCGCGCCACCATCCAGCCCGGGTGCCAGATGACCGAGGGCGCGGCCTTGGCCAGCTCCTTGGCGAAGGAGACTAGGTCCTTGGCCGGGACCCCGGTCTCGGCCTCGGCCCACTCCGGGGTGTAGGGCGCGATGTAGGCGGCCAGGGCCTCGAAGTCCTTGACCCACATGTCCACGAAGGGCTTGTTGTACAGGCCCTGGGTGACCAGCACGTTGATGACCGCCAGGTTGAAGGCGAGGTCCGTGCCCGGCCGGATGAGGAAGAAGTTGTCGGCCTTGGCCGCGGTGACCGTGGCCCGGACGTCGATGCAGGTGATCTTGCAGCCGTTCTCCGTGGCGTCGAGCAGGTCGTTGACCTCCTTGACGTTGATGGCCTCGAAGATGTTGCGGGTCTGGAGCACCACGTGCTTGGCGTTCTTCAGGTCGTAGGCCACGCCCTTGCGGCCGAAACCGAAGACCGAGAGGGCGGCGTGCTGCACGTTGCGGGCGCAGGCCGAGTCGTGGTTGCAGTAGTTGGGCGAGCCCAGCCCCTTGAGGAAGGCCCGGTAGAAGTCCCGGAACGGGCCGCCGCGGTCCGAGAGCAGGATGGACTTGGCCCCGTGCTTCTCCTTGATGGCGGTGAGCTTCTCGGCCACGTAGTCCCAGGCCTCGTCCCAGGAAACCTTGCGCCATTTGCCCTCGCCGCGCTCGCCGGCGCGGATCATGGGGTACTGGGGCCGCTCGTCGTCCATGGTCAGGGCCAGGCCCGCCGCGCCGCGGGCGCACAGGGAGCCCTTGATGCCCGGGGAATGGGGATTGCCCTGGATGAAGACGACCTGGCCGTTCTCGACCTCGGCCATCATGGGGCACCGCACGGTACACATGCCGCACACACCGTAAACGCTTGTTCTGGCCATGGAAGCCTCCTTGAAATCTATGGAATGGGGCGCCTGGAGCCCACACTACATGCTACCCGGCATTGTAGTGGTTAGCAATTTCCATGGGCCATGGCAAGCATTCCTTTCATGTGAAAAAAAGTTCAATTCATGTCCCGTCAGGGGGTTATCTCTCCCTTGCCAAGGGCCCGAGCATGAGAAAAAGAGAACAAGGGCCAGAATCTGTTGACACCACTGACCGGAAGTGCTCTCTATGGGATACCCTGAAGGCCCTGCCCTATTTCAGACTATGCCAGTCTGTAATTTTCAGGTGAGGAAATACTGCAGTTTAGTGAAGAGGAAGTACAGGGATGAGTCTCATTACTGCATTGTTCGGAGCCCACAAGACGCCCCCGCCGCCGGAGGTCCCCTCCTTGAACCCGCGGCGGGGCCGGCTGGCCCTGGCCGGCCGGGACGAGGCCCCGCGGCAGCCGCGCTGCATCGCCTGCGGGTCCTGCGCCCGGGCCTGCCCCTTCGGCTGCATCGCCGTGGAGGCCCCGGGCCGGCGCCAGTCCCTGCCCGCCGCGGCCCGGGCCAAGGTGCACATGGGCCGGCTGGTGCCCGCCGCGCCCAAGACCCCGCCGCCCTCGGGCCCCCTGCGCCACGAGCCGGCCGGGTTCCTCCTGGACCTCACCCGGTGCTGCCGCTGCGGCCTGTGCGTGGCCGCCTGCCCCACCGGGGCCATCCTGTTCTCCCGGAACCTGGAGCC
>DKEU01000051.1:20131-23002 GCA_002452635.1 Desulfovibrionaceae bacterium UBA6814 | reverse complement strand
CGCAAGGAGCCCATCTTTATGAGCAAGTACACCATCAAGCTGAACCAGAAGCGGTGCATCAGCTGCAAGGCCTGCGAGGTGCACTGCAAGATGAAGAACCGGGTCCCGGTGGGGGCCAAGCTCGGGGTGCTGGTGAGCGTGGGCCCCATCAAGAAGGGCTCCTCCCCGGCCATCCTGAACATGTGGATGCCCTGCTTCCACTGCGCCAAACCCTGGTGCGTGGCCGCCTGCCCCACCGGGGCCATGCAGCGCCGGGACGACGGCATCGTGTTCGTGGAGCAGGAGTTGTGCGTGGGCTGCAAGGCCTGCATCGGGGCCTGCCCCTGGACCATTCCCCAGTTCAACGAGGAGACGGGCACGGCCATCAAGTGCGACCTGTGCCGCGACCGGCTGGACCAGGGCCTGGTCCCGGCCTGCGTCAACGGGTGCACGGCCAAGGCCCTCTCCTTCACGGGCCTGAACGAGGCCTCGGAAAAGGCCCGCAAGGAATACGGAACCAAGCAGCTCATGTCCAAGGCCAAGGTGGCGGGCTAGGCGTCTTGCTTCGAGATCAACCCAACTTTCAAGGGAGGAACTATCGTGTCGCGTAAAACCAAGCTCATTCTCTTCATCGTGGTGGCCGTGGCCATGGTCACGGCCCTGTACGTACACCCCGCATGGGCGGACAAACTCACCGACGCCATCGCCGCGGCCCCGCAGGGGACCGAGGCCGGCCAGATCGACTCGGCCAAGCCAGCGGGATTCCTGGGCATTCCCGGCGCGCCCAGCGTGAACCTCATCCTGGCCTTTGTCTGGGCCGTGTGGGTGGGCTGGATCTTCTCCACCGTGGGCGCGTTCGGCGGCGTCATGGCCGGCGTGGGCCACATGACCGTGTTCGGCCTGGGCGCCTACGCCAAGACCTTCAAGACCTCCGCCCCGCCCCTGAACAAGATGGTCACCGACTCCATCCGCGGCTCCAACCAGTTCCTGGTGGGCCTGTCCGCCCTGGTGTCCTCCTTCAACTACTACCGCATGGGCCGGCTGGTGCTGCCCCTGGCCGTGGCCCTGGGCCTGGGCTCCATCCTGGGCGCCTGGGGCTCGGTGACCCTCACCGCGGGCAAGCTGTCCTTCTCCGCCTACCAGGGCTACTTCGGCCTGTTCGTGCTGCTCCTGGGCTGTTACCTGTTCTGGGAGACCTCGCCCAAGGGCCAGGCCTCCAAGAAGAAGGCCAAGGAGGCGGCCAAGGCCTTCGAGGCCACCGTGGCCAAGCAGAAGGCCGGCGAGAAGGTGGACATCTCCGGCCTGGGCGTGAAGGTCACCACCTTCACCCCCACCAAGTGCAACTTCACCTTCTACGGCGTCGAGTTCACCTTCAACCCCCTGATCCCGCTCGTCGGCGGCGTCGTGATCGCCGCCATCGCCGCGTTCCTGGGCGTGGGCGGCGGCTTCCTGCTGGTGCCCTTCCTGACCTCCGTGGCCCAGCTGCCCATGTACCTGGCCGCCGGCACCTCGGCCCTGGCGGTGCTCATCTCCATGATCACCTCCATCATCACCCTCATCACCAAGGGCGTGGTCTTCGACTGGGGCCTCATCGGCCTCGAGCTCATCGGCATCGTGGTCGGGTCGGTCATCGGCCCCCGCACCTCCAAGTACTTCTCGGACATCTGGCTCAAGCGCCTGTTCATCGTGCTGGCCCTTTACGTGGGCGTGGACTATGTCTTAAGAGGCTTCTTCAACTACCGCATCTTCGGCTAGGCCGCCCGCGCCGCATCGCAACGACCGAGGCCCCGGGCCGCATGCCCGGGGCCTCTTTTTTCCCGGACGAAGGACACCCATGCAGGACCTGCTTCTCTTCCTGGACCCCTGGCTCATCGCCCCCTTCCGCTGGCCGGCCTCGGCCCCGGCCGGGTTCTTCCTGGGTGCCTCCCTGCTGTGCCTGTACTGCGTGCTCTTGGGCGACGCGGCCTACCTCGGGGTCCTGGCCCTGAACCGCCGCCGCGCAGGCGCATTCAAGGCCAAGATGGAGCGCCAGAACCAACTGGCCGAGACCGCGCTCAAGCTGGGGGACAAGGAGAGCTACAAGGCCGTGAACAAGCAGGCCCTGGACGCCTTCGGCCACTCTTTCTCCCTGGGCGCGGCCATCTTCACCTCCTCGCTCCTGCCCCTGCCCTTCGCCCTGGCCTGGATGAACCTGCGCTTCGCCGACGCAACGCCCGAGCTGCCCCTGGACCTGCCCCTGGTGGGCCGGCAGCCCAACTACCTCTTCTACTTCGTGCTCCTGTACATCCTGCTCCGGGTGGTCTATGCCAAGGGCATGCGCCATATTGGACCCTACCGCCGGCTCAGGGAATCCCTGCACGGAACGCCCCTGCCCAAGGATCCGACCGAGTAGCCCATGCGCCGCGCCGTCCGCCTGCTCGCCCTGCTCCTGGCCTGCCTGCTCCTGGCCGCCTGCAGCGACGACGAGCCGGTGGTCGAGGTGGACCTCACCCGACGCTCGGACCTGGCCGCGCCCGGCCCGGCCCAGGTCCGGTCCCTGACCTACGCCTACCTCCCCCAGTACTCCCACCAGGTGTCCTACGAACGGCACCGGCTCCTGGTGGACTATCTGCGCAAGGCCACCGGCCTGCCCCTGCGCCAGGTCTTCCCGGACACCTTCGACGAGCACGAGAAGATGGTGCAGCGCGGGGAGATCGACATCTCCTTCTCCAACCCCTTCGTGTACGTGCGCCTGGCCCAGGCCGGGGCACGGGCCTTCGCCCGGATCATCGAGCCCTGGGGCCGGCCGGACTTCCGCTCCCAGATCATCGTGCGCACGGACAACCGGGCCATCAAGACCGTGGAGGACTGCCGCGGCAAGCGCTGGATCGCGGTGGACCCCACCTCGGCCGG
>DKEU01000051.1:0-20067 GCA_002452635.1 Desulfovibrionaceae bacterium UBA6814 | reverse complement strand
AAGGTGGTGCTGGCGGTCTACGCCGGGACCTACGACCTGGGCTCGGTGCGGGTGGGCACCCTGGACCTGCTCAAGGACAAGGTGGACCTCTCCCAGATCCGGGTCCTGGCCGAGAGCCGCTCCTACCCGGGCTGGGTGTACTCCGCCCGGGCCGGCCTGGATCCCGCGGTGGTGAACGCCCTGGCCCAGGCCATGTTCGCCCTGGACCAGACCCGGCCCGAGGACGCGCACATCCTGGCCGCGGCCCATTTCCAGGGCATCATCCCCTCCGCAGACCCTGACTTCGCCCCCATCCGCGACCTGGTGACCAAGCTGGGGTTGGAGTAGCCCGTGCTGGGCCACCTGCGCTTCCGCACCAAGATCGAGATGGGCATCGCCGCCCTGGTGGTGGCCACCGCCCTGCTCCTGGCCATGGCCGCGGCGCACATCGCGGGCGAGGCCCTCAAGGACGAGCACCGCAAGCGCGGCCTGGCCCTGGCCGAGATCCTGGCCGCCCGCTCCATCGACCCGCTCCTGGCCCGGGACCTGCTGCGCCTCAAGAACATCGTGGACGACCTCAAGAAGGTGGACGGCGACATCATCTACGCCTTTGTCCAGGACGAGCGCGGCCACGTCCTGGTCCACACCTTCCCGGGCGGCTTCCCGGTGGACCTCCTGGAGGCCAACTCCCTGCCCGCGGGCATGGAGTCGCGCACCCAGCTGCTGGCCGCGGGCAACCAGCTCATCGACGACTTCGCCGGAGCGGTGGCCGCGGCCGGAGACCGCATCGGCACCGCGCGCCTGGGCATCTCCCGGATCAAGATCACCGCCGACGTGGACCGCATGACCCTGGTGCTGGTGGTCATCGCCCTGGTCCTGCTCCTGGCGGCCATCGGCGCGGGCACCTATTTCGCCCGCCGGGTCACGGCCCGGCTGGGGGTGCTCAAATCCCACGCCGAGGAGGTCATCCGCGGCAACCTGGACCTGCAGACCGGCCCCACCCTGCTCAAGAACTGCTGGGAGATCATGGCCTGCGGCCAGCGCGACTGCCCGGCCTTCGGCGAGGTGCGCCGCCGCTGTTGGCACCTGGCCGGCACCCTGTGCCAGGACTGCGACGAGGGCGACTTTCCGGACAAGCTGGACTCCTGCCGCGACTGCCCGGTCTGGCGGCAGAACGTGGGCGACGAGATCCAGGACCTGGCCGAGGCCTTCGACGTCATGGCCCTGTCCCTCAAGAGCCGCATCGAGGACCTCAAGGCCGCAGAGCGCAACCTGCAGCACCAGCACCAGCTCATCCGCACCATCCTGGACGTGACCCCGGACCTGGTCAGCCTGCTGGACGCGGACCTGTCCTACCGCCAGCCCAACAAGGCCTTCGCCGCCTCGGTGGGCCGGAGCGTGGACGAGGTGGTGGGCAAGCACGACGCGGACCTCTTTCCCCCGGACGTGGCCGAGCTGCGCACGGCCAAGAACCGCGAGGTGCTGGCCACCGGCCGCAAGGTGGAAATGGAGAGCGCCCGGGAGACCGGGCACGGCTCGCGCTGGTTCCACACGGTCATCATCCCGGTGCGCGACAGCGAGGACCGCATCACCGGCGTGCTGCGCACCGCCCGCGACGTGACCGAGCTCAAGACCACCCAGGAGCAGCTCATCCAGGCCCAGAAGATGGAGTCCCTGGGCAAGCTGGCCGGGGGCGTGGCCCACGAGATCAACACCCCCCTGGGGGTCATCCTGGGCTATGCCCAGCTCCTCCAGGAGGACGTGCCCCCGGACTCCCAGATGCTCGCGGACCTGAAGACCATCGAGAAGCAGACCAAGGTCTGCAAGAAGATCGTGGCCGACCTGTTGGGCTTCTCCCGCCGCGGGGCCGGCACCCGGGTGGACCTGTGCGCCAACAACACCGTGCTGGAGGCCATCTCCCTGGTGCGCCACACCCTCGAGCTGGACAAGGTGCGCATCATCACCGAGCTGGACGAGCGCATGCCCATCATCCACGGCGACCCGGAGCGGTTCAAGCAGGTGTGGATCAACCTGCTGGGCAACGCCCACGACGCCATGCCCGAGGGCGGGGCCATCAAGGTCCGCACCCGGCTGGACGTCCCGGCCCACCGCCTGCGCCTGTGGGTGGCGGACACCGGCGAAGGGATAGGCGCCGAGGACCTCTCCCGCATCTTCGACCCCTTCTTCACCACCAAGCCGGTGGGCCAGGGCACGGGCCTGGGCCTGGCCGTGTCCTTCGGCATCATCGAGGACCACGGCGGGACCATCAAGGCCGAGAGCCCGGCCGTGGGCTGGTTCCTGCCCGGGGACCTGCCCGAGGGCGTGGCCGCCGGGCCGGGCACCGTGTTCCAGGTCGAGCTTCCGGTGGACAATGCCCCGGAAAACAGCCAGTATCCACCAGCCAGGGAGGACTGAATGGCCAGGATTCTGGTGCTCGACGACGTGTCCGACGCCGGGGAGCTCATCCGGCGGATACTCACCCGCAAGGGCCACCAGGTGGACGCCTTCACCGAAGAGGAGGAGGCCCTGCGCCATGCGGCCAAGAATCCGCCCGACCTGGCCATCCTGGACATCAAGCTCAAGAAGATGACCGGCGTGGAGGTGCTGGAGGAGCTCAAGAAGACCGCCCCCAACGTGAAGGTCATCATGCTCACCGGCTATCCCACCCTGGAGACCGCCCGCGAATCCCTGCGCCTGGGCGCCAGCGAGTACTGCGTGAAGCCCATCGACAAGGACGAGTTGGAAAACAAGGTCGCCGAAGTCCTGGGGTCATAGCCGGCATGTTCTCCCGGCAGCTCTTCCGGCACTGGACCTACCGCCTGTTCGCCCCGGGCGTGCTCCTGCGCGAGCGCTACAACGCCTTCCAGAGCCTGCTCAAGTACGACGACATCTGCCTCTCCCTCATCGCGGACCTGGAGGAGATCGCCTTCGGCGAGGAGCGGGCCGATCCGGCCCGCATCAGCTGGCTCGCCCGGCGGCTCACCGTGGCCGTGGGGCACATGATCGAGGAGCTGGCCAAGCTCTCCCCGGCCCGGCACGTGGACCTGCCCGAATACCTCAAGAAGCTGGACTTCTACATCCGCATGGGCCTGGACCAGCCCCAGCCCGACCTGTCCCCGCCCTTCACCCTCTCCCTGGCCGAGGCCGCGGGGCGGCCGGACCAGGCCGGGGGCAAGGCCGCCAACCTGGCCACGGTGGCCACCAAGAGCGGGCTGCCCGTGCCCCCGGGCGCGGTGGTCACGGCCAGCGCCTTCGCCTACTTCCTGGAGGCCAACGAACTCCCCCCCCGCCTGGGCAAGCTCCTGCGCCGGGTGGTGCTCAGCCAGCCCGCGGAGCTGGTGAAGCTCTGCGAGGAGATGCAGGCCCTGGTCCTGGCGGCCGAGATGCCCGAGGAGATCGCCCGGGAGGTGGCCGCGGCCGCGGCCCGGCTCTCCCCGGACGGCGCCCCCCTGGCGGTGCGCTCCTCGGCCGTGGGCGAGGACGGGGCCTCCTCCTTTGCCGGGCAGTACGATTCGGAGCTGAACGTGGCCCCGGCCGACGCCGCGGCCGCCTACCAGCGGGTGCTGGCCGGCAAGTACGGCTCCCGGGCCGTGACCTACCGCATCCTGGCCGGGCTCTCCGACGCGGCCACGCCCATGGCCGCGCTCATCATGCCCATGGTCCCGGCCCGGGCCGCGGGGGTGGTCTACACCTTCAATCCGCCGGGCGAGGAGTGCCGGGAGTGCTCGGCCGTGTTCGCGGTGTCCGGCCTGGGCGACGAGCTGGTCTCGGGCCGGCGCACCCCCCAGGTGTTCCGCTACAACCGCGACCCCGAGCCCGGCCTGCTGGCCGCGCCCGACCCCCAGGCCGCGGTGCTGGACCGGGCCGCGGCGGCCGGCCTGGCCCGGGCCGGCCTGGTCCTGGAGCGGCTCTTCGGCAAGCCCCAGGACGTGGAATGGGCCCTGGACGCCCGCAACCGGGTGGCCATCCTCCAGTCCCGGCCCATCCCCGACGCCCGGGTCCATGACGAGGCCCCGACCCAGGGCCCGGCCTGCGTCCTGGAGGACGCGGACCTCCTGGTGGAGGGGCTGGTGCGGGGCTCCTGGGGCGCGGCCTGCGGCCCGGCCTTCCACGCCCGGGGCCGGGTGGAGCCCGAGGACGTGCCCCGGGGCGCGGTGCTGGTCACCCCCACCCTGGACCCGGACCTGGTGCGCCTGGTGGGCCGGGTGGCCGCGGTGGTCTCGGCCGCGGGCAGCCGGGCCAGCCACTTCTCCTCCGTGGCCCGGGAGATGGGCCTGCCCGTGGTGGTGTTCGGGCCCGAGTGCTTCGCGGACCTGCCCGAAGGCCGGGAGTTCACGGTGGACGCCACCTGCGGCCGCATCTTCGCGGGCCGGGCCGAGGCGGTCCTGGCCGCGGCCGGCCAGCGCAGGCTGCCCCCCGGGCCGGCCCTGGAGCAGTTGCGCAAGGTGCTGCCCCACATCTCCCGCCTGACCCTCACCGACCCCCAGGCCCCGGAGTTCTCGCCGCAATACGTCAAGTCCCTGCACGACATCGTACGTTTCTGCCACGAGAAGGCGGTGAACGAGATGTTCACCCTGGTGGGCAAGGGCGGCTCGGGCCTGGGCAAGGCCAAGAAGCTCAAGTCCCACCTGCCCCTGGCCATGTACGTGCTGGACCTGGAGGACGGCCTGTTCCCCACGGCCCACGATGCCGCGGAGGTCACGCCCAACGACTTCAAGAGCCAGCCCCTGTGGGCCTTCTGGTACGGCCTGGCCGACCCGGACGTGGCCTGGTCCGACAAGCTGATCCACATGGACTGGGAAGAGTTCGACCGGGTGAGCGGCGGAATCTTCGACCCCTCGTCCAAGCTCCTGGCCAGCTACGCCGTGGTCTCGGCCAACTACCTGCACCTCATGCTGCGCTTCGGCTACCACTTCTCGGTGGTGGACGCCTTCTGCGGGCCGGACGAGCACAAGAACTACGTGTCCTTCCGCTTCAAGGGCGGGGGCGGGCACGCCGACGGCCGGCGGCTGCGGCTGCTCTTCCTGGCCCAGGTGCTCACCCATTTCGGGTTCACGGTGGAGACCCGGGGCGATCTGCTGGACGCCCGGCACGCCCGGCACGGCGAGGCCGACACCCAGAAGCGCCTGGCCGAGCTGGGCTACCTGCTGGCCATCACCCGGCTCATGGACATGGGCCTGACCGAGGAATCCCAGGTGGACCGGCTGGTGCAGGAGTTCCTGGACAAGCGCGGGGTGCCCGCGGAATTCGACGCATGAGCGCCGAGGCCCCGGCCTATCCCCTGACCTGGGTCACGGACAGCCTGGCCGTGGGCGGCGCGCCCATGTCCTACGACCAGCTGGACAGCCTGCGCGAGCAGGGCGTCACGGCCATCATGAACCTCTGCGCCGAATTCTGCGACCTGCACGACATCGAGGCCAGCCGCGGCTTCGAGGTCTACTACCTGCCGGTGGTGGACGAGGAGGCCCCGGACCTGGCCGAGCTGGAAAAGGGCCTGGCCTGGCTGGACGAGGCCATCTATCTCGGGAAGAAGGTGCTCATCCACTGCCGGCACGGCATCGGCCGCACCGGCACGGTGCTCAACGCCTACCTGCTGCGCCGGGGCCTGGGGCACAAGCTGGCGGGCCGCAAGCTCAAGCGCCTGCGCTCCAAGCCGGCCAACTTCGCCCAGTGGCGCACCATCCGCAAGTACGGCAAGGCCGCGGGCCAGCTCACGGTGCGCGAGCCGTCCCTGGAGTTCAAGCACCTGGTGGACCTGTCGCCCTACTTTGCGGAATACGCGGCCATGGTCGAGCGCACCGAGGACCTCTTCAGCCTGGAGGCCCGGGACCCGGGCCGCTGCGGCCGGGAGCACGACCGCTGCTGCCGCACCCCGGTGGGCCTCACCCTGGCCGAGGCGGTGGTGCTCACCCATGCGCTCAACACCACCCTGCAGAGCGAGAAGCGGCTGTCCATCATCGACGCGGCAGTGGCGGCCGCATCCCAGGAGCGGCAGGCCAACGCCGCCCAGGCCGCGGACGAGGCGGACTTCTGCCTCACCGACGCGGGCAGCGCCTGCCCCCTGTCCGAGGACCGGCGCTGCCTGCTCTTCGACCGCCGCCCCCTGCAATGCCGCAGCGACGGCCTGCCCGAGGACACCAAGGCCGAGCTCTGGGACGAGCTGCTGGGCCCGGCCCTGGCCCGGCTCTCCCAGCAGATATTCTTCGCCTACACCTCGGCCTTCCTGCCCCGGCGCATGCCGGCCTTCAAACTGCCGGACGTGGTGTCGGGACGCTACGTGCAAACCTTCTTCCACCTGCTCATGGAGAGCGGCATGGGGCCGGGCAAGGCCCAATCTGCTTGATGCCGCAATCTTCCGGGGGTATGCTGGAATCCAATCCGAACCCAGGCGGTCCGCACCATGCCCACCATCGTGCTGCTCGGCGACTCCTCCTTCAACAACGTGAAGTTCGTGCCCAAGGGGGCCTCCATCCTGGAGCTCCTGCGCGCCCGCCTGCCCGAGGGGACCAAGGCCGTATCCCGGGCCCTGGACGGCAACTCCATCCTGGACGTCTACGCCCAGGCGGGCAAGCTGTCCTCCGAGGCCTCCCACCTGTTCGTGAGCGTGGGCATGACCGACGCCATGAAGCACGAGGGCATCTATTTCAAGAAAGGGGTCAACGCCATCTCCCTGTTCGAGCAGTTCGCCCTCATCGGCGAGGGGTTCCGCGACAAGTACGAGGCCATGGTCCGCAACCTGCTGAACCTGCGCCTGCCGGTGACCATATCCACCCTGTACGCCCCCAACCCGCCCCACCAGAACATGCGCCACGCCCTGGCCGCGGGCACCGCGGTGTTCAACGACGCCATCCTGGACGTGGCCCGCACCTTCGGCCTGCCGATTCTGGACATGCACGCCCTGGTGCACGCCCCGGGGGACTACGCCGATCCCATGCACCCCTCGGCCGAGGCCGGGGCGCGCATCGCCGAGCGCATCGCGCACATCGCCACCACCCACGACTTCGCGACGCGGCGCATCGTGCTCTACGCGGGCGACCCCCTCGACCCGCCGGCCGGGAAGAAATAGGGAAAACGCGGGCTACCAGGCGGCGAGCAGGGCGTCGATGCGCGCCCGGTGCGCCTTGTAGAGCCGGGCCGCGAAGGCCAGGACGTCCTTGCGGGCCTTGTCCGGCGGGGGCAGTTCGGGCGCGGCCACGTAGGTCATGGCCACGCACTCGATGGGCGGGAAGGCCAGCTCCTGGTCCAGCTTGCAGGCCGGGCCGAAGGTGGAGCCTCCGGTGATCCGGGCCCGGTCCAGGGAATCCGGGTCCAGGCCCTGCACGAAGCTCAGGGTGGCCGAGGGCAGGTTCTCGGCGTTGACCGCCTCGATGCGCTGGTTCAGGCGCTTGCACCAACTGCGCAACTGGGTGAAGTGGACCGTGACCAGCTTGCGGCCCGTGCCCTTGGGATCGGTGTAGTAGCGGCCGTGGGTGTACTCGTCCGCGGCCTGGTACAGGGCCTCGTAGGCCTTGAGCAGGAGCTTGCCGAAGCGGCCCGCGCCGGTGACCGCCCAGGACTTCTTGAGCCCGCTCTTGTCCGGGTCGGCCATGTCCGGCAGGTGGCCGGGCGGCGCGCCCACGGCGTGGTAGAAGTCCCGCGCGGCCTCGCCCTCCAGCAGGAGGTAGTGCACCGCCCCGGCCTTGCGCAGCATGATCCGCTCCACCCCGGCCAGGCGGCGGGCCGCCTCCCGGTAGAGCTCGATCTCCTTCTCCAGGTCGCGTCGGGTGCCGAAGAAGGTCTGGGCCGCCTCGGTCAGGGTCTCCAGGACCAGGCCTTCGGCAAACTTCTCCAAATCGTCGGACATGGGCAACCTCGGGGCCGGGGGCATGGGCCGGCCCGGATCGCCTCCAGTATAGCTGCTTGCGGTACGGCGTCAAACGCCCGGGATTCAGAGGTGGCCCAGGACCTGGAGCAGGAAGCGGGTGGCCTGGCGCTGGATGCCCGGGCACTTGCTCTCCCGGGGGCCGGCCACGTTGAGCACCCCCACCCGGTGCTCCCGGGCCCAGGCCAGGACCCGGGGGATGTCCGGGGCGCCGGCCAGATCCACCACCAGGGCGGGCTTGCCCAGCTTGCGGGCCAGGGCCGCGGTGAGCCCGCTGCCCCCGGACAGCCGCCCCCGGCACAGGATGAGGGTGGCGTCGGCCTCGCTCACGTTGCGCAGGGTGCGGTCCGCATAGCCCCGCATCAGGCTCTCGCGCAGGGGATAGTCCGCGGGGATGGTCCCGTCCTCGGCCCGCCGGCCGCGGGGGCACCAGCCGCCCAGGGGCAGCCCAAGGGCCCGGGCCGCATCCAGGGCGGCGCGGTCCACCCCGGTCTGCCCCCCGGATATGATCTTGGCCATGTCCATAGTGCTCCCGCGTGTGCAGGAACCGAATACACCACAATCTATAGAACGGCAAGCAGGATGCGTATCGACTATACGATTTTCCCGGGCTACCACGCGTCCATGACCGCGCGCACCTGGTCGCGGTCCCGGGCGTAGAGCTCCGCGCAGAAGCGGGCGACGGCCTGGCGCACGGCGTCGGGCCTGGGCAGTTCGGGCAGGGCCAGGGCCGCCACCCGGCCGCAGTCCACCCCGGAGATGGCCAGGTCCTGGTCCAGGCCCTGGGCCAGGCCGTCCACCGGCGCATCCACCAGCCGCTCCTGCTCCACCTGCTGGGGGGACAGGCCCTTGGCGAAGCCCAGGGTGGCCGAGGCGGGCATGGACCGGTTGAGGCCCGTGATGCGGGCGTTGAGCCGGTCGCACCAGGCGGAGAGCGCCTCCAGGCTCACGCTGATGCCCTTGCGGCCGGACTTGGAGTCCACGTAGACCCGGCCGTGCAGGAACTCGTCCATCCGGTCCTGCACCGCCGCATAGGCGGTGATGGCCAGCTTCTCGTACTCCCCCTCCCCGGTCCAGGCCCAGGTCTTGGGCATGACCCACTCCCGGGCCTTGCCCCCCAGGGGCGTGGCCGCGGCCGCGGCCTCCAGCAGGGGGCCGGGGTCCACGCCCAGGGTCGCGTAGAAGGCCGGGGCGTTGCCGGGCAGCAGCAGGCGGTGCAGGGTGGCGGTGCGGTCCAGCACGGACTGGCGCAGCCGGGCCAGGTCCGCCAGGTTGGCCTCGAACATATCCTTCTCGTCGTCCAGGGCCTTGCGCCGGCCGAAGAAGTTGTCCGCAGCCTCGACCAGGGCCTCCCGGGCCAGGTCCTCGGTGAGGAAGGAGAGGGTCTTGTCGCTCATGGCGGGCCTCCAAGGGCGGGCGCACGGACCGGCGGATGCGGGGAGGCCGAGAGGGGCGAAGGTCCCCGGGAAGGCAGCCGGCAGAACGCGCGGCGGTTGGGGTTGCCTATCCTTACTTGACTAGTCAGCCCAGGGGGAAAGTCAACGGTCCTTGCGGTCCGGATCGCCCTTGCGGGCCTCCTCCAGCAGATTGGCCCAGCCCTGGCGCAGGGCCTCCGAGAGCTTGGGGGCGCGCTCCTTGAAGATCTCCTTGGCCACGACCCCCTTCTCCTTGGCGTAGGCAGCCATCTCCTCCTTGGTGCGCAGGCCGCGCAGCCGCTCCATCTCCGCGGCGATCTCCTCCTCGTGCCCGGGCGCGGCCTTGCGCAGCAACGCTTCCAGCTTGTCCGCAATACCCATGGCTACATGTCGTCGAACACGCCCAGGGCGCGCATCCAGCGTTCGGTGCCGGACTTGGCGTAGTAGTTGAGGGTCCCGCTGTCCGTGAGCACCATCCGGGTGTCGGAGAACTCCCAGTAGTAGCGGGTCAGGGACTCGTCCGTGGACCCTGCCGGATCGCTGTCCGCCCCGGCGGGCAGGCCGTACTTGAGGTAGAGCAGGTACTTCACGCCCGGGAAGTCCTCGGGCGCGAACTCCACCCGGGCGTGGTAGAACCCGTCCTGGAAGAAGCAGTAGTAGATGTTCTGGACCTCGATCTCGCCGATGCGGTACTTCTCGCCCTCCCGCACGTAGCAGATCTCGTCCCCGTCCTCGCCCACCTGGCGCAATTCGGCGCGGGTGCTGGCCTTCTCGCCCCAGGCCAGGCCGCGGAAGCCGCCGGGCTCGGCCAGGGCGCCTCCGGGCCGCGCCGCGCAGGAACACAGGGCCAGGGCGGCGGCCAACAGGACCACGGTGCGGATCAGGTGCATGCTTCCTCCCTCCTCGGCCGGGACGCGGCCGCCGGCGATGGGGATATGTCCCACGCCACTGCCACGTTACGCCTCGCCCAGGGGATGCGCAAGCGCCTCCCTGTCCCCGGAGACCTCGGCCCGGGTGCGGGGCAGGCTGCCGGGAAGCACGTCGCGCAGGTACGCGGCCAGGTGCTCCCGCACGTCGCAGCGCAGGTCCCACAGGGCCGAGGAATCCCGGGCGCTGACCAGGGCGCGCAGCTCCAGGCTGCGCTCCGAGGCCCCGGTCACCTGCAGGCCGCAGACCTGGCCGTCCCACTTGGGGTGGGCGGCCGCGTAGCGGGCCAGTTCCTCCCGCACCTTGTCCACGGGCACGGTGAGGTCCGCATAGAGCATGACCGTGCCCCAGACCTCGGCGCTGACCCGGGTCCAGTTCTGGAACGGGGCCTCCAGGAAGCGCGCCACCGGCACGATGAGCCGGCGCTGGTCCCAGATGCGCACCACCACGTAGGTGAAGGTGATCTCCTCGATGCGGCCCCACTCCCCTTCCACCACCACCACGTCGTCCAGGCGGATGGGCTGGGTGAAGGCCAACTGGATGCCGGCCAGGGCGCCCGCGATGGTCTTCTGGGCAGCCAGGCCCACCACCAGGCCGGCCACTCCGGCCGAGGCCAGCAGGCCCGCGCCCACCTGGCGGAAGGTCTCGAAGCGCATGCACACCAGGGCCAGGGTGACCAGGGCCAGGGCCACGCCCAGCACCCGGTTGGCCACCCGCACCTGGGTGTAGATGCGGCGCGCCTGCAGGTTGTCCTTGGCCGACAAATCGAAGCGGGCCAGGAGCAGGTCCTCGGCCAGGAGCACCCCCCGGGCGGCCAGCCAGGCCAGGGCCAGGGTCCAGGCCACCCCGAGCAGTTGCCCCACTGCGGCGGCCAGCGCCGGGGTGAGCGCGGCCTGCACCCACTGCGCGGCCAGGGTCATGCCCGCCAGCACGGCCCCGGCCCGGCCCGGTCCGGCCAGGCGGCGCAGCAGTTGCTCCCCGCGGCCCTCCCCGGTCCGTTCCGCGGCCCGGACCGCGACCGCCCGCGCCATCCGCCAGGCCACCAGCCCGGCCAGGGCCCCGGCCCCCAGCCCCAACACCATAGCCAGCAGGCTTTCCCACGTGCTCATCACGCCCTCCCTGCGCAGTTTCGCCTTGAAACAAGGCGAGAGGTTGAAATAATGTTCCATTATTTCAACAAACTGCGCTAGAGCATCTCCACTTCTTCAAAGGTAAGATGCTCTAGTTTTTGGGCAAGGCTAGCACAGGCAGGGTGACGAGGGCTACCCCGGCGGGTCCGGGGCAAAGACAGGGCGACCCGCGGGCCATGCAGAGGGGGGGACAGGCCGAAGCCTGGGCCGCACGGCCCACGGGTCTGGGCGGATAGGGTTGAGCACCCTGATTTTTTAGATAGCCATGAAGCGATGCCAGTCAAGCACGGGGGGCCCGGCCGGGCCGGGATCACCCCGGGTAGGAATGGTAGAAGGCGTTGTAGGCCAGGGTCAGGCACAGGGCGAACCCGGCCGCGCCCACGCCCACGATGGCGCCCAATTCGGGCGGGGCGGTGAGGGCCAGGCGGATGAGCAGGGTGGCCACCGCGAACCCGGAGTTGCGGAACACCGCCCGGAAGGAGGGCAGAAAGACCTGGGAGACCAGGACCAGGAGGATGTCGGCGAAGATGAGCAGGGTGTAGAAGGCCGGGAAGAAATCGATCATCTCGCCGTGGTTGACCTTCTGCCAGGCGTTGAACAGGCCCAGGCCGGCGAACAGGCCGAGCATGACGAGGGCGATGAGCTTCTTGGTGGCCACGTAGCGGTACAGGGCCACCGGGTTCTTGATCTCCTCCTTCTGGCGCTGCAAGCGGTAGTAGATGCCCAGCAGCACGAACACCCCCAAGGCGCCCAGGGCGTCGGTGCCGATGCGGATGGCCACGTCCACGTGCCCGCCCAGGGCCACGGGCTCGCTGAACTCGATGAGTTCCTTGAAGGAGCTGCGCACCAGGATGAGGGCCAGAATCTCGAACTGCTTGCCCACGGACTTGGCGATGGAGCACGGCAGGGTGAAGATGAGGCCGATGACCTCCAGGGTGAGCACCAGGGAGAAGGCCAGGTTCACCGAGTGGAAGTGGTTGGGCGGGGTGAGCCGGGCCAGGGGGTCGGGGAGCAGGCCCTGGCGGTTGAACTCGATGGCCAGCAGCGAGAGCAGGAACACCGCCACCAGGATGCCGGCCACCCACTGCTGGGTGCGGCGGCGCTCCCAGAAGCTGTGCACCGGGTCGAAGAGGTAGGTGGCGGCCTCGAACAGGGAATGCACGGCCATGATCAGAACACGCCGCGGGCGTTGAGGAACGCGCCCAGGGCCCGGTCCGTGCCGGTGGTGTGGGTGCGGAACCAGGACACCAGGTAGTTGAGCGCCTCCGCGGTCAGGGTGTCCTGGCCCTCGATGTAGGCGGTGAAGAAGTCGATGGCCTGCATGCTGCAATCCATGTGCTCGGTCAGGTGCGTATCGTACCCCGGGTAGCCGAAGCGCTCCATGAACCCCTCCTCCAGGGCGAAATGGGCCAGGGTGTAGTCGCAGAAACGGCGCACCACCTGTTCCAGGGTGGGGCGGTCCCCCCCGCCCTGGTAGGCGTCGAAGAGCTGGTTGATGATGCGCACCAGCTCCTGGTGCTGCTCGTCGATCTGCGCCACGCCCGTGGCCATGGACTCGTCCCACTCGATGATCGGCATGCCCACTCCTGCAGTACCCGGTTTGCCGGACATGGAACCCCGCGTATTCCATAGCGGCTCGCCCCCGGCTTGGCAAGGCCGGCCCCCTTGCCAGCCGGTTGCGAAGGCCCGGGAACTGGGGCATAACCTGGTTCCAGGACGCCGCGCCCGGCGCAGGGGGATCCGGCCCAGGAGAAGAGGGATGGAAGAGAAGAGCGTCGCCGACGCCATCCGCGAGTTGGAGGACGACTTCGCGGCAGGCCGCATCGGCAGCAAGGAATTCGTGCGGGCCATGAAGGACCTGCTGGCCCGGCGCACCCCCGGCCCGGCCCGGCACGCCGAGACCTGGGCCGAGCCCCCGGCTCCGGCCGCGCCGGCGGCCGAAACCCCGGCGGAGTCCGCGCCGGCCCCGGCCGCCCAGCCGGCATCCCCCAAGCCCGCCCCGGCCCGGCCCAAGCCCAAGTCCCCGGTCCCGGACACCACGCCCTTCAACCAGCCCGACCTGCCCCCCATCCGGGTGACCCCGAAGGCCCGGGCCGCCGAGTCCAAGCCCCGGGTCATCGTCAAGGGCGCGGCGCCCTGGGAAAAGGAAGAGGACCAGGTGCGCTTCGAGAGCGTGGAGGCCAAGGAGAAGCGCCGGGCCACCGGGGGCATCATCCACGACGGCGAGGGCGTGTTGCGCGAGCGCCTGGCCTCCCTGGCCGACGAGGAGGTGAAGGGCCTGCTCCAGGAAAAGGACCCCAACACGGCCGCCGGCCTGTCCCTGTTCCTGGGCGGCGGGGGCCAGTTCTACCTGGGCCAGTCCTGGCTGGGCGCCGCCTTCCTGGCCGTGTACCTGCTCTCCCTGCTGGGCCTGTTCTACGACGAGAACTGGGTGCTGTACGTGCTGGCCCCGGCCCAGATCCTGGGGGCGGCCCTGGCCCAGCGCGACGCCAAGGCCCGCAACGAGGGCATCGCCCAGCGCCGCGCCGCGGGCGAACGCATGAAGCGCCGCGGGGAGAGCTCCTTCGACCCGGACAAGGCCGTGCGCAACACCGAAAAGCTGGGGTGACCGACACCACCAAAAAGCCCCCGGGAGCGCAGGCTCCCGGGGGCTTTTTCTTGCGTTAACAACGGAGCCTACTTCACCGACCCCACCGGGTAGTTCATGCCCTTCCAGGCGAAGATGCCGCCGGAGTAGCGGTACACGTTCTTGTACCCGAGCTTCTTGGCCCAGGCCGCGCCGTTGTGGCTGCGGGTGCACTTCACGAACCCGCAGTAGATGACCAGGGTCTTGTTCTTGTCCTTGCCCAGCAGGGCCTCGTAGTCGGCCTGCGACTTGCCGTCGGTCTCCTTGCTGTCCCAGGCGTTCATGTCCGGGATGGGGAAGAGGAACTGCTTGGCCCCGGGCACGTGCTCCTTCTTGTAGCTGTCCTCATAGGGCATGGTGTCCACGATGAGCATGTCCTTCTTCTCGTCGATCCACTTCTTGAGCTCCTCGGTGGTGACCAGGTCGTAGCCGCCGCGCATCACCTCGCGGGCCAGCTTCACCGCGCCCTTCTCCTTCTCCACCTCGTCCTCGAACTGGTTGCCGGCCTGGGCCGCAGCCGGGACCAGCACCAGGGCCAGCACCAGCAGGGCGAGCAGCCTCCCCATCATTGCGCGCATTCTTCCTTCTCCCTTGGTTTGACGTGGAAACCCGACAGGACCGAACCCAACCCCCGCCCTTCGACCCCATGCCCCCGGTTCCAGGCGAACAGATACGCCGCCCCGGCCAGGAGCCCCAGGTCCCGCCACAGGGCGGACCACAGGCCGTGGAAGGCCCGGGCCTCGGGCTCGTCCGGCCCGAAACAGCCGCAATCGATGTCCAGGCCCATGTCCAGGGCATAGGCCAGGATGGCGATGAAGAAGAGGAGCAGGCCGGTGATGACCGGCAGGGACCAGCGCAGGCGCAGGAGCAGCCCCAGCCCGGCCAGCACCTCCAGCCCGGCCAGGAGCGCGGACAGGGGCGTGGCGGCCCAGCCCGGGGCCAGGCCCAGGGCCTTGACCGTCACGGCCAGGGCGCTGGGATCGGCCAGCTTGAGGCAGCCGGACGCCACAAAGACCCCGGCCAGCAACACCCGGACGCCCCGGGCCGGCCAGGGGGAATCCCATATGGTGCGCACGCGCAACATGGCGGGGAAGTACCATGCCGCGCAACACGGGGGAAAATAGTTATATCAAATTGGTAGCGCGGAAATGCATAGACAAGGGCGATACCCGGCCCCAGTGTCGCGTCCGCCACGTTCCTCCACAAGAAGAGCCGGGATACGGGGGGCGCGACCCGACATGGCGGCGATCACACTAGGGCTGCTTTTGCACCAGGGCGGCCAGGGACTCGGGGAACACGAACTCGGCGTTGCGGCCCAGGCAGAACAGGCCCCAGCCCTTGAGCATCCGCCGGCGGGAGGGCTTCACCGGATAGGCGGGCAGGTGCAGCACGCTGGACGCCCCGGCCAGGCAGGGGGCCACGTTCTTGAGGGAGCACTCCCGGCCGCGGTGGGTGGCGTAGGCGAACTCGTCCCGGTCCGGGACCCGGAGCCCGGACAGGAGCAGGAAGCAGGCCTGGAAGTGCCCGGCCACGAAGCTGATCTCGTCGAAGAGCCGGCGCTCGCCCCCCCCGCCCAGGGCCGAGAGGTAGAAGAGCACGTCCCGGCCGAAGAGGTAGGGCTTGTCCCGGGACAGGATGTCCAGGAACTCGGCCGGGGTCAGGTTGTGCAGGTAGAGGTTCTTGATGCCCTTGGCCCGGACGCCCACCTCGTGGCATTTCTCCGGCCCGGGCTCGCAGACCAGGAACTCCTTGCCCGGGTAGCGCCGCGCCTCAGCGGCCAGGGTCAGGGCCGCGCCCTCCCCTGCGCCCAGCACGTACTCGCAGCCCTCCAGCACCGCGTCGAGCAGCGAGGCCAGGGCCGCGTCCTCGGCGAAGCCCTTGCCCAGCCCCTTGCGGCGGCGGAACAGTCTGCTGAAAAGTCCCATGGCGTCGGTGCGTTCCTTGTTCCCTCTGGGGTATCCCGCATCCGGGCAGCTAATCAAGCCTTGCCGCAAAAAAACAAACCGCCCCGGGTCGCCCCGGGGCGGGTTGGAAAAGCCCGCTTGGGTGTTGACTCCCGACGCGCCTGCACAGGTTGCCGAGTGGTTTCCCGGGTGTCCTCACAACGCGCCGTCCGACTCTCCCGGGCCGCCGCAAGGGCCGGCTACCGGGCATGGTTCAATAATAACCCTCCGGGCCGTGGAGTCAAGTCCTTGCCAACCCCATGCCCGCCAGGTACATGCGGCCCATGCCGCCCGCCGCCCGACTCCTCGACCGCCATCCCGTGCTGCGCCGCCTCTCCGGCCAGGTCATCTTCCGCATGCTGGAGGAGGAGGGCCTGGACGAGGCGCGCATCGGCGCGGCCCTGGACAGCTTCGAGGCGGCCAAGGCCGCGCACCTGGACCTGCTGCGCCGGGCCGCGGACCCAAAGGAGCGCGCGGCGCGGCCCTGGGTGCTCCTGCGCGCCAAGCCAGCGGACCCGGCGGCCCCGGTCTGCGCCGAATGCGCGGCCCTGCGCCACGCCCTGGTCCCGGCGGACCATCCCGATCTGGCGGAACTGCTCCCGCCCTACGGCCTGGGCTGCGGCCTGTCCGCGGACCTGGCCGCGGACGCGGACCTGGCCCGGCTGGACCCGGCCCCGACGCCTCTGGACCCGGCCCGGCTGCCCGGGCGAGCCCTGTTCTGCGCGGCCCGGCGCCTGGACGCCCCGTGACCTACATGGCCCCGGCCGGCTTGCCCGACAGGCCGCAATACCCCTTGTCCTTGTCCCCTTCCTTCTCGGGATGGGCGTAACGCCACATCATGCAGTCGTTGCCCAGGCACAGGCGCAGCTTGTCGTCCTTGGTGGTGAGCAAGGGACACTTCTTGAACTTGGCCTCGTTGTGCGGCAAAAGCATGGCGGCCTCCTTGGCTGGGTATACCCTTCTCCTACCAGAGCCCAGGGTGCGTGGAAAGCGCCCAAGTCCTGGGCTGCTTGACGCGTCTCGCCAATTTCACCTACTCTTCACACGATGAGCGCACCCCCTCCCACCCCGGACAAGGGACAGGACTACCCGGCGTCCCTGCACTCCCTGCTGGAGGAAAGCGCATTTGCCCGGCCCGAGGGTCCCAGGGCCGTGGCCGACCTGGAGCGCCGTTACGGGGCGCAGGTCTTTGCCGACGCCCTGTTCCACCTCACCCGCCTGGAAATGGACGGCGCCCGGGCCAAGGAAAACTGGACCGCCGTCCTCGCCCACCGGGAGGCCATGGCCCAGGCCCTGGGCCGGACCGTGGGCCTGCGCACCGCGGTGTGCGACTATTTCACCAGCCAGGGGCACGAGCTCAAGAACCCGGTGGTCATCGAATCCCGCCTGCTGGTGCAGCGCGAGGACTCGGCCTTCAAGGACGAACTCACCGGGATCTTCAACCGCCGCTTCTTCAACCTGGAGATGCGCAAGGAGGTGGCCCGCTCCCGGCGGTCGGGCATGCCGTTCTGCGTGTTCATGATCGACGGCGACCACTTCAAGGCCTTCAACGACCGCTACGGCCACCAGGCCGGAGACGCGGCCCTGCAGCAGCTGGCCCAGATCTTCGTGGCCTCGGGCCGCGTGAACGACCAGGTCTGCCGCTACGGAGGCGAGGAATTCGTGGTCATCCTGCCCCGCACCTCCAAGCAGAACGCCCTCATGGTGGCCGAGCGCTTCCGCCGCAACGTGGAGAACCACCTCATCACCTACGACGGCAAGCCCATCGGCTCCCTCACCATCAGCATCGGGGTGGCCTGCTCCCCGGACGACGCCACCGGGGAGGAGGAGCTGGTCCGCCTGGCGGACTGGGCCCTGTACCGGGCCAAGACCGGGGGCCGCAACCAGGTGTCCGCGGACACCTCGGACCGGCGCATGCACCGCCGCATGGCCGTGGCCACCCAGGTGGAGTTCATCGTGCCTGCGGGCGACGGCGCGGACTACGTCTGCCGGGCCGCGGACATCAGCCTGGGCGGGCTCATGTGCGAGTCCAACCGGCCCTTCACCCGCGGGGCCGAGATCCGGGTGAACGTGCACGACCCCTCGGGCGGCGATCCCATCTCCCTTGCCGCCCGGGCGGTGCGCTCCATGGAGAGCGCGGCCACGGACCTGCCCTACCGCACCGGCTTCACCTTCGACGCCGAGGACCCGGCCCGGCTCCTGGCCCTGCACCGGCTCCTGGAGCGGCTGGCCGACTCCCATCCCAAGCCCGCCTAAAGATTCTCGCCGCCTCCGCCGATAGGACTGCATGACGGGCCTTGCGCCCGGAGATACGCCATGCAGATAACCGCATTCGCCAACACCCCCTACGCCGGGCTCTCCGCCTGGGGCGGCGCGGACCTGACCCAGGGCGCGCGCCGCGTGAACACCACCGGCAGTACCTCCAGCCAGGAGAGCGGCCGGCTGGTGGACGCCTCCTTTGCGCAGAACATGCTGCTGCGCCTGGAGGAGCAGGCCAAGGCCGGGGGCGAGGAGGGCAAGGACGCCTCGGGCCTGGTGGCCGCGCTGCAGGACTCCATGGACTACCTGCGCGAGAACTTCGGGGATGCGACCGCCACCGCGGCCATCGGCATGGTGTACCAGAAGGTGGGCGACGGCGCGGTCACCGAGGAGAACCTGGGCCAGGGCCTGGTGGCCGCGCTCAAGTTCGTGGACCGCAACTTCGGCGCCGCGGCCGGCGACCAGGTGCTCTCCAGGTTCAACGGCGAGCTCAACGACCAGCTCAACGCCTATTTCGACAACGGGGCCGACGAGCGGTTCCTGGCCCTGGCCCCGGGCATGTCCGGGACCCTCCAGCAGGTCACCGCGGCCCTGGACGGCCTGGGCGACTCCCTGGGCGAGGGCGTGGCCGACGCCCTGCGCCGGATGCTGGCCGACGGCCTGGGCGAGAAGGTGGACGCCACCTCCCTGCGCGGCTCCCTGGCCGACATCCGGCAGTGGATCGAGCAGAACTACGGCGCCGCAGCCTCGGCCTCGGCCGACGCGGTCTTCGGCCAAATCCTGGGCGGCCAAGCCCTGGCCGGCCAGGCCACGGCCAGCCAGGCCGCGGCAGAAAAGGGCCTGCTCCTGGACATCGCGGCCTAACCTTCCCTTCCCCCTCGCATTCCCTGCATTTTCCTCCCCGAGGCTTGCCCTGAGCCCGCGCGGCGTATATGACTGGATACGGCCGCCCAGGCCGGAGACACCATGCCGCGCAACGCCTCGACCCTCATCTCCGACCCCCTCTGGTTCAAGGACGCCCTCATCTACGAGGTGCACGTCCGGGCCTTCTGCGACTCGGACGGCGACGGCATCGGCGACTTCCCGGGCCTGACCTCCAAGCTGGACTACGTGAAGGACCTGGGCGTCACCGCCCTGTGGCTCCTGCCCTTCTTCCCCTCGCCCCTGCGCGACGACGGCTACGACACCGAGAACTACACCGGGGTACATCCGGCCTACGGCACGCTCAAGGACTTCAGGAAATTCCTGCGCGCAGCCCACGCCCGGGGCATCCGGGTCATCACCGAACTGGTGCTCAACCACACCTCGGACCAGCACCCCTGGTTCCAGCGCGCCCGCCGCGCCAAGCCGGGCAGCGTGCACCGCGACTTCTACGTGTGGAGCGACACCCCGGACCGCTACGACGAGGCCCGCATCATCTTCAAGGACTTCGAGTCCTCCAACTGGGCCTGGGACCCGGTGGCCCAGGCCTACTACTGGCACCGGTTCTACTCCCACCAGCCGGACCTGAACTACGCCAACCCCCGGGTCAAGGAGGCCATGTTCAAGGCCCTGGACTTCTGGTTCGGCATGGGCGTGGACGGCATGCGCCTGGACGCGGTGCCCTACCTCTTCGAAGAGGAGGGCACCAACTGCGAGAACCTGCCCCAGACCCTGGACTTCCTGCGCGAGCTGCGCGCCCACATCGAGGAGCGGCACACCGACAAGATGCTCCTGGCCGAGGCCAACCAGTGGCCCGAGGACACGGCCGCCTATTTCGGCTCGGGCGAGATGTGCCACATGGCCTTCCACTTCCCCACCATGCCCCGGCTCTTCATGTCCCTGCGCATGGAGGACCGCTACCCCCTGGTGGACATCCTGGAGCAGACCCCGGCCATCCCCGAGACCTGCCAGTGGGCGCAGTTCCTGCGCAACCACGACGAACTCA
>DKEU01000040.1 GCA_002452635.1 Desulfovibrionaceae bacterium UBA6814 | reverse complement strand
TGGGCGTGAACCTGAAGCAGATCTATGGCCAGACCGAGATCGCCGGCATCTCCTGCATCCACCGCGACGGGGCCATCGACTTCGACACCGTGGGCGAGCCCATCGCCCAGACCGAGATCGCCATCTCCGACGAGGGCGAGATCCTATCCAAGAGCCCGGCGGTGTTCCTGGGCTACTACAAGAACGAGGCGGCCACGGCCGAGACCGTCAGCGACGGCTGGCTGCGCTCGGGCGACGCGGGCTACTTCAAGGACAACGGCCAGTTGGTGGTCATCGACCGGCTCAAGGACGTGATGCACCTGAAGGGCGGCACCCGGTTCTCGCCCCAGTTCATGGAGAACAAGCTCAAGTTCTCGCCCTACGTGCGCGAGGCCGTGGTCCTGGGCCAGGGCAAGGACCGCATCACCTCCATCGTGTGCATCGACGGCGAGATCGTGGGCCGCTGGGCCGAGTCCAAGCTCATCACCTACACCACCTACCAGGACCTGGCGGCCAAGCCCGAGGTCTTTGACCTCATCCGGGACGAGGTGGTGCGCATCAACGCCACGTTGCCGGAGAACACCCGGGTCTCCCGCTTCACCCTGCTCTTCAAGGAGCTGGACGCGGACGACGGGGAGCTGACCCGCACCCGCAAGGTGCGCCGCCAGGTGGTGGGCGAGCGCTACGGGGCCATCATCGAGGCGCTGTATTCGCCGGTGGACAAGGTGGAGGTGACGGCCTGCATCCTCTACCAGGACGGCCGCAGCCGGGAGATGTGCGGGACCTTGAGAATTATGGACGTGGACTAGGAAGGGACATGGAATACTATCTGCAACTGGTGATCAACGGCCTGGTGGTGGGCTCCATCTACAGCCTGGTGGCCCTGGGCTTCGTGATCATCTACAAGGCCACCAAGGTGGTGAACTTCGCCCAGGGCGAGCTGGTCATGGTGGGGGCCTACATCTGCTTCTCCCTCACGGTGCAGGCCCAGTTGCCCTTCCTGGTGTCCTTCCTCATGACCCTGGGCTTTTCCGTGGTGCTGGGCATGACCATCGAGCGCCTTGTGCTGCGGCCCCTCATCGGCGAATCCATCATCTCGGTCATCATGGTGACCATAGGACTCTCATCAGTGCTCAAGTCCCTGGTGCAGATGTTCTGGGGCACCCAGATCCAGGTGTTCCCAGAGGTGCTGCCCCACGACCCCATCATCATCCTGGGCCTGCCCGTGGCCCCGGTGTACGTGGCGGCCTTCATCCTCTCGGTGGTGCTCTTCCTCATCTTCTCGGCGTTCTTCAAGTTCTCGTCCATCGGCATCGCCATGCGGGCCACGGCCTTCGACCAGTGCGCCGCGGCCAGCATGGGCATCGGCATCAAGAACATCTTCGCCCTGTCCTGGTGCATCGCCGCGGTGGTGTCCTCCATCGGAGGGGTGATCCTGGGCAACATCAACGGCATCAACTCCCAGTTGGGCCACCTGGGCCTCAAGGTGTTCCCGGCGGTCATCCTGGGCGGGCTGGACAGCCTGCTCGGCGCGGCCCTGGGGGGGCTGGCCATCGGGGTCCTGGAGAACGTGTGCGAGGGCCTGGCCAAGGACCTGTTCGGCCTGGGCGGATTCCGCGAGGTGGCGGCCTTCGTCATCCTGGTGGTGATCCTCATGGTCAAGCCGTACGGCTTCTTCGGGACCAAGGAAATCGAGCGTGTGTAAGGGGATGGCGGCATGAGCGGCAAGTGCGGACTGTTCTTCACCTCCTACCGGGCCGAGGACGCGGTCTTCCCCAGCCGCTTCCAGAAGCTGTGCCTCACGGCCTTCTTCCTGGCCCTGGCGGTCTGTCCGCTGTTCCTGAACACCTACCATCTCTCCATCCTGAACCTCATGGGCATCTCGGTCATCGCCGCGGTGTCCCTGAACCTGCTCACCGGGGTCTGCGGCCAGATCTCCCTGGGGCACGGGGCCTTCGTGGGCGTGGGCGCCTACGCCGCGGCCCTGGCGGTGCGGGCCGGGCTGCCCTTCGTGCCCGGGCTGCTCTGCGGCGGCGCGGCGGCCGCGGTGGTGGGCATGGTCTTCGGCCTGCCCTCGCTCCGGCTCAAGGGCATCTACCTGGCCATCGCCACCCTGGCCGCCCAGCTCATCCTGGAATACCTGTTCCTGCACTGGGACGCGGTCACCGGCGGCCTGGCCGGGGTGGCCGTGTCCCCGCCCGAGATCCTGGGCTTCCAGTTCATGGGCGACGAGCGCATGTTCTACCTCATCATGGCCGTGGCCACCCTGTGCACCCTGGCCGTGACCAACCTCATGCGCACCAAGCCGGGCCGGGCCTTCGTGGCCATCCGCGACTACTACCTCTCGGCCGAGATCGTGGGGGTGAACCTGTTCACCTACAAGCTGCGCGCCTTCGGGGTGAGCTCCTTCATGGCCGGCATCGCCGGGGGCCTGTGGGGCCACTACACCATGTACATCACCCCGGAGCAGTTCGGCATCGGCCAGTCCATCAGCTTCCTGGCCATGATCATCATCGGCGGCCTGGGCAGCGTGCAGGGCGCGGTGTTCGGCGCGGTGTTCATCACGCTCCTGCCCGAGGTCCTGTCCGCGGGAGCGGGCGGGCTGGGCAGCGTGTTCCCGGACATGGCCACCTATTTCCTGGCCTTGAAGGAGGGCGTCTTCGGCCTGACCCTGGTGCTGTTCCTCATTTTCGAGCCCGAGGGTCTGGCCCATCGGTGGCGGCTGGTGAAGGCGTACTGGAAGCTCTATCCGTTCGCCCACTAGAAAGGCCCACGGCAACAACCAAAGAGGGGGTTGAGGGTATGAAACGATTCCTGACGATGCTGGTGGTGGCGGCTCTGTTGGTGCCCGCTGCGGCGTGGAGCGCGGACACGATCAAGGTCGGGGTGCTCTCCGACCTGACCGGCCCCACCTCGGACGTGGGCCGTCCCTATGCCGACGGCATCAAGGCCGCCGGGGCCTGGCTCAACGCCCAGGGCGGGATCGCCGGCAAGCAGCTGGAGCTCATCCAGGTGGACTACGCCTACAACGTGCAGCAGGCCCTTGCCGCCTACAAGAACTTCATCAGCAAGGGCATCGTGGCCCTGCAGGGCTGGGGCACCGGCGACACCGAGGCCCTGGTGCAGTTCGTGGCCAAGGACAAGATCCCGGATTTCTCCGCGTCCTATTCCGCGCACCTCACCGACCCGGCCAAGGCGCCCTACAACTTCTTCGTGGCCGCGGACTACTCCACCATGCTGCGGGCGGGCATCAAGTACCTGAAGGACACCTACAAGGGGAAGGGCGCTCCCAAGATCGCCTTCATCTACCCCAACCACCCCTACGGCCTGTCCCCCATCGCCGCGGGCAAGGACTACGCCAAGGAGCTGGGCATGGAGATCGTGGCCGAGGAGAACGTGGACCTCAAGGCCATGGACGCCACCACCCAACTCCTGGCCGTGCAGAAGGCCAATCCGGACTTCTGCTGGATCGGCGGCACCACCGCCTCCACCGCGGTCATCCTCAAGGACGCCAAGAAGCTGGGCATGAAGACCCAGTTCTTCAGCAACATCTGGGGCATCGACGAGAACCTCATCAAGCTGGCCGGCGACGCGGCCGAGGGCGCCATCAGCTTGCAGGCCTCGGCGGGCTATGACGACGCCGGCCCGGGCTGCGAGCTCATCCGCAAGGTGACCAACGGCGAGCACCAGGTGCCCTCCTACATCCGCGGCTTCGCCTCCATGCTGGTCATGGCCGAGGGCATGAAGCGCGCCGCGGCCAAGGGCGAACTCACCGGCCCCTCCATCAAGGCCGCGGTGGAGACCCTCAAGGACTACGATCCCATGGGGCTCACCCCGCCCATCAGCTACACCCCCGCCGACCACCGGCCCAACATGGCCGCGGTGCTCTTCCAGGTGAAGGGCGGCAAGCTGGTGAAGCTGGCCACCTCCACCCTGGAGCGCAAGGCCGACTGGCTGGGCAAGTAGCAGAGTCGTTGTAGATTGAACAACCGGGGCGGCGCGGCGCGGTCCGCGCCGCCCCGATCCCAAGGAGTGCGTCCGGCGTGGAGCTGTTGCGGGTAGAGAACGTCGAGGTGGTCTACAACGACGTGGTCCTGGTGCTGAAGGGCCTGTCCCTGGCCGCCGAGGAGGGGCGCATCACCGCGCTGCTCGGGGCCAACGGCGCGGGCAAGTCCACCACCCTCAAGGCCATCTCCGGCCTGCTGGACGGCGAGGACGGCGAGGTCACCGACGGCGCGGTGGTCTACCAGGGCAAGCCCATCCACGGCTGGCCCCCGGAGCGCATCGTGCGCTCGGGCATCTTCCAGGTCATGGAGGGCCGTCGCATCTTCGCGGACCTCACGGTGGAGGAGAACCTGCGCTGCGGGGCCTTCACCCGGCCCGGCTCCGAGACCCCGGGCTCCATGGAGCGGGTCTACAACTATTTCCCCAGGCTCAGGGAGCGGCGCAAGCAACTGGCCGGGTACATGTCCGGCGGCGAGCAGCAGA
>DKEU01000152.1:33616-33795 GCA_002452635.1 Desulfovibrionaceae bacterium UBA6814 | reverse complement strand
GGTGAGCGCGTCGTGGTAGGCCTGGTGGCGGATGCGCTCCTCCTTGTGCTTCATCTCGGTGATGTCGTGGAACACCGCCACGTAGTGGGTGGTGTGGCCCCCCTCGCCGCGGATGGCGCTGATGGAGAGCCATTCCGGGTAGGCCTCCCCGCTCTTGCGGCGGTTCCATATCTCGCCGG
>DKEU01000152.1:10237-33540 GCA_002452635.1 Desulfovibrionaceae bacterium UBA6814 | reverse complement strand
TGATGGCGGTGAAGGCCGGGTTCACGGCCAGGATTTCGCCGTAGCGGTCGGTGACCGTGATGCCCTCCAGGGAGGTCTCGAAGACCTTGCCGAAGAGCTTGAGCTGGAACTCGTCGCGCTTGCGCGCGGTGATGTCCTTGTCCACCCCGAAGTAGCCGGAGAACTCGCCCGCGGCGTCGTAGATGGGCACGCCGTTGGTGAGCAGCATCCCCTCCCGGCCGTCCTTGCCCCGGAACCGGTTCTCCAGGTCCACGATGGGCTCCTGCCGGGCGGCCAGCTCCTGGAACAGGTTGGAGATGCGCAGGGCCTCGTCCGGGGGCATGAGGTCGAAGGGGGTCATGCCGATGAGCTCCTCGGGCTCGTAGCCGAGCAGGTCCCTGACCCGGCCCGCGGCGTAGGTGTAGCGGCCCGCGGCGTCCACCTCCCAGATCCAGTCGCCCGAGGTCAGGGCCACGTCGCGGAAGCGGCGCTCGGACTCGGCCAGCCGCTCCTGGGCCTCCTTGCGGGTGGAGATGTCCACCATGATCCCGGTCACCCGCAGGGGCACGCCCGCCTCGTCGCGCACCCCCACCTTGCCCACGCCCAGGACCCAGCGCCAGGAGCCGTCCTTGGCGCGCAGCCGGTGTTCGTGCTGGAAGGAGTCGCTCTTGCCCTCCAGATGGGCGGTGAGCGCGTCCTGGGTGGCGTCGCGGTCGTCGGGGTGGATGCGGGACGCCCAGGCCTCGTAGGTGGGCGCCACCTCCGTGGGCTCCAGGCCCAGGATTTCGCACCACCGGTCGCTGTAGACCACCTTGCCGGCCGCGGTGCTCCAGTCCCAGAAGCCAATCCGGCCGCTGCGCATGGCCAGGGCCAGGCGCTCCTCGCTCTCCCGCAGGGCGGTTTCGGCCTGCTTGGCCTCGGTGAGATCGTCGTACACTGACACCACCTCGCCCGAGGGCAGGCGGTACACGAAGTTGTCGCGCCAGCCGGCGATGCGGTCGTCGGCGTAGTAGGCCACGGGGAAGCGCTCGGGCCGGCCCGAGGCCAGGACCCGGCGCATGACCTCGAGCAGGCCGAAGGCCTCGATGCCGGGAAAGACCGCGCTGACCAGGCGGCCCACCACCCGGTCCCGGGGCAGGTCCTCGATGGCCTCGGCCGCGCGGTTGAATTCGAGGATCTCGAAGTCCCGGCCCTGGTCCACGGGCTGGTACACCACCAGGCCGCTGCGCATGGCGTCGAGCACGGCCTGGAGCCGGAAATTGGCCTCGCGCAGGTCGGAGGTGGCCTCCCGCACCCGCAGGGCCTGGTCGTGGGCGGCGCGGCGCACCAGCCTCCAGAGCAGGGTGAAGGACACGGCCAGCACCGCCAGGGCCACGGCCCCGGCCACGGTGGTGTATATGCCCAGGCGGTGGGCCTGCTCGGTGTTCTCCTCGGCTATTCCCTGCAGGGTGGCGATGAGGTCGGCCATGCCCCGGGCGTACAGGGCCTTGTCCTGGCTGTAGGCAGGCGAGTCGAGCAGGGCGAGGGCCGTCTGCGGGTGCCCGGTGCGGGCCAGCTCGAACACCCGGCGCTCCAGGGCCACCATCCGGCTGTTGGCCTCGGCGGTCTGGTCCAGGAAGTGGACCAGCACGTCTTCGGTGGCCAGGCTGGCGGCTTCGGCCAGGTCGGTGCCCAGCTTGGCCTCCAACGCCAGGTAGGAGCCCTCCCAGGAGGCGTCGCCGGTGGCCGCGCCCAGCCGGGCGTACAGGGTCAGGACCCGGTCCAGCCAGGTGATCTCCCCGGCCAGCTCGATGAGCCGGTGGTTGGCGGAGTGCTGCACGTCCTGGATTTCGAGCTGGTGCCAGACCAGCCACAGGAGCAGGCCGTACAGCCCGGTGGCCAGCAGCATGCCCCCGGCCAGGGCGGCCAGGGGGAAGCGTTTTTCCCTGGGGTGCGGCTGGGCATCGGGCATGGGGTCTCCGTGCGGATGCTGGAGAGGGCATCCTGGAGGATACTATCCCGATTGTGCGACTGCTGTCCATCCGGCCGCGGCCGGGGTCACTCCTCCGGGTCGGGCCGGGGGACGATGGTCAGCTCCAGGACGTTGCGGTTGTCCAGGCGGCGGTAGTCCACCCGGTCCATCATGGCCAGGACCAGGTGGATGCCCAGCCCGCCGGCGCGGCGCTCGGACAGGGGGCGGTCCAGCTTGGGCGGGGGGGCCTGGCGGGGATCGAAGCGGTGGCCGTCGTCCTCGATGGCCACGCGCAGGGCTTCGGGACCGGCTTGGAGCCGCACCGCGATGCGGTGCTCGGCCTGGTCGTCGTAGCCGTACTTGATGATGTTGGTGAGCAGCTCCTCCAGGCCCAGGTTGGCGCGGTACACGGCCTCCGGGCACACGCCCGCCTGCTCCAGGTAATGGTTGGCCTCGCGCACGGCCCGGGAGAGGTCGGCGAAGTCGTTGCGCAGGTCCAGGGCGAAGTCGGCATCAACCATGGGGGTCCGGGGGGGTAGAGCGTCTTGGCCTTGAAAAGGCTCAGGCGCTCTTGTGCATTTTGCTGGAATAATGAAACATTATTTCAGCCTCTGGTCTTGTCTCAAGACGGAAATGCGCTAGCGGCCGTCGAGATAGCGCAGCGCCTCGTCCAGGGTGCGGGAGATGTGGATGACCCCGGTGAGGCCGGCGGTGCGCAGGGTGCCCTCCACCAGTTTCTGGGGGGCCAGCAGCACCATCTTGTTGCCCGTGGCGGCCAGCTCCTTGGCCGCGGTGAGCAGCATGCCGATGCCCAGGGAGGCGATGAAGGTGACGTTGGCCATGTCCACCACCAGGTTCTTGTGGGGGAAGGCCGCCAGCTTGTGGAATTCATAGCCCCGGTCGTGCACCCCGTCGGGGTCGATCCGGCCGGAGAGGACCACGTGGTTGTGGGCCTTGTCCGCAGAGAGCACCTTGACGTCCATGGATGGCTCCTTGTGGGGGAGGGACGGATGTGTCCCATCCTTTCTAGCGCAACCACAGGGAAACACAAGCCTGGGGCCTGCTCCGGGAATGCGCTAATAGTCCTTCTTCCAGTTGAGGCCCACGCCGCTGCGCTCGGTGCCGGTGGTGCTCTCCACGCCCAGGTTGGGGGCCAGCTCCACCTCCAGGGAGACCTCCTCCCCGCCCCGGGTCAGGTTCTGGCGCACCTCGATGTACACGTTGTCCTGCAGGTACTTGCCCATGGTCAGGCCGGGGCCGTTGTCGCCCTCGGTGTCCATCACCCCGAGCTGGTCCAGGCCCAGGGCCTGGCGCACCGTGGCGGAGGGGTCCAGGGACGGGCCGCCCAGGGTGAGCATGCGCACCGCGTTGGCCAGCTGGGCGGCCTGCACCGGGTTCAGGCTGGCGGTGGAGCGGCCGAAGAGCATGCGGGCCAGGATCTCGTCCCGGGGCAGGGCGGGCTCGGATTCCAGGGTCAGGGTGAAGGACCGGGGCGGCCCCACCAGCCGGGCCCGGGCAGTGATGTCCCCGGTGGCGGTCTCGGCCACCACGTTGAGGAAGGGCGTGGCGCCCACGCCGTCGAAGACCAGGCTGCCCGAACTGATGGCAAAGGACTTGCCCAGGAACTCGTAGCGGCCCCGGACCACGGACAGGGTGCCGTTCACCGCCGGGGCCTCGGGCCGGCCGGTGATGCGCAGCGCGCCGGTGAACTCCGCGTCCAGGCCGCGGCCGCGCACGAAGCAGCGGCCCGGGAAGCCCAGGTCCAGGGCCAGGGCCAGGTCCAGGGCGGGAGCCGGGGCCTCGGCCGGGGCCGGCTCGCGGTTCTGGGCCAGGTTGACCTCGGTGATCTCCAGTTCCGGGATGGCCGGGGGCAGGCGGTCCGGGATGCGCACCTCCACCGGCTCCAGGGCCAGGGAGCCGGACAGCCGCGCCGCGGTGGTGTTGCCGGTCAGGCCGGCGGGGCCGGTGGCGGCCAGGGAGAGCCAGTCGTGCCGCACCGGGGCCAGCTTGTTCAGGGTCAGGTCCAGGGCGTAGGGCAGGCCCGGCGCCAGGTCCAGGCTGCCCGAGCCCGAGAGCCGGCCCTTTTCCGGCCCGGCACCGTCGAGTTCGGCCAGCACCAGGCGGCGGCCCCGGGCGTCCAGGCGGGCCGTGAGGTCGGTGAGCAGGAGCCCGAGGAAGGCGTTTTCGTAGCGGCCCTGGGCAAGCGTGGCCGAGCCCTCCAGGGAGGGAGCCTCCGGGCTGCCGGCCAGGGCCAGGTCCAGGGTGGCGTTGCCGGCCAGGCTGTGGCCCTCCAGGTCCAGGAGCCGGGCCAGGGCCGCGGGGTCCACCTTGCCGCGCAGGGAGCCGGAGAGGTCGCCGTCCGCGGGCAGGTCCAGGCTCCAGGGCCGCAGGGACAGGCGCAGGGGCAGGCCTGCGGCCAGGTCCAGCCGGCCGGGTCCCAGGCCGTCCAGTCCGGCGGTGGCGTCCAGCCGGCCGCGGTGCAGCCGGGCCGCGGCCGCGAGGGCCAGCGCCGGTCCGGTCCGGGCCAGCCCGGCCCGCTCCACCTGGCGCAGGGTCAGGTCCAGGGTGATGTCCGGGTCCTGGGCCGTGCCCCGGGCCTTCAGGTCCAGGTCGGCCATCCCATCCAGGGGCAGGAGGAAGGCGGCCAGGCGCAGGGGCAGGTCCCGGGCCGTGGCGTCCAGGTCCGCGCCGCCCGGCCCGATGCTGCCCGTGGCCCGCACCGCGCCGCCGGCCAGGTCCAGGTCCAGGCCGCGCACGGCCAGGCTGTCCGCGGCGATGTCCAGGTCCGCGGGCGCGGCCAGGGCGATGGGCCGTCCGTCCCAGGCCCCGGACAGGCTCTCCAGGCCCACGTGCAGCAGGCCGTCCACGGCCAGGCTGCCCCGGGCCGCCAGGTCCAGGGGCCGGCCCGCCTCGCCGGCGCAGGAAAGTTCGAACCGGGCCCCCTGCCGGCCGCCCTGGGCCTTGGCCGCGAATTCGGCCAGGTCCAGGCCGGCCAGGTCCAGGCCCCGGCCCTCCAGGCGCACGGTCCCGCGCACCGCGCCGAACAGGTCCTCCAGGGCGGCGGCGGCGTCCAGGGACTCCAGGCGCAGGTCCCGGCCGGCCAGCTTGCGCACCGCCAGGTCCAGGTCCGCGGCCTGGCTGGCGTTGCGTGCAGCCAATGTGGCCTCGAGGCGGGCCGCTCCCCGGGCTTCGCGGCCCAGCAGGGCGCGCAGGAGCAGGGGCTCGGGCAGGTCGGCCCGCAGCCGGCCTGCGGCCAGCCCGGTGGCCGTATCCAGGTCCAGGTCCCCGCCCAGTTCCAGGCCCGGGCCGTGGCCGCGGATGCCGTCCAGCCGGATCAGGCCGGGCCGGGTGGCGAGTCCGGCCGAGATGTCCAGGGGCCCGGCCGCCGGGTGCGCGGCCAGGGAGAGCCCGCCGTGCGGGCCCGCGGGAAGCCCGGCCAGCACCGCCCCGGCCCGGGCCGGTCCCAGGTCCAGGCCGGCCAGCGCCAGGCCGTCCACCCGGATCTCGGCCTGGGCCGAGAAGTCCCCGGGCGCGCCCTGGGCCGTGGCCCGGGCCGCGAGCCGCCCGGCCAGGCCCAGGCCCAGGGCCTGGCCCAGGGGCCCGGCCCGGTCCGCGTCCAGCTCGGCCTGGGACCGGAAGCGTTGCTCCCGGAAATTCCAGTCCCCGGAGCCGGTGAGCCGGGCCGTGGCGTTGCCCAGGACGAGGCGGGCCAGGTCCAGCCGCTCCGGGGAGAAGCGAAGCTCCGCGGTCAGGGGTTCGTCCGGTCCGGCCAGGGCGGCCAGGGCCGGGTGCAGGGCGGCCAGGCCCTCCACCCGGCCGGCGAGTTCGGCCCGGCCGCTGCGCCGGTCCAGGTCCGCCTGCACCTGGGCCTGGGCCCGGCCGGCCAGGGGCAGGCCCCGGCCGGCGGGGAACTCGCGTCCGTCCCAGCGGGCCAGGCGCAGGCCGGCGCGCGCGGCCAGGGTGGCGGTGTCCAGTTCCCCGTCCAGGTCCAGGTCCAGGCCGTGGGCGCGCAGCCGCACGGCCGGGAAGTCCAGGCGCGTGAAGTGCGCGGTGGTCATGGCCGCGTCCAGCACCGGGGCCTGGGCCAGGGGCGAACCGTCCAGGTCCAGGCGGCGGCCGGCCAGGGTGGCGTTGGCCGCCAGGCCCGGGTCGCGGCGGTAGAGATGGGTGAAGGGCCGGGCCGTGAGGTCCAGGAGCGGCTCGTCCAGGGCCAGGCCGTGCAGGCGCAGGGTCCGGGCCCGGCCCTGCAGGTTCAGGTTCAGGTGCTTGATGAGTCCGGTGCCGGAGAAATCCAGGGGCGTGAGGCCCGACACCGCGAACCCGCTGCCCGCCAGGAGCCGGGCCGGGTCGGCCAGGGCGAGCTGCCCGGCGGCGTCCAGGTCGAGCCGCAGCACGTGCACCCAGCCCGCCGCGTGGGCCGTGGCCGCGGGGCCGGCCAGGTCCAGGCGCTCCACCCGGATCATCCCGTCCAGCTCCGGCCGGGCCGTGAAGGTGGCGTTCACCCCGCCGCGCCACAGGTCCTCCAGCCGGGCCGGGGCGATGTCCGGGGCCAGGACCACCCGGCCGTCGCCGCGCAGGATGAGCCCGTGCGCGTCCTCCAGGTCGAGGTTCACGGCCACGTCCAGGGCCCCGGGCGCGGAAAAGGCGAAGGCCCCGGACCAGCGGTCCGGGCCGCCCGAGCCGGCCAGGGACACGGACAGCGGGATGTGGTCGTCCAGGCCCAGGGTCCAGCCCAGGAACCCGCCCGGGGCCTCGTCCGCGCGCAGGTCCAGGGCCAGGGCCGAGAGGTCCCGGGCCAGGGTGGCGTTCAGGCTGATGCGGTCGGGCCGGCCGTCGCGGCTGGCGGTGTCCAGGGCCAGGGCCAGGCCGCCGGGCACGGGCCGCAGGCTGGAGCGCACGGCCAGGCGCAGGTCCCGGTCCACCACCGCGGCGGCCAGGAACACCTCGTCCAGGGCCAGCTCCCGGATGCGCACCCGGGGCAGGCGCAGGGGCTCGGCCGGGGCGGGCTCGGGCGCGGCCTGGGCCGGCGCTTCGCCTTCCGGGGTTGCGGGCAGGCGCAGCACGGCCAGGCTGCGGGCGGTGAGGGAGGTGACGTCCAGCCGGCCGGCCAGGAGCGGCCAGGGCGACCAGCGCAGTTCGAGGCCTTCCGCTCTGAGCCAGGGGCCTGCGGCGTCGGCCAGGGCCAGGCGCTCCACGGACAGGGTGAAGGGCAGGCCCGGCCCCAGGCCCGAGATGTCCACCCGGGAGCCCGGCCCGGCCGCGGCCTCCACCGCGGCCCGCGCCAGGGCCTGGCGCACGGCCGGGACCTGGAGCGCGGCCCAGGCCGCGGCCAGGACCAGGGCCAGGCCGGCCAGGGTCCAGCCCAGCCCGCGCAGGGCGCGGCGCCGGGGCCGGCCGGGGGCCGGGGCCGGGGGGGCCGGGGAGGTGTGGTGTTGCTCGTCCATGTCCGGTTGCGTCACGCCGGGGGGTTCATGGTGTTTCCGCCGTCTCGCCGGGTTCCGTTACACGCGCCCGGCCTCAGAAGGACTGCCCCAGGCTGCCGTAGACCTGGAAGGGGTCGTCGCTGGAGCGGGGATTCAGGGGGAAGCCCACGTCCAGGCGGATGGGGCCCACCGTGGTGTAGTAGCGCAGGCCCAGGCCCGCGCCCCAGTAGAACTCCTCCCCGGTCTCGGGCAGGAAGCCCTCGTAGGTGGAGCCGCCGTCCAGGAAGGGCACGATGCCGAAGTCCTCGGTGACCTTGAGGCGGATCTCGCCCGAGACCTCGCCCAGGGACTTGCCGCCCACGGGCTCGTCGTCGATCATGTTGCCCGCGGTCTGGTAGGCGTAGCCGCGCACCGAGCCTCCGCCGCCGGCATAGAAGCGCAGGTCCGCGGGAATGTTGTCGCGGGAGGGTCCCCAGATCTGGCCCCAGGAGCCGCGCAGGGCCAGCACCGCCCGCTTGTCCTCCAGGAGGCCCAGGTAGCCGGTGCCCGAGGCCCGGTACTTGAAGAAGCTGTTCGGGTTGCCCAGGGTGTCGGCGTAGGGCGCGCCCAGGACGCTGAAGGTGGCCCCGGAGCCCGGGTCCAGCACGTCGTCGCGCCAGTCGCCCATGAGCCCGGCGGGCACGTATGCGTGGCCGAAGTCGTCCTCGGTGTCGAGCTTCTTGTCCTCCACCCGGGAGACCCGGTAGCCCAGGCCCAGGGACGCCGTGACTTGGCGCAGCAGGCGGCGCTCCAGGGAGGCGGAGGTGTCGGCCAGGGCCAGGACGTAGGCGTCGGTGCGTTCGTTGCCGGCCTCGCCGTGCAGGGCCAGATTCTGGTCGTCGCGCAGAAAGTGCGGCTTCCTCAGGTCGCCGGAGAGCTTCTGGATGTATTCGTTGTAGGTCAGGGAGAGGCCCAGCTTTTCGCCGTTGCCCAGGAGGTTGCGGTGGTCCCAGCCCAGCTTGACGCCCGGGCCGAAGTCCGTGGTGTACTCCAGGCCGGCGCGCACGGTGCGGGGCAGGCGCTCGGTCACCCCCACCCGGATGGGCAGCCGGCCGTCCGGGTCCAGGGCAGTGGCCGGGGCCACCTCCACGTAGCTGAACAGGCCCGAGCCGTAGAGCGCGGAGCGGGCCGCCTCCAGGAGGCGCAGGTCATAGGGCTGGCCCGGCTTCCAGGGCAGCAGGGAGCGCACGTGGGCCGCGTCGGACCCGGCCAGGCCGCGGAAGGCGGTGTCCCCGAACGCCGCCCGCGGCCCGGGGTTCACCGCCAGGTCCACGTCCACGGTGTGGGTGGCGTGGTCGGCCACCACCCGGCGGCCGGCCCGGGCCGGGAAGGGGTACCCCCGCTCTCCCAGCAGTCGGAGCAGAATCTCCTCCGCGTCCAGCACCTTGCGGGCGGTGAAGCGTTCGCCGGGCTGCAGGCCCAGTTCCGCGGGCAGGGGCAGGTCCACGTCCCGGGGGCCGTCCGGGGCCAGGCTCGCCGCCACCCGGCCCAGGAGGAAGGCCGGCCCGGGGTCCAGGCGGAAGACCACCTGCCAGGGCCGCTCCTTGGTGCGCACCGCCACGTCCAGCCTGGCCTTGAGAAAGCCCTCGGCGCGCAGGAGCTTCTCCATGGCGGGCAGGTCGGCCCGGGCCCGGCGCTCCAGGAGCAGGCGGGAGCCCGGGGGCCGGTCCCGGAGACGGAAGGTCTCGGCCAGGTCGGCCAGGGACCGGGCCAGATCCTCGCTGGGGGCGCCCTCCACCGAGGGGATGTAGGCCGGGCCGGGGGAGGGGGTCTCCTGGGCTGCGGCCGCCTCGGCCAGGCAGAGAAGGGAGAGCGCCGTAAGCGCCGCGAAGGTCCGGCAAAGGGCGGCGAAGGACGCACGCATGGTGCGCGTACGTACCACGTCCGCAGCCGGAAGGAAACGGCCGGGTTGGGCCGGACCGCACGCGTCGCCCGGCCGTCAGGCCGGCCGGGCGGCGCAGGCGGAAGGCAGGATTAAGATTTCTTGCCCCGCAGGTTGTAGATGACGATCACGGCGACAACCAGAAGGATGACGAGGGGGAGTGCGTATTCCATGGGTTCTCCTGCCCAGTAGGGCAAATGTGGCCGGGCTTCCGGCCGTCCGGGCACCCCTACCGGACAGTCCGTGCGTTCCTCGGCCGTGTATCGTTTTCGGCCTTGACAGCACCCCGAAGTCTACGCTTTCGTATTCCGAAGTGGAGACTTCGCTTTTCGAATAGCCCGTTCCGGCTTAGAGTGCAAGAGAAAACACGGACGGAGTGTGAGCCATGAGCGAACGCAGACCCGCCATCCTGGCGGCGGCCACCAGGCTCTTCGCGGAGCGCGGATACGCCGGGGCGCCGGTGAACGAGATCGCCCGGGAGGCGGGGGTCTCGGAAGGCGCGGTGTTCCGGCTGTTCTCCACCAAGGAGAAGCTGCTGGCCGCCATCTTCCGCGACGTGCGGGAGACCTTCTTCGCGGATCTGGAGCAGGGATTCCGGTTCAATCCCGAGGAATCGGGCCTGGCCATGGCCCTGCGGCTGGTGTGCATCTATTGCCGGTTCTACGAGAAGCGGGAGACGGAGTTCGACTTCATCCACCGCAACAATCCCTTCCAGATGCCCAAGGTGGGCGAGCCGTGCCGGGAGGACATCCGGCGCATCCACGACAAGATGCTGGACCAGCTCAAGGTCAGCGTGGCCCTGGGGGTGCGGGACGGGTCCATGCGCCGGATGCCGGTGGAGGATGCGGCCTACCTGGTGCTCTCCCTGCTCACCGGCGCGGTGCGGCTGCGGCTGTACACCGGCCGCCACCTGGCGGACCTGGAGGAGGAGCTCCTGGCCTTCATCGCCGAGGCCCTGGAGGCGCACCCGGCGAAGGTTGCGGAATAGGAGGGGAGCACGGGCTCAGCCGCGCATGGGCCGGGTCATGTAGGCGCTGGGCCGGGGCGTGAAGCCCAGCCGTTGGTAGTAGTCCGCCTTGGCGTCGCCGTGCATGGCCTCCAGGTGCAGGTGCCCGGCCCCGGCCCCGGCGGCGGTGGCGGCGGCCGCCTCCAGCAGGGCCGCGCCCAGGCCTTGCTCCCGGGCCTCCGGGACCACGTAGAGTTCGTCCAGCAGCGCATCGCGGCCCCCGAACTCCAGGCTGTAGCCCAGGGTCCACACCGCGTAGCCCGCGGCGCGTCCCCCCTCCTCGGCCAGCAAGGCCCCGCCCCACTCCGGATGCTCCAGGAGACGGGCCAGGACCTGGTTGGTGGCCGCCGGATCCATGGGGTGGGCCTCGCCCGCGCAGAAGTCCCGGCGCAGCGCGGCCAGGGCCGGGAGGTCCGGCAGGCCGGCCGCACGGATGCTCGCGGCCATGCTAGTCCTCGATGACCGCGTCGGCCTCGATCTCCACCAGCCAACCGGGATTGATGAGGGCGGACGCGCCCAGGAAGCTGGTGGCGGGCTTGATCTGGCCGAACACCTCGCCGTGGGCCTTGGCCGCCTCCTTCCAGCGGGTCATGTCGGTCAGGAAGATGCGGGTGCGGATAACGCTGTCCAGGCTCGCGCCGGCCTGGGCCAGCACGTCGGCGATGATCTCCAGGCAGCGCTTGGACTGGCCGTAGAGGTCGCCCGGGGAGTTCAGGGTGCCGTCCGGGTTCATGGGCGCGGTGCCGGTCACGGCCACGATGTTGCCCACGCGGCAGGCGCGGGAATAGCCGATCTCGGTCTCCAGGGGCTGGCCGTAGGTCACGGTCTTGCGCATGGATGTCTCCTTGGTTCCGCTGTTGGGCGGGAGTGTGCGGGAATCAGCAGATGCGGGCCACCCGGCCGCCGCACAGGTCGGCCAGCTCGGCCGGGGTCAGGCGGAACACCGCGTGCGGGGTGCCGGCCGCGGCCCAGATCGCCGGGAACTGCATGAGGTCCTGGTCCACCAGGGTGCGCAGGGGCCGGTCGTGGCCCACCGGCGGGATGCCGCCGATGGCGAAGCCCGTGGCCTCGCGCACGAAGGCCGCGTCGGCCTTGGCGATGGGCTCGCCCAGGAGCTCGCCCACCTTGGCCTCGTCCACCCGGTTGGCGCCGCTGGCCACCACCAGCACCGGCTGGTTGCTCTGCGCGCCGCGGAACACCAGGGACTTGGCGATGTGCGCCACCTCGCAGCCCACGGCCGCCGCGGCTTCCGCCGCGGTCCGCGTGGACGAGGGCAGCTCCACCACGGTGAACTCGAACCCGCGCTCGGCCAGGGCGGCCTGCACCCGTTGGGCCGAGGGGGAGAGGGTGTCGGACATGGTGTCTCCTATCGGGCCAACAGCCCGCCCACGATGGCCCCCACCAGCAGGGGGCCGATGTTGCCCACCAGGAGCAGGAAGCTGCCCGCGCCCACCATGAACCCGAACAGGGGCAGGCCGCTGAGGGCCGTGGAATAGAGGAACAGGAAGGCGGCCAGCAGCACGCAGGGCAGGAACACCGCGGCGATGGCCGTGCCCACGCCGCCGGCCTTCTTGCCGCCCACCGCCCCGGCCAGGAGCGGCCCCAGCAGGGGCAGCCAGAAGAGCAGCACCAGGATGAAGAGCATCCAGACGGTGCCGCGCACCACGCCTCCGCGCTCCACAGTGAAATCCGCAGACATGGGACCTCCTTGGTCCGGCCGGTTGGCCGACGGCCGGTGTCTAGCAAAAAACCTCGGGACTGGAAATGCGCAGGTTGCCACCCGGCCCCGGGCCGGATAGGGACGGGCCATGAGCGCCGACTGCCTGATCCTGGGCCTGGCCGCAGGCTACCACTTCGGGGACCTGCGGCCCTTTGCCGCGTCCCTGGCCGCCAGCGGGTTCGCGGGCCGGTGCGTGCTCCTGGTCTCGGCCACCACCCGGGAGGCCGAGCGCCTGACGGACTACGGCATCACGCCGGTGCGCTTCGCCCCGCCCCCGGGACTGGCCCACCTCCCGGTGAACGCCCTGCGCTACTTCCTGTACCTGGAGCTGCTGCGCCAGCAGAAGCAGGCGGTTAGCCGCATCCTGCTCACGGACGTGCGGGACGTGGTGTTCCAGGCCGATCCTTTCTCCTTCCCCTGGCCCGAGGGCCTGGGCCTGGCCCTGGAGCACGGGGGCCGCACCGTGGGCGCGTGCCCCTACACCAGCCGCTGGGTGCGGCAGCACCTGGGCGAGGCGGCCCTGGAAAAGCTGCAACACAAACCCGTGTCCTGCTCCGGCACCACGGTGGGGAGCCAGGCGGCCATCCTGGACTACGTGGTGAAGATGATCGCGCTGCTCCTGCCCTTCACCCCGGCTCGGCACATGGCCGGCTACGACCAGGGCGTGCACAACCAGCTCCTGCACTCGGGCGTGCTCCCGGACGCCACGGTCTACGACAGCGGCGGGCCCATCCTGACCCTGGGCTGGCGCAAGGAGCCGCCGCAGGTGGACGCGCAGGGCAACATCCTCAACGACGCGGGCGTTCCGGCCGCCATCGTTCACCAGTACGACCGGCATCCCGGGCTGCACAAGGCGGTGCGGGAGCGGTTCGCGGGCTAGGCCGGGAGCTTAGATGCGCTCTACGCCCAGGTCGGCGCAGATCTTCCGGGCGAGCTGATCGCTGATCTCGGTATGGCGGGGTACGGCAGAACGCTTTCCTGTGCCGGGGTGCCACCACCAGGAGTGCCGCGCACCCTCCCGCTTGAGTTCGCATCCCTGGGATGTGAGGTGGCGGATCAGCCGGGAGCGTTTCATGCGGTGATGCGTTCGGTGGTGTACTCTGCGCCTGCGGCGAGATGGGCCTCTTCCCGGTTCAGGTCGATGGCCTCCTGAAGGGTGACAGAGAGGGTCTCCACGAGCTCCTCCCGGGTCCGCTCCTGGCAGTTGACCCCGGGAATCTCCTCGATCCAGCCGATCCACCACTCGCCGTCCTGCTTGATGACCGCCGTATATGCGTTGGACATGCTCAACTCCGTACGGGTTGTCGCGTTCCCCGAAGATACGCACGCCCGCGAAAAGGGGCAAGGGCCTCTGTTCTACAGCAGCCCCTGCGCCAGGTCGCGGCCCAGGTCGCGGGCCTGGTCCAGGAGGTGGCGGTGCTTGGCGATGACCCCGCGGTCGAAGAGGCCCAGCACCGGCAGTTCGGCCGCGATTTCGTAGCCCAGGGCCGTGAGGGGCAGGCGCATGGCGGGCAGGGCCACGCCCAGGTTCTCCGGGTCCTCCTGCTCGGCGATGGCCGCGATGACCGCCTTGCGGCCCGCGCCGGCCAGGCGGCTGGACCAGCCCCGGGGCCGGGTGTCCGCGAAGTCGTAGAAGCAGTAGAGCCGGTCGATGAAGGCCTTGACCCAGGCGGTGACGTTGTAGTTGTGCACCGGGGTCACCAGGATGAGCCCCCGGGCCTCCTGGATGAGCGGGTAGAGCAGGGTCATGCCGTCCTGGAACCGGGTGCAGATCTTGTCCCGGCGGCACTGCTCGCAGCCCGCGCAGGGCTCGAACCGGTAGTCGCGCAGGTGCACCGCGCGGTACGCCGCGCCGGCCTCGGCCACGCCGTCCAGGAACGCCGCCAGCAGGGTGTGGGAGTTGCCGCCCTTGCGCGGGCTCCCCTCGATGGCCAGGATCATGGTCGCCTCCTTGGTTGGGAGGTGGGCTGGTGGTGCCCCTGCACCAGACCCCATGCCTCCGGCCATGTCAAGGAAGCGGGCCGGCTGGCCGCCCCGGCTGGACAGCCCACGCTGCCGTCAGCAGTTCCATGAGAGTTGATAGGCGGGTCACCCCCCGCACTCGAGACCGACCCATTCCCTCGCCTCTTCCATTGAGCAAAATATTTCGACTTTCCAACTGGATGAACGCATGGCGGATTTGTACATTTCTGCCACCCGCAAGGCTTCCCCCTCTGGGGCGACCACGGCGACAACGAGGCGGGGGTTGTTGAGGGCAGCCGCTTCGTCCATGGCCGCAGCGGTTTCCAAGGATTCACTAGGTATATCGAATTGTTCAACCTTTGATATGTCGACAATCTGGTAGCGCAGATCGTCGAATCGCGGATCTCCATAGATGTCCAAGTTGGCTTGGATAGCGTCTTCACCTGTTAGCGAACCGTGGAATGTCCAGAGTATGCCTTCAGTCTTCCACGTAATTTCGTAGGGCATGTTTTCGACTCTCCAAAATCAGTGACACCGGAAAGCTAGAGAGGATTCGCAAAGAGTGAAGCTCTCATCCTATGGTTCATCATCCGGTTGTCAAGCAATGAAAAAAGGGGCTGTTAGACGTTTCGTCTAACAGCCCCTTTTGGGGGGAAATTTGTGGTGGAGGGAACGCCGACCTACCGCAAAACAGTCTCAAAGCCCGCGCTCCTCGTAACTCCTTGATAATAAACTCCGAAGTCATCTTGCACAACCACTTCCCGCCAACCCGACCAGAGAAACGATTTTNNCTACAGCCCCACGCTCAAGAGGAAGTACCTTCTACCCAGGCAGGCCCGGGCTGTCAACGGGGCAGCTAGTGGTAGTCCAGGTGGTTCATGTCAAAGGCGTCGCCGTTCTCGAACCGGAACACCACCCGCCAGTTTCCCGAGACCTTCACTGCCCAGAATCCCTTCTTGTCGCCCTTGAGCGGGTGCAGGCCCGAGCCCGGGAAATCCATGACTCCGATTTCGTCCGCCGCATCCAGGTAATCCAGGATGACTCGCAGCCGCCGGGCATGCTTGGCCGAGATGCCGCGCAGCGTCCCGTCGTAGAAGAAGTCTTCAAGGCCTTTGTGGGCGAAGGTTTTGATCATGGGATTCTGCAATAAGGCTACGAATAACATTTTTTTAAAAAAGTAATATAAAATACGTTAGTGTCAAGTGGTTTTTGGTGCTTTACTTCAAATTTTCGCGTATATCTCGTATATATCATATATGTCGCATATGATGTTCATCACTGTTGTCATTGTTACCATATTACCATATTATCATGTTACCATGCAATCAGTGTAATTGGTGTAGTCAGCGTAATCACTGTAATCAAGTAGTAATGCAGAGGTATGCTTAGTCAATTACATCAGAAGATCAAATGTGGTTTTCGACTTGCCTAGCCTCCTCTACCCCCGCCACCTGCATCACTTGGTCCCACCCTGTGGCGCTGTGCTCGGCGGCCCAGAGGTCGCAGGCGCGTTGGAGGTTGAGCCAGACGTGGGGGGTGGTGCCCAGGGCGCGGGACAGGCGCAGGGCCATGTCCGGGGTCACAGCCCCGCGGCCGTTGAGCACCTTGGACAGGGTCTTGCGCGACACACCCAGGCCCTCGGCCAGGCCGGTCACGGTCAGGCCCAGGGGCTCCATATACAGGGTGCGCAGCGCCTCACCGGGATGGGTGGGGCGGCGGGTTCTCTGGCGCATGGCATATCCTCGTGGTGCGGCAGGCCGGTCAGGGCTGCCGAGTTTGTTTTCATTGTATGTAACCGTTAGGGTTACGTTCGTCAACCGGAGTTGGCCGGTCGCCCCGGGGCGCGGAAACGCCCTTCACAAAGCCGGGGTTTGGAGGCACTATCCGCACCTCGCGCAAGGGGGCGCGAGCGGGATGAACGACAAGCAGCATTTTTCCGGCGTCCTGGCCGCGGCCTTCGCCTTCGTGGCCTGGGGGCTTTTGCCCATCTATTGGAAATCCATGACCGCGGTGCCGGCCTTCGAGATCATCTGCCACCGGGTGGTCTGGTCCCAGGCGGTCACCGCCCTGCTCCTGGGGCCCATGGGCGGGCTGGCCGAGGTGCGCGCCGCGCTGCGCTCCCGCCGCGACCTGCTCCTGCTCACGTGCAGCAGCAGCATCATCGGGGTGAACTGGTTCCTCTACATCTATGCGGTGAACTCCGGCCAGGTGCTGGAGGCCAGCCTGGGCTACTACCTGAACCCCCTGGTCAACGTGATCTTCGGGGTGCTCTTCTTCCGGGACCGGCTGCGGCCGGTGCAGATACTGGCCGTGCTGCTGGCCGCGGCCGGGGTGTCGGTGCAGGTGTTCTCGCACGGCACCCTGCCCTGGCTGGCCCTGGGCATGGCCGTCACCTTCGGGGTCTACGGCATGGTGCGCAAGCTCATGAGCCTGGGCTCCCTGTCCGGGCTGTTCGTGGAGACCGGGGTGCTCACCCTGCCCGCGGGCGGCTACCTGGCCTGGCTGTGGCTGCACGGCCAGGGCGGGTTCCTGCACCTGGGCCCGGGCCTGGACCTGCTCATGGTCGGGGCCGGTGCCGTGACCACCGCGCCGCTGTTGGCCTTCGCCTTCGGCGCGCGGCGCATCACCCTGACCACCCTGGGCGTGATCCAGTACCTGGGCCCCACGGGCATGTTCCTGCTCGGGGTGCTGGCCTACGGCGAGCCCTTCGGCCCGGCCCATGCCGCCACCTTCGGCCTGATCTGGGTCGGGGTGGTGCTCTACACCGCCGAAGGCGCCTGGCGCATACGGATGGTGCGCCGCGCCACCTCCGGCCGCGCCTGATTCCCTTCTCCCCCACACCGGCGTTGCCCGAGGCAGGGGCTGTCCCAGATCGACTGGAGGAGGTTGCAGGCCGAGTGCCTGGCGGCCGTCCTGGAGTGAGCGCGCTGGGCTATTGCCGGGGCAGGATGGTGTTGCCCGGGCCGCAGATGACCACCCGCGGGGTGAGCATGCCCACCTCGTCGTCGCGCAGGAGCGCGTAGGCGCAGATGATGACCCGGTGGCCGGGCTCGGCCTTGCGCGCGGCCGCGCCGTTCAGGCAGATCTGGCCGGGCTCGCCCGCGATGGCGTAGGTGGTCAGGCGCTCCCCGTTGTCCACGTTGTACACGTCCACCTGCTCGAAGGCCGCGATGTTCGCGGCGGCCAACAGCTTGGGATCGATGGAGATGGAGCCCACGTAGTCCGGGTCCGCGGCAGTGACCGTGGCCCGGTGGATCTTGGCGCGGAGAAAGGTGCGTAACGGCATGGCCGGCCCCCTACCCCAGGCCGGAGGGAATGTCGAGCGCTGGCCTGGGGTTTGGTGTGGCCGGGCCGGCGGCGCGATGGCCGCGGCCCGGCAGCCGGGAAGATAAGCAGGATTCCGTTTTCGGCAACCCGTGTTCCGGCCGTTGGCGAGGACTTCAGGCCGCGGGCTCGGCCACAGGGCCGGACTGGAGCGCGTCCGCGGCTTCCTCCTCGTTGACGGCGACCCGGTTGCGGCCGCCGGCCTTGGCCCGGTACAGGGCCCGGTCCGCCTGCTCCAGCAGCCCGCCGGGAAGGCCGTCCGAGCCGGGCCGGCGGCAGGCCACGCCCAGGCTCACGGTCAGGTGGCCCAGGGGAGCGCCGGGATGGGGATGGGCCAGGTCCGCCACGCCGCGGCGGATGTCCTCGGCCACGGCCAACGCCCCGTCCAGGCCGGTGTCCGGCAGGAGCAGCGCGAACTCCTCTCCGCCGTAGCGGGCGGCCAGGTCCCCGGCGCGGTGCAGGTGGCGGCCCAGGCAGAGGGCCACCAGTTGCAGGCAGGCGTCACCCGCGGGGTGGCCGCAGGTGTCGTTGAAGGCCTTGAAGTGGTCGATGTCCAGGATGACGGCGGCCAGGGGCCGGTCCTCGCGCTCCGCCCGCCGCCATTCCCGCTCCACGGCCTGGTCCAGGGCGCGGCGGTTGGCCAGCCGGGTCAGGCCGTCGGTCAGGGCCAGGCGCTCCAGCTCCGCGTTCTGTCTCTGGATGACGAACTGCTGCGCCAGGCCGCGCAGGGTCGCGGTGTGCATGGAGCGCATGCCCGCGAAGGCCAGGGCGGTCATGAAGCACAGGTTGATGAGGTTGGAGCGGGTCTGCACCACCCCGGCATCCTGCACCACCACCACGGCCACGGCCAGGGCGAAGGGCAGCCCGATGGTCAGGAGGCTCTGGCGCAGGTCCTGGCGCATGAAGGCGGCCAGGGTGAACACGGCCAGCAGGTAGGAGTCCACGGACTGGAAATGGGGATACAGGAACCAGGTGAGGGCCACCACCAGGAGCAGGTTGGCCAGGAGGGCGCCGCTGGCGGTCCATTCCCGGGCCCGGGTCGGGACGCCCGGCGCGGCCATGCGGCGCATGAGGGCCAGGGCGGCCAGGTTCACGCCGACCCAGAGCAGGCGAAGCTGGGCCACGTGCGGGACCGGAGCCAGGGCGGCGAGGCGCGGGAAGGCGTCGGTCCCCGCCAGGGTGCCGAGGACCAGCAGCAGGGTGGTGGCCAGGAGGACCACCCAGAGCAGGATGCGGAGGTGTTCCAGCCGGGAAAGGGCCAGGGTATCCCGGGCCCGGGCCAGGTCGTCCGGGGCGATGTCGGACAGGGTGCCGGCAAGGAGCTGCGTGAGTCGGGACATGGGGGCGCGGCGGCAGCCATGGCAAGGGGTTAGGGGCGTTGGACGTAAGGCGCTCTAGCAGAAATCCCGGGCAAAGGTAAAGCAGGGGGCCGGGGGCGGCGCGCCGTGGCTGCCGGGCGCGCTCAGGTGGCGGGCCGGGCGTCTCGGGCGCGGGCCTGGTCCTCTCCGGTCGCTGCTTCGCCTTGGGCCGCCACCCGGTTGCGGCCGTGGGCCTTGGCCCGGTACAGGGCGCGGTCCGCCTGCTCCAGCAGCCCGCCGGGAGGGCCGTCCGAGCCGGGCCGGCGGCAGGCCACGCCCAGGCTCACGGTCAGGCGGCCCAGGGGAGAGCCCGGGTGGAGGTGCCCCAGGCCCGCGATGCCGCGGCGGATGTCCTCGGCCACGGCCAGGGCCCCGTCCAGGCCGGTGTCCGGCAGGAGCAGCGCGAACTCCTCGCCGCCGTAGCGCGCGGCCAGGTCGCTGGCGCGCCGCAGGTGTTGCCCCAGGTGCCGGGCCACCAGCTGCAGGCAGGCGTCGCCCGCCAGGTGGCCGCAGGTGTCGTTGAAGGCCTTGAAGTGGTCGATGTCCAGGATGACCGCGGACAGGGGCCGGTCCTCGCGCACGGCCCGTTTCCACTCCTTGTCCAGGGTCTGGTCCAGGGCGCGGCGGTTGGCCAGGCAGGTCAGGCCGTCGGTCAGGGCCAGGCGCTCCAGCTCCGCGTTCTGGCGCTGGATCACGAGCTGCTGCAGCGAATGGCGCAGGCCCGCGGTGCGCAGCATGTGCATGACCGCCAGGGCCAGGACGGTCATGAAGAACAGGTTGACCACGTTGGAGGTGGTGCGGGTCCCGTCCGGGGCGAGCTGGATGACGATGCCGATGAGGAGCGCGCTGGGCAGGCCCATGATCACCAGGCCGCGGCGCAGCTCCTGGCGCACCAGGGCGGCGTGGGCGAAGAGCCCGATCAGGAAGGCGTAGATGGATTCGTAGTAGGGGTAGAGGATCCGGGTCAGGGCCACCACCATGAGCATGTTCGCCAGGATGAGGACCGTGGTGAGCCCCTCCTTCCGGGCCGTGGACACCGCCCCGACGGCCTGCCGCCGCAAGATCCACAGGCAGGCCAGGTCCAGGGCGATCCAGGCCGCGCGCAGCCAGGTGACGCGCCACATGGGCGCCGGGGAGTCGAAGTCCTGGACGCCGCGCTCCCACAGGGGCCAACTCAGGGCCAGGAGCAGGGCCGTGGCGGCGATGCACGCCTTGAGCAGGGCGCGGATGCGCGCCTGGTTGGACCGGGCCAGTTCCTCCCGGGCCAGGTCCAGGTCGGCCGGGTCGGCGTCCCGGGGGACATCCTGCAGCAAAGAGCCCAGGGCGGCGAGGCGGGTGAGGTTCGGGAACTGCATGGGATGAGGACCGGGAGGCGTCGGGACCGGAGGGCTCTACCAGGAGCCCGGAGAAAAGGCAAAGCCGGGATTGCGCCGGGAAAGCCTCCGGCGAGGCGGCTTGCCTGGCCCGGTGCGACGGGGCCGGAACAGGGCGCGGGCTCAGGCCGTGCGGTCCAGGGCCGGGGCGGCCCCGGCCTCCAGGCGGTGCAGGATGTCCAGGATGCGCTGGTCGTTGGCCGCATTCTGCGCCTCGCCCAGCGTCTCGTCCTGGGCCAGCCGGGCCTCCCATTCCGCCACCCAGTCCCGGTTGCCCTGGCTGTCGGCCGGGGTGAGCCAGCCGGTGCCTCCGTCCGCGGCGGCAAGGCGGTCGGGGTCGAAGGTCAGCAGGGCCCGGTCGAACAGGGAGATGGAGCCGGACTCGTAGAGGTCCATGGTCACGTCGTCCATGTCCTGCAAGGTCATGTGGCGCACGTTGCAGGATTGGCCGGCCTCGCGCCAGGGGTCGGCTGCGGCCGGGGCTGGGGATGCTTCGGTCCGGGCGGCGCGCGCCCGGGATTCGGCGGTGTCGGGCCAGGCCGCGGCCTGGGCCGCATTGGTGCCCAGAGGGGAAATGTTCATGCCGTCCTCCTGGGAAGGTTTTTCCCACGGGTCGGCGCATGCAAGGAAAGTGCCTGCGGTGTAAGGATTTTTCAGCCGGAGTGGTGGGCTATGCCCCGATGATGCCGAACAGGCGCAGGCCGTCGCGCACCAGGAGCGCGGCGAAGAGGAGGAGCAGCAGGCCGAGCAGGCGCATGGTCCAGGCGTAGGCCGGGCCGGCCAGCAGGCGGCGCGAGGCCCCGGACAGCACCGCCACCAGGAGCTTGGCCCCCACCAGGGCCAGGTAGAAGAGGGCCAGGAACCCGGCCGCGGCCAGGGGGCTCTTCTCGTAGCCCTTGAGCATGGTGGGCGCGCCCACGGTGATCCAGAAGAGGTAGGGGTGGGGGGAGAACAGGTTCACCACCACGCCCTGGCGCAGGGAGCGCGGGGCCACGCTGGCCGGGTCCAACTCCAGGCGCGGGGTGGCCAGGCTGTCCAGGCCGAGCTTGCCCACGAAGGCCGCGCCGGCCAGGGATACCACGCCCAGCACGGCCGCGTGCCCCTGCGCCTGGGAGAGCACCAGGATGCTCACGGCGATGATAGGCAGGTCGGTGATGAGCGGGGACAGGGCCACCTTGGCCCCCTCGCCCATGCCATGGCGCAGGGACTGGGCCACCACCAGGGCCAACAGTGGCCCGGGCGACAACCCGGCGGACAATCCCAGCACCGCGCCTGCGGCCAGTATCTCGACCATCATGCCCCCTTGCGTTGCCCGGCACAGTGGCTCCCCAGCCAAGAAAAGGCAAGGGGGAGGCCCGGGGGTTCGTGCCGGAGCAGTTGACAGGGCTCCGGCTCAGGGGTAGAAGCCGTGAACGTGTTCAGTTTATGAACGTGTTCACAAAAAGGAGTCCGAATGCGCCGGAGCTTGATGCGCCAGGAGACCCACCGCCTGATCCTGGACGCGGCCTACGCCCTGTTCGAGGAAAAGGGATTTCGCGAGACCACCATGCGCGCCCTGGCGGCCCGGGCCGGGGTGGGGCTGGGCACCATCTTCCAGCACTTCCCGGACAAGGCCGCGCTCCTGGCCGAGGCCTTCCTGGGCGACATCGGGGCGGAATACGAACTGGCCCTGGCCGGAATGCCGGCCCAGGGCATTAGGGCCCAACTCAGCCACGTGGTCAGGGCCATGTGCGCCTTTTACGGCCGCCGTCCGCGCCTGTCCCGGGAGTTGATCAGCCAGGCCTTCACCACCAGCGGCGTGGCCGGAGAGCGGCTGCGTGCCCAGATGGAGGACGGCCTGGAGCGGGCGGCCGGGCTGTTCGAGGCGGCCAAGGAGCGGGGCGAGGTGCGGCGCGACGTGGATGCCCGGGCAGCCGCCCTGGGCATCTGGTCCTTTTATCTCACATGCCTGAACCTGGGCCTGTGGGAAGACAAGCCGGATATGGACGTCTGGGCTGACCGGTTCGACGTCCTGGTGGACCAGTTCCTGGCGGGCATCGGGGTATACAGCGGCGGCTGAGCCCGGTCGGCTCGGCATCCACGCGGATCACAATCGACAATGCGGGCCGGGACCGGGCCTCGGGGCTCCGGATTCGGTAAGCGGCCCGCCAAGGAGGCCTCCATGTTCCTGCGCAGCCTGCGCACCGCGCTCCAGGCCCGGCACAAGCGGGCCATGTTCCGACTCATGCAGGACGCCCGCTCCTTCCTGCGCCTGCACTTCCTGGACGCGGCCGTGCAGACCGGCCTGGCCGCGGCGCTTGTCGAACCCGCCACCCGGGAGGAACTGGCCGCCAGGTTGGGTGCGGCGCGGCTAGAGCTGCTGGGCGCCTTGCTGGACCTGGGCCTGGCCCTGGGCGAACTGGGCCTGGAGCACGGGCGCTACCGGGCGCGGGGCAGGGCGCTGCGCGCCGTGCAGGCCGAGGACGGCGACGGCCTGGCCGCCATGGTCGAGGCCTATGTCACCTACTACAACTCGGTGTACGTGACCCTGCCCGAGCGCCTGGCCGGCGGGCCGCGGGCCGACTACCTGGACTGGATCGGACCGGTGGTGGCCCGGGCCTCCCGCCTGATCGAGCCCTACGTGGCCGGGATGCTCCTGGCCGAGGCGCGCAACCGGGACCGGCTGCGCATGCTGGACGTGGGCTGCGGCTCCGGGACCTACCTGCGCCTGGTGGCCGAGGCCAACCCTGCGGCCGAGGGCGTGGGCCTGGAGATCGATCCGGCCGTGGCGGAACAGGCCCGGGGCAACCTGGCGGACTGGGACCTGGGCGGGCGTTTCCAGGTGGTGGAGGGCGACCTGCGGACCCCGAATCCGGCGCTGGAGGGGGGATTCGATTTCGTCCTGTTCGCCAACCTGGCCTACTATTTCCCGCCCGAGGAGCGGGAGGCGGTCTACCGCCGCCTGGCCGGTCTCCTGGCCGAGGGCGGCGGGCTCGCCCTGGTGTGCACGTTCGCGGGCCACGGTCGGGACCTGTTGTCCGCCAACCTGGACGTGGCCACCTGCTCCATGCAGGGCTGCTGGCCCATTCCGGACCTGGCCGAAACCCAGGACCGGCTCGCCCGCGCCGGCCTCCCCCGCCAGCGCGTGGAGCGCCTCATGCCCGGCTCCACCTACTACGGCATTCTGGCCCGACGCGAGTAGCCCGGCCCCAGGAACCAGCGAAGCAGGCAGGCAATTGCGCCTGGCCTGCTTCTGCTAACAACGTCACCGGTATTTTTTCAGCCGGCCCCCGCCAGCCCGGTCAGC
>DKEU01000152.1:0-10145 GCA_002452635.1 Desulfovibrionaceae bacterium UBA6814 | reverse complement strand
CTGGGCCGGCCCGGCTTCGCCAGCCTTCGCCTATGATTTCTTGGGCCAGCTCGCCTCGTCCAGCAGGAACAGGAAGTTCTTGTAAGACAGCTTGCCGTGCAGGGTGAGCCCCACCTCGCAGGTGCGCGAGGTGGAGTAGCCCACGTCGCACCCCGCCACCTGGCGCTCCAGCCGCCGCAGGGCCGACGCATTCAATTCCGGGTGGCTGAACCCGCGGTCCCCGGCGAACCCGCAGCAGTACACGTCTTCGGGCACCACCACCTCCCGGGCGCAGCGCCGGGCCAGCTCCGCCATGGGCTCGGCCAGGCCTATCTTGCGCGCGCTGCAGGTCACGTGCAGGGCCACCCGCTTGTTCACGGGCGTGAACTCCAGCCGGTCCACCAGGAACCTGAGCGCGAACTGCACCGGCTCGTACAGGTCCAGGCCCTTGATGTGCTCCTGCATGCGGTACAGGCACGGGCTGGTGTCGCACAGCACGGGAAGCTCGCCGTTTCTGCTGGCGCTGCGCAGGGCGCACTCCAGCTCGCGCAGCTTGGCGTCGCCCTGCTCGGCGAACCCCTTGGACGACCAGGGCTGGCCGCAGCACAGCCGCTCCATGCCCGCGGGGTGCACCACCCGGTACCCGGCCTTGGCCAGCACCGAGAGGGTGTGGTCGCGGATCCCGGTCTTGTCCGGGTCGTGGCCGTCCGGTCCCATGTGCCGGGCCACGCAGCTCGGGAAGTACACCACCGCCGGCCCGTCCGGCGCTGCGGCCTGTCGCCGGGGCCGGGCCGCGGCCCGGGGCATGGCCGGGTTCCAGCGCGGGATGCGCTTGCCCGAGGCGGTGTGCAGCGCCCCGGCCACCGCGTCCATGGCCCGGTCGCCCAACAGGTCCTGCCCCGCGCCCGCGGCGCGCAGGGCCAGGCCCAGGCCGGCCGCGGCCAGGGGCAGGTGGGCCGCGGCCGCCGCAGCCACCTTCTCCTGCCAGGGGGTGTGGCCCCAGCCGCGGTAGAGCTTGATGAATTTCCCGGTGTCGATGCTCACCGGACAGCGCAGGGCGCACAGCCCGTCCGCCGCGCAGGTGGCCTCGCCGTCATAGGCGTAGAGCTTGGCGAAGGCCTCCAGTTCCGGTCCGGCCTCGCCCGCAGCCTTGCGCCGGCACAGCTCGCGAAAGGCCACGATGCGCTGGCGCGGGGTCGCGGTGAGCGCGTTGGACGGGCAGGTGGGCTCGCAGAACCCGCACTCGATGCAGCGGTCCACCACCTCGTGCGCCGGGGGCAGGGGCTTCAGGTTCTTGAGGTGGGCCTCGGGGTCGGGGTTCAGGATGACCCCGGGGTTGAGCAGGCCGTGCGGGTCGAAGAGCTGCTTTATCTCGCGCATGAGGCCCAGCGCCTCGGCCCCCCACTCCAGCTCCACGAAGGGGGCCATGTTGCGGCCCGTGCCGTGCTCGGCCTTGAGCGAGCCCGCGTACGCGCCCGTGACCAGGTGGGCCACGTCCTGCATGAACGCGGCGTAGCGCTGCACCTCCGCGGGGGTGGAGAAGTCCTGGGCGAACACGAAGTGGAGGTTCCCCTCCAGGGCGTGGCCGTAGATGATGGCCTGGTCGTAGCCGTGCTTGCGGAAGAGCGCCTGCAGGTCCAGAGCGCCGTCGGCCAGGTCCGCGATGGGGAAGGCCACGTCCTCGATGATGGCCGCGGTGCCTACGGGCCGGGTGGCCCCGGCGGCCGGGAACAGGCCCTTGCGCACCTTCCACAGCTGGGTGAACTCGGCCGGGTCCGCGGTGAAGTGGTGGGGCGCGGCCCGGGGCAGGTGGTCCACCGCCTCCAGGGCCAGGAATATGCAGTCCTTGAGCCCTGCGGCGCTTTCGGCGCGCACCTCCACCAGGAGCGCCGCAGCCTCGGGTCCCAGGTCCCTCAGGCCGGGGGGCATGCCCGGCAGGTCCTGCACCGCGGCCAGGGCGGCGCGGTCCATGACCTCGGCCGCGGCCACGTGGGCCCGGCGCAGGCACGTGGCTGCGGCGCAGGCCGGGTGCAGGCCCGGGAAGAGCATGAGCGCCGAGGCCTTGTGCGCGTGCTCGGCCACGGTGCGGTAGACCACCCGGGAGATGAAGGCCAGGGTGCCCTCGGACCCGACCAACAGGTGCGCCAGGATGGCGAAGGGGTCGGCGAAGTCCACCAGCGCGTTCAGGCTGTAGCCCGTGGTGTTCTTGATCTTGTACTTGCGGCGGATGCGCTCGGCCAGTTCGGGATCGGCCAGCACCTTGCGGCGCAGGCCGGCCAGGCCCTCCAGGATGTGGGGGTGGGTGCGGGCGAAGGCTTCCCGGCTGGCCGGGTCAGCGGTATCCAGGGTCGCGCCGTCGGCCAGGACCAGGCGCAGGGAGTCCAGGGTCTTGTAGGAGTTGTCCGCCACCCCGCAGCACATGCCCGAGGCGTTGTTGGCCACGATGCCGCCGATCTGGCAGGTGTCGATGCTGGCCGGGTCCGGGCCGATCTTGCGGCCCAGGGGGGCCAGGATGCGGTTGGCCGCGCTGCCGATGACGCCCGGCTCCAGGCGGATGCGCCTGCCCTGGTCCAGCACCTCCCAGCGCTTCCAGGCGTCGCCCAGGCGCACCAGGATGGAGTCGCTCACCGCTTGGCCGCACAGGCTGGTGCCCGCGGCGCGGAAGGTCACGGGAGCTCGGTGGCGGTCGGCCACGGCCAGGATGCGCACCACCTCGGCCTCGGTGTCCGCGTCGATGACGATCTTGGGGATGAGGCGGTAGAAGCTGGCGTCCGTGCCGTAGGCCAGGGTGCGCAGGGGGTCGGTGTGCACCCGGCCGCGGGGCAGGAACCCCAGCAGGTCGGTCAGGACGCGGTCATAGGGCGCAGGCAGCATGCAGGTCTCCTTGGCCGGCCGGGACTTGGGAAGGGCAAGGCCATCCCCCAAGGTGGTCTCGGCAGGGAGAAAAAGCAAGGGGAAAGGGCGAATTTTCCGGGTGGTCGGCGCGGGAATCCGGTTCAGCCCCGGCGGCGGAGGAGCAGGAGCGCGGCCAGGGGCGCCAGGTTGCCGGCCAGGCCCGTGACCGCGATGACCGCGGACTTGGACGTCCAGCCCAGGGAGATGGCCTCCATGGCCGCGGCCCCGACCATGAAGTTGAAGAAGGTGAGCAGCGAGGCCGCGGCGCCGGTGTCGCGGTCCACCTGCTCCAGCACCATGTCGTTGCTGATGGGCCGGGAGAGGCCCAGGAACAGGGAGTAGGCGAACATGGGCAGGGCGAAGCGCAGGGGCGTGGCCCCGCCCAGCAGCAGCATGGCCGCGGACGCGGCGAGCATGCCCAGGAGCGAGGCCGTCAGGATGCGGAAGGACTCGATGCCCACGCACAGCCGGGAGCAGAGGAAGGACCCGGCCATGAGGCCCAGGGCGTTGAACGCGAAGTAGAGGCCGAAGGCCCCCTCGTCCAGGCCGTACCCGGTGATGTAGATGTCCGGCGAGCCGCCGATGAAGGCGAAGAACGCGAAGTTCACCACCGAGAAGGCCAGGGCGTACACCAGGTAGCCGCGGTTGCGGAAGAGCCTGGCGTAGCGGCCGGCCGCGGCTTGCAGGCCGCCCCCGGCGCGCTCGAACGCGGGCTCCTGGAGCCGGAAGGAGCCGTACAGGGCGGGCAGGGCCAGCAGCGCCTGGGCCAGGAAGATGCCGCGCCAGGACACGTGCTGGAGCATGAGCGCGCCGATGGTGGGGGCCACCATGGGGCACAGGGGGATGATGACCCCGATGTAGGCCAGGAGCTTCTTGCGCCGGTCCCCGGCGTAGAGGTCCTTGGCCAGGGTCAGGGCCATGGCCGAGGCCCCGGCCGCGCCGATGGCCTGCACCACCCGGGCCAGGACCAGGATGGCGATGGACCCGGCCCCGGCGCAGGCCAGGGATCCGGCCACGTAGAGCGACACCGCGGCCAGCAGCACCGGCCGCCGGCCGAAGCGGTCGGCCAGGGCGCCGTGCACCAGGAGGAAGGCGCTGAAGCTGGCGAAGAAGGCCACCAGCGAGAGGTTGGCCGAGGCCAGGGAGATGCCCCACAGCTCGCACAGGGCCGGGATGGCGGGCAGGTACATGTCCGTGGACAGGGCCGGGAAGGCGGCCAGGAGGAGAATGAGGACAAAGGAATGCATGATGCTCGGGGTCGGAAGGTTGCGCAGGGAGGAGGGCAATACGCCCTTCCCGGGGCAAAGCCAAGCGCCGGGGTCCGGCCGCCGGGGCAGGGCGTTGCCGGCCTGCGTCCGGGGCAGCAACATCGTCCTATATGATCCCGCCGCGCCGTGCCACCCTGCGGGGAGCCTGGGAAATCCCGGCAATCCCTGCGAGGCGTGCGATGAACATCCTGGCGTTTCTGGCGTTCTGCGTGGTGGTGACCTACACCCCCGGGCCGGCCAACGTGGTGATCCTGGCCACGGCCCAGAACCAGGGACCGCGCAAGGCCCTGGAGTTCGTGGCCGGCGCGGCCCTTGCCATCGCCCTGCTGCTCGCGCTATCCGCGGTACTGAGCGGCGCGCTCCTGGGCCTGCTGCCCCGGGTCCGGCCGGTCATCGGCGCGGCGGGCGCGGCGTACATGCTCTACCTGGCGTACAGGATCGCCACGTCGGGCGCGCCCACGGGCGCTGACGCCCGCACCGGCACCTTCGCCACCGGATTCGCCATGCAGCTCGTGAACCCCAAGGTCATCCTCTTCTGCCTCACCGTGGTGGCGACCTTCGTGACGCCCTATGCGGGCTCGGCCCTGGCCCAGTCCGGGCTGGTGGGCGTGATCTTCGCCATCATGTGTTCGGCCATGCTCACCTGGGTGCTGCTGGGCGCAGCCCTGCGCCGGTTCCTGGCCGACCACCGCCGGCCCGCCAACCTGGCCATGGCCGTGTTCCTGGTCTACAGCGCCTGGGCGGTGGCGGTCCCATGAGCCGCGCCGCGCAGCACGGCAACAGGGGGGCGGAGCGCTTCGCCTACGCCCAGGGGCCGGGGGTCACGGTGCTCTCGGCCACCATGTCGGACTTCACCTACAAGCGGCACGCGCACGAGGAGTATTCCCTGGGCGCGACCGTGCGCGGGGTGCAGCAGTTCCACCTGGGGGGCGGGCTGCACGCCTCGCGGCCGGGCGGGGTCATCCTGTTCAGCCCGGAGCAGGTGCACGACGGCTCGTCCGCGGACCGCGGCAATCTGGAATACGAGATGGTGTACGTGCCCGCGCCCCTGTTCCTGGAGGCCGCCGGCGCGCGGGAGGTGCTGCGCTTCGGCGCGCCCGTGGTCTACGACCGCGCCCTGGCCCTGGGCATCGTGCGCCTGGCCCGGGGCGTGGCCAAGGGCCTGGACGAGTTGTGGGCCCACGAGCTGCTCCTGGACGTGGTGCGCCGCGCCTGCCGGGTCGAGCCCCGGCCGGTTCCCGCCCGCCTGGCCGGCCGCGACGCGGCCGTGCGCCGCGCCCAGGAAATGCTGCGCGCCGGCCGCGCCGGCAAGGTGAAGCTGGACGACATCTGCGCGGAGCTGGCCATGTCCAAGTTCCACTTCATCCGCCTTTTCAGGGCGGCCACCGGCATCAGCCCCTACCAGTTCTTCCTGAGCTGCAAGGTGGAGCACGCCAAGCGCGTGATCCAGGACAGCCGCGACGCCTACGCCGCAGTGGCCCACTGCGGCTTCGTGGACCTCTCCCACCTCAACCGCCACTTCAAGCGCATCTACGGGGTGACGGCGTCGGAGTTTGCGCGGATGTAGGACGGTTCACTGGCTTGACATGCTGGCGCACCAGCACTAAATTCAACATCGAATTAGATGTTGAAATAAGTGAGGCAGCCATGCAGACCATCCACGCCAACAAGACCGTGAGCGTGACCGAACTCAAGCGGAATTTCGCCAGCGTGCTGAGCCAGGCGGGCGACGACCCGGTGGCGGTGCTCAACCACAACCGGACCGAGGCCTACCTGCTCCCGGCCGCGCTCTACGAGCGGCTCATGGAGCGCCTGGAGGACCTGGAGGATGCTGCGCTCGTGCGCGAGCGCGCGGGCGGCCCCTTCGTGGACGTGACCCTCGATGAGCTATAGGCTCCGCTTCCACGAGCAAGCCCTCAGGGAGTGGCGAACGCTCGGTCCCGACCTGCGGGAGCAGTTCAAGAAAAAGCTCGCCGAGCGTCTGGAGAACCCTCACGTCCCGTCCGCCGCCTTGTCCGGCATGCCCGACTGCTACAAGATCAAGCTGCGCCGCGCCGGCTATCGGTTGGTGTACCGGGTGGACCAGGACGCGGTGTACGTGACCGTTCTGGCCGTGGGCAAGCGCGACAAGCTGCGCGTCTACACGACGGCCAAATCCCGCGGCTAGTGGCGCTGCTCCCCTATTCCTGCTCGCCAATCTCCCCATCCATCACCAGCACCGGTTTCACCGTCTCCCCGCTCTCCATGTCCGCGAAGGCCTCATTGATGGCGGCAAAGGGGTAGGTCTTGATCATCCTGGTGAAGGGGAACCGGCCCGCGGCGTGCTGTTGCAGCAGGAAGGGGATGAATTTTCTGGGCATGGACCAGCCCGCGGTGGGGCTCTCCCAGGTCTTGCCCTGGCGGCGCTCGGCCGCGGTGAGGCGCAGTTCGCCGCCGATGCCCACGCCGCAGGCGGCCCCGCCGGGGTTGAGCGCGGCGCGCAGGGCCGCCAGCAGGCGGGAGTCGCCCGAGGTGTCGAACCCGTAGTCCAGGCCGCCGGCCGCCTTCCGCACCGCCCCGGCCAGGTCCTCCACCGCCTCGCTGTTGATGGCGTGGGTCGCGCCCAACTCCCGCGCCAGGGCCAGGCGCGAGGGCACCCGGTCCACCGCGATGATGGGGGCGCAGCCCGCCAGCCGGGCGGCCATGACGGCGGACAGGCCCACCCCGCCGGCGCCGAACACGGCCAGGGGCTTGCCGGGCTCGGGCTTCAGGCAGTTGAGCACCGAGCCGGCCCCGGTGATGACCCCGCAGCCCAGCGGGCCCAGGAGCGCCACGTCCAGGGCGGTGTCCACCGGGGTGGCGGCGTTCTGGTGGCAGACCACGTGGGTGCTGAACCCGCCCTGGCGCATGAGCCCGGGCAGGGGCGCGCCGCGGTGCGACAGCGGGGTGGTGCCGTCCCGGCGCAGGCCGTTGAAGAAGGCGTCGAAGTGCTCGCACTCGAAGGTGCGGTCCGCGCGGCAGGCCGGGCACTCCCCGCAGAAGGTGTGGGAGAGCGCCACCCGGTCGCCGGGGACCAGGCCGCGCACCGCCTTGCCCGCGCGCTGCACCACGCCGCTGGTCTCGTGTCCCAGCAGGAAGCCGGCCCCGCGCATGGCCGCGTCCGTGTGGCAGATGCCGCAGCCCGCCACCCGGACCAGCACTTCGTTCTCCCGGGGCTCCTCCAGGTCCACCTCCGTGATGCGGAACTCCCCGGTCCGGGTCTCCAGCGCCGTCGAGATCTTCATGCCAGCCTCCTCCCGCGTCCGGCCACGGGCCACGGCTGTATTCTAGCGCGGCGGCTACGTCCCGCCAAGCGCGGCCGCATACAGCGCCTTGAGCATCAGGGGCGGCAGGCTGGAGTCCCAGCGGCCGGTGAGCCTGGCCGCGGCCCAGGCGAGGGCGAAGAGCCCCAGGGTCGCCAGGCCCACGGCGGCCCAGTGCACCGGGCGGTTCAGCACGGCCATGCTGAGCGTCCCGGCCTCGGGGCAGGCGTCCACGCAGCAGGAGCAGCCCAGGCATTCGGGCGTGCGGACCACGCTCTTTTCGTGCACCGCGATGCCCGAGGGGCAGGCGCGGGTGCAGCGGCGGCAGTGGGTGCAGGTGTTCTCGTTGCGTGCAACGCGCGTGGGGCAGGCCAGGGAGAGCAGGCCCAGGAGCGCGCCGTAGGGGCAGAGCCAGCGGCACCATGCGTTGCGCCAGAGCAGGGTGGCCGCGGCCAGGAGCGCCAGCACCGCCAGGGCCGTGGCCGAGGGGTGGAGGAAGAAGGCCAAGAGGTGCGCGTCGGCCGTGAGGTTGTAACGGCTCATGAGGAACCGCTCCAGGGCCGGGCCGCTCATGCCCAGGACCCCGGTGGCCAGGAAGAAGCCCAGGAGCAGGTACTTGGGGACCCGGGCCACCGTATTGGCCAGCCGCGGCACCCGGCGCTCCAGGCCGAGCCTGCGGCCGGCCTCGGACACCAGGTTGGACACCAGCCCCACCGGGCAGATGAAGGCGCAGAATCCCCGGCGCAGCAGGAGCCCGGTGGCCAGGGCCACCAGGAAGATGGCCAGCCCGGCCGGGTGGGCCGGGTCCCAGGTCCCGGTGCGCACCAGGTGGGTGAAGCCGAGCAGGGCGCTGATGGGCAGAAAGCCCTCCACGCCCCCGGGCCGGGCCACGGGCGCGCCGCCGGCCTGGGCCCACTGGCAGAATCGGACGAACTCCCAGCCCACCCACAGGCTGAGTCCCAGGAACAGGTATTGGATCGCGCGCTGCAGGCGCGGGGCAGTGATGTTGCGCATGGGCGCACCCAACACCCGGGACGTTCCCGCGTCTGTCGCCCGGCCGACACCCGGACTGCGGCCCCGCGCCCGGCTGCGCCGGAAATTTCATTGACCCCGCGGCCTTGCGCAGGTACCGCTTGGCCTACATGGAGGAATTCCTCAAGAGCAAGGCGCGGTTCGACCTGTTCGGGCGGCTGCGGGACCGGGAGGCCGAGCAGGCGTACCTGGATTCCCAGGCGGACCGCATCCGGTTGCGCTTCCGCTTTGTCAGCCTCATAACCGCTGCGGCCTACCTGGGCGGCATCTACGCGGACACCATGCAGGTCTCCGGAACGGACCTGGCGGTGATGGTCTGCGCCCGCGTCGCGGTGGCCCTGTTCGCGGCGGGCATGTTCTGCGCCACCTTGCCCGGGCTCGCGTCCCTGCGCCGCCTGGGCGCCTCCACCGCGGCGTACATGGTCGCGCTCATGCTCAGCGAGAGCTTCGAACTCTACCTCAAGACCTCCACGCAGCTGTCGGACGAGTTGCCCATCTCGGTCTTCATGGTCCTGCTCTTCTACATGATCATGATGCCGAACATCCTGCAGAGCCTGGTTCCCGGGGTCCTGGGTTCGGCCTGCTACCTGGCGGTCCTGGCCCTGGGCACGTCCACCTCGGCCGGGCACGTGGCCAACACGGCCATCAGCTTCGCGGTGGCCAACGGGTTCGGCTTCTACTTCGCCAAGCTCTTCGGCGAGGCCCGGCGGGGCGAGTTCCTGGCCCTGGAGGAGCTGCGCCGCCGCGCCGAGACGGACAGCCTCACCGGCATCCTCAACCGCCGCCGGCTCATGGAGCTGGCCCAGCGCGAGTTCAACGCCGCCCGGCGCTACGGCCACGCCTGCGCGGTGCTCATGTTCGACATCGACCATTTCAAGCAGGTCAACGACACGCACGGGCACGCGGCCGGCGACGCGGTGCTGGTGGAGCTGGCCGCGCGCTGCGCCGCCACCCTGCGCGAGGTGGACCTGTTCGGCCGCACCGGGGGCGAGGAATTCGTCATCGTCATGCCCCACAGCGGGCAGGAGCAGGCCGCGCAGGCTGCCGAGCGGCTGCGTCGGATGGTGGCCGAGCGCCCGTTCGCCGGGCCGGAGCTGGCCCTGGGCATCACGGTGAGCATCGGCGTGGCCGGGGTGACGCCCCTGACCCCCACCCTGGACAAGCTGCTCCAGGCCGCGGACCAGGCCCTGTACGAGGCCAAGCAGGGCGGCCGCAACCGGGTCTGCGCCGCTGCGGACAACGGCCTGGAGCCGGGCGCGGGGGGCTAGGAGCGGGGAATCATCGGGTCACGTCCGCGCGGACCGCTGACGGGCCACTTCTGCGCAGCCCGCTAACGGGCTATATCTGAGAAGGTCGCCCGGGTCAGGGCGGCCAGGTCGGCCGGGGCCAGCTCGATCTCCAGCCCGCGCCGGCCGGCGCTCACGTGCATGGTGGCCAGCCCCTGGGCCGAGGCGTCGATGACCGTGGGCAGCGCCTTTTTCTGGCCCAGGGGGGAGACCCCGCCCACCACGTAGCCGGTGGTGCGCTCCACCAGCTTCACCTCGGCCATGGCCGCCTTCTTGGCGCCCACGGCCTTGGCCAGGAGCTTCAGGTCCAGCTGCCGCGACACGGGCAGTACCGCCACCACTAAATCCTTGGGCCCCACGGCGGCCACCAGGGTCTTGAACACCCGCGCCGGGTCCAGCCCCAG
>DKEU01000241.1:11917-22675 GCA_002452635.1 Desulfovibrionaceae bacterium UBA6814 | reverse complement strand
CCCTGGCCGACGGCTGGGGCGGGTCCATGGTCGCCACCGAGCTGTCCGACATCATCTTCGGCACGCCGCAGCCCAAGCAGGCCACCGTGAACCTGGGCGTGCTCAAGGCCGATCAGGTGAACATCCTGGTGCACGGGCACAGCCCCATCGTGTCGGAGATGATCGTGGCTGCGGCCAAGGACGAGGCGCTGCTCGCTCAGGCCAAGGCCGCGGGCGCGGCGGGCATCAACCTGGCCGGCCTGTGCTGCACGGGCAACGAGGTGCTCATGCGCAAGGGCATCCCCATGGCCGGCAACCACCTCATGACCGAGCTGGCCATCGTCACCGGCGCGGCGGACTGCGTGGTGGTGGACTACCAGTGCATCATGCCCAGCCTGGTGCGGGTGGCCTCCTGCTACCAGACCACGTTCGTGTCCACCTCGGACAAGGCCCACTTCACCGGGGCCGAGCACGTGGAGTTCACCTACAAGAACGCCAAGGAGCAGGCCAAGAAGGTGGTGGCCATGGCCATCGAGGCGTACACCAAGCGCGACCCCCACAAGGTGGAGATCCCGGGCGCGCCCGTGCAGATGCTCACCGGCTTCTCCAACGAGGCCATCCTGGGCGCCCTGGGCGGCACCCCGGGCCCGCTGATCGAAGCCATCAAGTCCGGGGCCGTGCGCGGGGCCGCGGCCATCGTGGGCTGCAACAACCCGCGCCTCAAGCACGACTACTGCCACACCAACCTGGCCAAGGAGCTCATCAAGCGCGACGTGCTGGTGCTCATCACCGGCTGCGCCACCGTGGCCATGGGCAAGGCCGGGCTCCTGGTGCCCGAGGCCGCGGACCTGGCCGGCCCGGGCCTGTCCGCGGTGTGCAAGTCCCTGGGCATCCCGCCGGTGCTGCACGTGGGCTCCTGCGTGGACAACTCCCGCATCATGCAGCTCTGCGCGCTCCTGGCCAACGAACTGGGCGTGGACATCTCCGCCCTGCCCGTGGCCGCCAGCGCGCCCGAGTGGTACTCGGAAAAGGCCGCGGCCATCGGCCTGTACGCCGTGGCCAGCGGCGTGGCCACCCACCTGGGCATCCCGCCCCACATCACGGGCAGCGAGACCGTGACCAAGCTGGCCCTGTCCGGCCTGGAGAACGTGGTGGGCGCGCACTTCTGGGTGGAGCCCGACCCCTTCAAGGCCGCCGAGCTCATGGACGCGCGCATCAGCCAGAAGCGCATGGCCCTGGGCCTGTCCAAGTAGTCCCTCACCCCCCCCGCAACGGGCGGCCGGGCATGGGTCCGGCCGTCCGTTGCGCAGGAGGCGATGGGGAGGTAGGGAGGGGGAGCGCTCGGGCGGTTTGAGGAGAAGGGCGGCGCATGAAGCAGGGCGGTTCGCGAACCGCCCCTACCAAAGAAAATCGCCCCCGCGCGCCGGCGCCACGCTCTTGTGTAGGGGCGGTTCGCGAACCGCCCNNCCATGAAGCTGGCGGTGGCCGGCAAGGGCGGGGCGGGCAAGACCTCGTTCGCGGCGTGGCTGGCGGATTACCTGGCGCGCACCGGCAAGGACGTATGGCTGGTGGACGCGGACACGGCCCTGTCCCTGGGCCAGGCCTCGGGCCTGGACCGCGCGGCGCTGCCCGCGCCCCTGGTGCAGCGCGAGGACCTGGTCAACGAGCGCATCGGGTCCGGCATGATCCATCTCAATCCCGACGTGGGCGATTTGCCCGAGGCCCTGTCCGTGGCCGTGCCCCTGGGCGGTCCGGCCGCGCCGGGCGTGACCCCCGGCCGCAAGCGCCTGCTGGTCATGGGCGCGGTGGCCAATGCCGGCGGCGGCTGCGCCTGCGCGGCCAACGCCCTGCTCAAGGCCCTCCTGGCCCACCTGGTGCTGGACCGCAGCGAGTGGGTGGTGGTGGACCTGGAGGCCGGGGTGGAGCACCTGGGCCGCGGCACCGTGGCNNCACCGGGGCCGAGATCGGCCGCCTGGCCGCCCAGATGGGCCTGGCCAACCAGGCCCTCATATTGAACCGCGCGCCCCAGGGCACGAAACTCCCGGACCTCCCCGGCCTCCCCCCCCTGGCCGCGACCATCCCCACCCTGCCCGGCCTGGAGGCCCGCCAGATAGAGACCTCCTCGGTGCTCGGATTGCCCGAATCAGCGATGCTGGACGGGCTGTGCGCGAGGGTGCTTGGGGAGTTGGAGAAGGGGAAGAAGGCGTAGCGGACAAGAAGGGCGGTTCGCGAACCGCCCTCTTCATTTCAACCGACTGCCCCCCTCACTTCCGCACCAATCCCGTGATGGACGCCGCGAACAGGGCGACCAGGACGTAGCCCAGGGTGCTGAGCACCATGAGCACGGCCGCGGCCTCGGCGTGGGCCGGCCGCCAGTCCGCCACGTAGCCCAGGCTCAGGATCGGGGTGAGCAGGTCGAAGGCGTAGCCCGGGGCGACGATGCCCAGGCGCTCCGCAAGCTGGCCGGTCGGGACCAGCCACTTCTCCATGTGCATCCACCAGGCGGCCGCCGTGGTGACGATCCACAGCCCCAGCCATGCCACCGCCGCCCTCCAGGGCTTGTACCCGAAGCCGCAGACCACGCCGAACAGGCCGGACAGCAAGTGACCGCCCAAGGAGGAACGAACCGCCTTGGGCCTGGGCAGGCCGTCTGCCTCGATTCCCGCAGAGCCGGAGGACTCCCCGGATTTGCGCCGGTTGTACTTGCGCCAGCGCCAGTGCTTTTCAATCAACACCTTCCGCGCCTCGATCTCGTACCCGGCCTCGCGGTACACCCTGGCGAGCTGCTCGTAGGGTTGGGGGTTGAAGGGAAGCTCCTGCCCCATCCTCGGGGTCTTGTCGTTCTTCTCCAGCCAGGCGAGGCGCGCCTCCACGCCCAGTTGCGCATTCTCGACCAGTCGCCCGTACTGGAAGCCGTCGAGCCACAACTTGCCCATCTGCCGCCACACGGCTTCCTCATCCCAGAGCACGCCCACCCGGGCGTGGCTGAGCCCCAGCGACAAGGCCGAATCCGGGTCCAGCTCGCGGCAATGGAAATAGCCCTCCACCCGGGCCCGGGGGAAATCCACCAGCCCGGTGCAACAGGCTCTGCGGAAATCCACGTTCCCCTGCACCACCATCCCGTCCGCGCACAGGATACTGGGGTCTTCCTTCTCTTCGTAGGTGCTGCCGCATTCCTGGCCGCCCGCCGCCAGCGTATTCGCGAACCTGCCCCCGCGGCAGGAGAGGTCGCCGCCGACCTCCGCGCCCAGCAGGCAGATTGCGCCCTGGAACCGGGCCGTTTCGCCCAGGTTCACCTTGCTCCTGGCCTTCATCCGGTCGGCGGTCAGGGCGCGGCCGGCCGGATTGACGAACTCGCCCCCGGAGCAGTCCAGGTCTCCGCCGATCTCCGCCCCGGCCAAGCAGACCTCGCCGAGGAAACTGGCGGCCATGTCCAGGGCCGGGCAGTCCCCGCTCTTCTTCTGCACGAGGCGGCCCAAGGCGGCTTTCCCGCCCAGGGTGAGCCGCTCCGCGTTCAGGGCATGGCCCGCCGGGTTGGAGAAGCAGCCGCCCCGGCAGTCCAGGTCCCCGCCGATCTCCGCACCGGCGAAGCAGACCTCGCCCAGGAAACTGGTGGCCTTGTCCAGGGCCGGGCAGTCCCCGCTCTTCTTCTGCACAAGCCGGCCCAAGGCGGCTTTCCCGCCCAGGGTGAGCCGCTCCGCGTTCAGCGCGCAGCCCTGGGCCTTGGCGAAGCTGCCGCCCCGGCAGTCCAGGTTGCCCCCGATCCGCGCGCCCTTGATGCAGACCTCGCCCCGGAAGCTGGCCCCGTCGCGCAGATACAGGTTGCCCTTGACCGTGATGCCGCCCAGCTCCAGGGCCTCGCCGTCCTCCTCCGCAAAGCTGCTGCCGTCGCACTCGAAATTCCCGCCCACCTGCGCGCCCAGGAACCTGGCCTCGCCCTGGAACTCGGCCCCGTTGCGCAGGAACACCCCGCCCCTGGCCTCCAGGCCCGCGGCGTCCACGCGCTGGCACCGGCTGCCCTGCAGGTTGAGCACCGACAGCCGGGCGAATCGCAGGGAGATCGTCTGCTCAACCCCGCACGATTCCAGCCTGAGGCCCAGGCCGGCCCGACAGTGGTCGAGGTTGAGCTCCCCCGCGATGTGGGCCCCGCCGACCACGACGCCCTGGGGCGACAGCAGCTCCAGGGCGCAGGGCTCCAGCAGGGCCCAGGCCAGGCGGTCGGCGCGCAGGGTCCGGTCTTCGTCGCCGGCCTCGGGAGGCAGGCTGCCGAACTCCACCAGGCACAGGTTGTGGAAGAACAACCGCTCGGGCAGGGTCAGATCCGCAAAACTCCGCCTGGCCAGCGCCAGGAGCGCGGGCCCGTTGCGCTGCGCCATGGGGCGCAGGGCCGGCCATTCGTCCGCCAGGCCGACGGCTCCGGCGCATCCGCGGCCGCCGGCGGGCAGGGGATTCTTCCTGGCCATGGCGTCCTCGCAGGGTATGTTGTTCGCGGATATGCGCTTGACGATAGACGGACATCCCGGGAAGGTCAATGTGGGCCGCAGGCAAAAGGTTCTTGCATTTTCTTGCGTACAAGCTGTACTTGCCGGGGGAGCATCCCCCATCCTGGCGCACCTTCCTGCTGGCGGCTGCCGGACTCAGCGCCTTGCCGCGCGATGGCCACCCTTTCCCGCCTGCGGGCGGCGGACGGAGGCAGGCATGAAGCGCCTCGTGGTGTGCTGCGACGGCACCTGGAACACCCCGGACCAGGAAGAGAACGGCATCCCCGCGCCCACCAACGTGTTCAAGCTCCACAACGCGGTGGCGGAAACGGGCGTCCGGGTGGACCCGGCCAGGGAGGCCGGCGCACGGGTCACCCCGGGCATACCGCAGCTCACCTACTACCACCCCGGGGTGGGCACCGAGGGCGGCTGGTTCAAGCGCCTCATGGGCGGGGCGGTGGGCGCGGGCGTCAGCCGCCACATCTGCAGCGCCTACCACTGGCTGGGCAGGCACTACGCGCCCGGCGACGAGATATTCCTCTTCGGGTTCAGCCGGGGGGCCTTCACCGTGCGCAGCCTGGGCGGCTTCCTGGGCCGCGGGCTCCTGGACCTGCGCGGGCTGGCTCCGGCCGCGGCGTGGGAGCGGGTGCACACGGCCTACGACCAGGGCTACCGCACCACGGGCTCCAAGCCCGGAGACTGGGTGAAGACCGGGTGGACCTTCTTCCACCAGGCGCGCGAAAAGGAGCCGCTGCCCGCGCCCATCCGCTTCATCGGGGTCTGGGACACGGTAGGCTCCCTGGGCGTCCCGAACAACAGCGCGCTCCTGAACCTGCTGGACCGGCCGTCCCGGTGGCGGTTCCACGACACGACCCTGGGCGGACACGTGCAGACCGCGCGGCACGCCATGGCCCTGGACGAGGTGCGGGCCAGCTTCACCGTGACCCGCTGGGCCAACGCCGGCGCGGGCAGGGACATCCGGGAGCTCTGGTTCCCGGGGGTGCACTCCGACGTGGGCGGCGGCTACGCGGACTGCTGCCTGCCCAACGGGGCCCTGCGCTGGATGATGCGGGAGGCGGCCCGGGCCGGGTTGCGCTTCCGGCCCGGGGTGGCCGGGACCATCCGGCCCGACCCCCTGGGCCCCATGCACAACTCCTGCAAGGGGGCGTTCGCCAAGCTGCGCTCCCGGCCGCGCAACATCCCGGCCGTGGCCCCGGGCAACCCGCCCCTCTTCCACCCCGCCGTGCTCAAGCGCCAGGCCGCCTCGCCCATCGCCTACCCGCCCTACCATCCCACCCGCAGCCTGGACCTGAACCAGTCGGCCACGGTGGAGGTGTTCGCGGACACCCGGTGGAACGCCACCGGCATCTACATGCACGAGGACGAGGGCTACACCTTCGCGGCCCAGGGGGAGTGGAAGGACAGCCGGACCGCCTGCGACTGGCGGGGAATCCCGGGCCGGGTGCTGAGCATGGGGAACCTCCTCCGCGGCTTCGCCGACGTGGCGGCGGAGCTGGAGGCCATCTACCGGGCCCTGACCGACAACCGGGACGCGGACTTCTACGGTACCCGGCGGGTGGAGAAGTTTCCCTGGTTCGCCCTGGTGGGCGCGGTGACCAACGACGGGGGCGCCAAGGAGGCCGTGGCCCACGACGGCAGCCCGTCCCTGCACCAGTGCGCCATGCTGGCCGACTATACCCAGGAGGCGCTCCTGGTGAAGAAGCCGGGCTACTTCTTCTGCTTCGCCAACGACGCCTGGTCCTTCTACAAGAACAACCGGGGCAGCCTGCTCCTGACCGTCACCCGGGTGAAGTGACCCGCACGCACGGCAGCCACCGCCGGAGCCGGTCCGGCGGGGGCGATCCGTCCCGGCCCCCCGTTCCGGTAGGGAGAACGGCCGAGCCGCCCTACATGCTGTACGCCTTGGCGTAGGCCACGCAGTCCTCGCGGAAGCAGCAGCCGGTCTGCTCGCACTGGTCCACGGGAACGCGGCCGAAGCAGTCGGAATAGCCTTCGGCGAGTTGGATGGCGCGGATCGCCTCCATTTTCTTCATGTTGCCGACCTTGGCCCCCACCCGCCTGGCCATCTCGCGCACCTGCTTCATGGTCATGGCCCTACTCCTTGTGCGATCATTCAAAATACCGGTAACATTATTCCCTGAATTTACGTAACATTTCCGTGACGGCAACGAGTTCCACCTTCAAAAGCATATCATCCATCTTCCTCATATCCCATTCGCACCGCATGTCAACGGCAAACCGATGCCGAACCGGCGTCGGACGGCAACCCGCGCCCGTTGACACCCCGGCCGGCCCGGACTAGGGTCCCGGCCTGGAACTCCAAGCATTCCAACCCAGAGCGCACAGCCATGCACCAGCACCGCTGGACCGTCTCCCCTCCTCCCCCCTGCCGCTAGGCGCAGGGACCTGACCCCAGACTGACCCGCCCCGGGCACGGCCCGGCGGCGGCGCTCCGGGTGCGCCCTGCGCCCTCCGCTCCCCTGTCGTGGCCCGCCGCGGGATTCCGCGGCCCGATCCATGCGGCCGCCGCCTTGGCGCGCGGCCCAGGCCTTCGAGGAGTGGCGCATGCGACGCGCGATATCCCTGGCGGGGCTGTGCCTCGCCGTGTTCCTGATCATGCTGGGAATGGGCATGGCCGTGGTGGCCCTGCCCGGAAAATACCTGGCCGTCTCCGGCCAGCCCGAGCGCTCGGGCTGGCTGGCCGCGGCCTTCGCCCTGGCCTACGCCCTGGCCCAGGCCCCGGCGGGCCGGCTGGCCGACCGCCGCGGCTGCCGCGGGGTGCTGGCCGGCGGCTGCCTGCTCATGGCCGCGGCTGCGGTGCTCTACGCCCTGGCCGCCAGCCCGGCCCAGCTCTGCCTGGGGCGCTTCATCCAGGGCGCGGGCGAGGCCCCGGTCTGGGCCGCGGCCGCGGCCCTGCTCGGCCGGCTCTATCCCGAGGCCCGGGGCCGCGCCCTGGGGCTCTACAACGCCTGCTTCCACCTGGGCCTGGTGGCCGGCCCCCTGGTCGGGGCCGGCCTGGGCCCGGCCGGCGGGCCCCTGCCCTTTTTGCTCTTCAGCGGCCTGTGCGTGGCCGCCGCGCTCCTGGTGCGGCTCACGGCCGCGGAGCCCGCCCCCTGCCCGGCCGCCGGCGAGCGGCCCGGGGAGCGCCGGGCGCGGGCCGACGCCTGCGTGCGCACCGCCCTGTTCGGCGCGGGCCTGTACGGCGCGGCCTACGGCCTGGCCTCCACCACCCTGCCCGTGCTGCTGGCGGACCGGGCCGGGTTCGGCCCTGCGGACCTGGGGCGGTTCTTCTTCTGCACCTACCTGGGGCTGGGCGCGGCGCAGTTGGCGGCCGGGGCCCTGTCGGACCGCTGGGGCCGGCCCTGGTTCATGGCCGCAGGCCTGGCCCTGGCCGGGATCGGCCTGGCCGGGTTGGCGCTGTGGCCGGGCCGGGCGACCCTGGCCGCGGCCGGTGCGCTGGGACTCGGGTTGGGCGGGTTCGCGGCGGCCTCCCTGGCCCTGCTGCACGAGCGCGCGCCCCAGGGCCGGGGGGCCGCGGCCTGCGGCCGCTACTACCTGGCCTGGGGCGCGGGCTGCTTCCTGGGGCCGCTCCTGGTGGACCAGGCCGGCTCCCTCGCGGGCTGCCTGGCCCTGGCCGCCGCCTGCCTGGCCGCGGCCGGCCTGACCCTGCGCCGCTGCCGGTGATGCCCGGGGGAGCGTTCCGGCCCGCCGGAGCGCTCCCTCACTGCCGCCGCCCGCCCAGGCAGCGGTCGCGCTGGGCCCGGAGCCAGGCGTGCAGGTCCGCGGGCAGGGCCTTCCAAGGGCCGGTGGGGCGGGAGCGGAACGCGGGCAGGCCCTCGTCCTCCACCAGGCGCAGGAAGTTCTTCCAGTTCTCGCCCACGGCCTCGCAGATGGCCTCCCGGCCCTTGAGGCAGAAGGGGCGGCGTGCGTCCTTGCGGTCCATGGGGCCTCCTACTGCACCCCGTGCGGGGTCACGACCAGGATCCCGTCCCGGGCCGCGTCGTGGTTGCCGGTGTCGAAGTGGAACCAGCCCATGCCCGGGAAGTCCTCGATGCGGGCCACGTGCTCGAACACCTGGCCCGGGCCGCGCAGCTTGCCGGCCAAAAGCTCGGCCCGCACCTCCGGGGCCGCCACCTGGCGGAACTTGCAGTCGAACGCCCGGCCGAACACGTGCTGGGACAGGGCCGCGCCCACCCCGCTGCGCAGCGGCCGCAGGCCGGACAGGCGGAACTCGCCGCCCCACAGCCAGTCGTTCACCACCAGCGGGCCAAAGCGCTCGCGCAGCCGGTCCAGGGTCACCAGGGCGCGGGCGTCGAAGGCCATGAACAGGGTCTGGCCCCGGTGCTGGTGCTCGGCGTGAAACTCGGGCCAGACCAGCTCCTCGGCCCGGAAATGCCTGGGCACGTACATGGTCAGCCCCTCCTTCCGGAGGAAGCGTCCTCGCCCCGCCCCTCCGGGGGCAGGCCCCAGGCCCGGCGCAACTCCGCCACCTGCCGCGTGCGCTCGGCCTCCACCCGGGCCGGGTCCGTCTCCGGCTTCTCCGCCGCGGGCCGGCCAAAGGCCTGGCGCACGTAGTCCGGGGGCGGGCAGGGCCGCTTGCTGCGCAGCTCGGCCAACATCTTGTCGGTGCGCTCCCGCCGCTTGGCCGCGGCGCGGCCGCCGTCCGGGTCGCCGGGGTCCGCGCCCGGCCCGGCCTGGGCCACGGCGGCGCGGTTCTTCTTGCCCAGCCAGGCCACCAGGGCGAAGAACCAGCGCGACGCGGGCCAGCGCTTGGCCGCCCCGCCCCGCTCCCCCGGGTCCCGGAACCAGGCCGCCAGGCCGTGCAGCTCCGCGGACACGTCCAGAAACCGGTACTTCTCCTGCCACTCGGCCACGCGCCCGGCCGGGATGCGCTGGTCCGGGCCGTCGGCCAGGGGCAGCATCAGGTCTTGGGGGCTCGGTTCTCGGGATTCTTGTTCATGCCCCGGCCCCGGCCCGGCCTTCGCCCGCGCCTCGCAGCCCTTCCCGTTCCGGCCTTCGTAGTTCTTGGGATCCTGGTAGAACGCATAGTTGCACACCGTGACCAGGGTCCCGCCCCGGGCCCTCGCGGTGGCCACCATGCCCTCCCTGGCCAGGCCCTCGACGGCGTTTCGCACCTGCTCCAGGGTGGGCGACTCGGTGCGGTAGCCCACCCGCCAGCTCATGGCCCGCCGCGCCTCGTCCAGGGTGGTCACGAACTGCCCGCGCCGCAGGCCCCCGTGGTCGCGGTGGCTGGCCTTGAGCAGCATCCAGTCCCACAGCTTGGCCCACAGGGGCGGCTTGTCCATGATGTTCGAGCTCAAGGTCTTGCGCGCCTTGAGAATGTACCCGCCCGGGATGGCCGGGCCCTGTTCCGGAACCATTGCTTCCTCCAGAGCGTTCCGCAGCCGGGACATCCGGCTGCCCGAGCCCGGACTTAGGCTAATTTCGCCTAATCGTCAAGCAGGTGATAGGCGAATTTCGCCGCTTGCGGATTTTCCGGAAATTAGGGAGAAATCGCCTATGGAAGAAGCACTTCTCTTTACCCGGCTGTTCCTGGAGTACGTGGACCAGGCCCGCCAGAAGCACGGCCTGTCCCACTCGGACATCGCCCGGGCCGCCTTTCCGGAGCACTCGGACCCGGTGGGCTGCTGGCGCAAGATCCGCAACCACAACCAGCACCTGAAGGTGGTGGACGCCTACCGCCTGGCCCACGCCATCTACCAGGACTACGCCTCCATCGCCTGGAAGATATCCCAGTCCATGGAGGGCTACTCCCTGCCCGTCCCGCCCGGCGAGAAGTAGGCGGCAGCCGCCGCAAGGCGAGGCTAGTCCGGCTCGCCGGCGCTCTCCCGGCCGAGCATCCGGGCGAAGCAGGCGTTGCAGCGCGCCACCCGCCCGCCGCGCGCCACCACGAACCCGGCCACGGGATTCTCGAACACGGATTCGAGGCAGGTGGGGAACTCTGCGGGTTCCTGGGGCATGCGCGTCCCTCGCCCGGCGGGCGGCTGTGGGGCCCCGGGCCCGGCCGGGGCTATACGAGAAAGGCCGGCCCGACGGCCGTGTCCGACATCTCCAGGGAATAGCCCTCCACGGTGAACAGGTGGATGCAGGCGTCCACCGCCGCGGCGTCGTAGTACGCGCCGCGCTTGTCCCGGAGCTCCCTGAGCGCCTCCTCCACCCCGAGGCTGGCCCGGTAGGGCCGGTGCGAGGCCATGGCGTCCACCACGTCGGCCACGGCCATGATCCGGGCCTCCACCAGGATCGCGTCCCCGGCCAG
>DKEU01000241.1:8976-11890 GCA_002452635.1 Desulfovibrionaceae bacterium UBA6814 | reverse complement strand
TGCCCAGGGGCCAGGGGAACTCGATGGGGTCCAGGATGTCGAAGCCCACCTGGGGGTGGGACTTGATGATGTTGAACTCCGCCTCCGAGAGCCGGCCCGGCTTGTTCAGGAACTCCGCGGGCACGTAGACCTTGCCGATGTCGTGGACCATGGCCGCCATGCACAGGCCGTTCATGGTCTCCGCGGGCAGGCCCAGGCGCTCCCCGATGCGCCGGGACAGGTCGGTGACCCGGCGCTGGTGGCCGGCGGTGTACGGGTCGCGCGCCTCCACCAGGGTGGTCAGGCCCGCGAGGATGCCCCGCATGGCCTTCTTGAGCTTGCCGAGCCCGTAGAGCTCCTTGCCCGCCTGGATGAGCCGGTGCTGCTCCAGGCCGGCCGCGATGGCCTTCTCCAGCGCCTCCTTCTTGCACGGCTTGACCAGGAACCGGAAGATGTACCCCTCGTTCACCGCGTCGATGGCGTTCTGCTGGTCCGCGTACCCGGTGAGGATCATGCGCACCGTGTCCGGGTAGGCGTCCTTCACCCGGGTGAGGAACTCGATGCCGTCCATGCCCGGCATCTTGATGTCCGAGACCACCAGGGCGAAGGGACCCTCCGCGGCCAAGAGCTCCAGGGCCCGGGCCCCGCCCGCGGCGAACGCCAGGTCGTGGTCCCGGCCGAACATCCGCCGGAACCCGTCGAGGATCTTGGGGTCGTCGTCCACGAAGAGGATCTTCTCGCTCATGCGCCGCCTGCCTCCTGGGTCTGGGCCACCGGGATCACGATCTTGATCGGCTCCGAGATGGTGTAGTGCTTGGCGTGTTCGTAGATGAACTCGATGAGGCTCTCCGAGAGCTCCTGCCCCCGGCTCACCAGCAGGACCTCCCGGGTCCCGCGCCGGCCGGTCACGTCCTCGGAGAGCACCTGGCCCGGCTCCAGGGCCAGGAGCCGCACCTCGCGGAAGATGAACTTGGCCTCCTCCCCCAGCATGCTGTCCAGCGCGCCCAGGGCCTTCATGTCGTACCAGCCCTTGCGCTGCTGCAGGAAGACCAGGGCCTCGGCCTTGCTCGCCCGGTTGCTGATGAACGCGTCGAAGTCCACGGCCACCTTGAGGATGCGCGCGCCCAGGGGGATGTCGTCGCCCGCCAGCCCGTCCTCGGGGGTGCCGGAGCCGTCGTAGCGCTTCTCCTGGTAGAGCACGATGTCCGCCACCCCGGCCATGCGGGGGATGCCCCGCAGGAGCTTGGCGGCCATGAGCGGGTGCTCCAGGAAGCGCGTGAGCTGGCCCTCGGTGAGGGCCTGGTTCTCCAGCACGCGGCTCACGATGGCCTCGGGCAGGCAGATGAAGCCGAGCATGGACAGCATGGCCGCGGTCTCGGTCTCCCAGGGCGCGGGGTCGCCCATCGCCCGGCTCATGCCCCGCACGTAGGGCAGGATGCGGGACACCCGGCCGTAGACCCCGGGCTTGAGGATGCTCAGCACGTCGCACAGCAGGTGGATGTTGGCCTTGAGGGTCTGCTCCAGGAGCTCGCGCTCGGCGCTCTGCAGCTCGTAGATGCGCAGGCCGTCGGCCAGGGCCTTGGCCAGGACCTTGGGCGGGCAGGGCTTGGTCAAGAGCCGGAACAGGTTGCCCTCGTTGACCGCGGTGATGGCGGTGTCCGCGTCCGCGTAGCCGGTGAGCATGATGCGCACGGTCTGCGGGGACCGCTCCAGGACCTTGGCCAGGAACTCCACCCCGTTCATCCCCGGCATCCGGTAGTCGGAGATGACCAGGGAGATGGGGGCCTCTTCGGCCAGGACCCGCAGCCCGGACGCCCCGTCCGGGGCGGTGTGGGTCTCGAACCGCTGCCCGAGCACCCGCTCGAAGGACTTGAGCAGCTTCTCGTCGTCGTCAACTATGAGAATCTTGTGCTTCATCGCCTTCCACCCTGCGGCAGATTTTCTCCAGGCCCGCCCGCCAGGCCTCCAGGCGCGGGGCCAGGCCGGAGCGTTGCAGATAGACGTCGTCGATGGCCGGCCTGTGGTAGCCGGGGTTGATGACCACCAGCTCCCGGTCCAGGACGTTGGCGCAGTAGACCGCCAGGCTCGGGCTGAGGGAGGGTTCGATGGTGCAGGGAGCGTGGTGCAGGAGCGCGGCGTCCACCACGCTGTCGGACAGGCCCCACAGCCGCAGCAGGTACGCCCCCATCTCGGCGTGGGTCGCGCCCAGCACCTCCATCTCCACCTCGTGCACCGGCCGCGGCTCGCGCTGCACAGTCGCGATGATCCGGGCATACGCCTCGGGCAGGTTGGTGGCCAGGACCAGCTTGCCGATGTCGTGCAGGAGCCCGGCGGTCATGTATTCGTCGCGGGCCTCGGCGGCGACGCCCTCCAGCGCGGCGATCTGGGCGGACGCGCACGAGGTGCGCAGGCTGTGCTCCATGAGCCGGCGCAGGGAGTACCCGGGTATGGACACCTCGCAGGAGTCGAAGGTGGCGCAGGCCATGATCAGGCTCTGGAGGTAGTTGATGCCCACCAGGTTCACGGCCTGCACCGGGCTCAGGATCTTGCGGGTCATGCCGAAGAAGGGCGAGTTCACCAGCTTGAGCAGCCGCGCGGTCATGGCCACGTCCTGCCCGATGATGGCCCCCAGCCGCTCCATGGAGGGCTCGTCCTTGGCTATCTCCGAGGCGACCTGCCGGTAGATCTCGGGCAGGCTGGGGAGCCTGGTGATGCTCCCCACCAGGGCGCGCAGGCCCGTGCCCCGCAGCAGGTTCCGGGAGTTCAGGGCGTTGGTGATGGTGGAGACCAGCACGTCCTTGGGGCAGGGCTTGGACAGGAACTGGTGCGAGGGCGGGAACACCCGGTCCAGGGACTCCCGCTCCGTGTACCCCGAGAGCACCAGCCGGATGACCTCGGGGTGCTCGCGCTGGACGATCTCCAGCAGGTCGGCCCC
>DKEU01000241.1:4022-8872 GCA_002452635.1 Desulfovibrionaceae bacterium UBA6814 | reverse complement strand
CCGTCCAGGACCTTGCGGTCGTCGTCCACGAACAGGATGTGGAACTTCATGGCTCGTCCTTTCCCTGGTTCTGCACAAGGGGCAGGCGCACGGAGAACGTCGTGCCCTTCCCCTCCTCGGTCTCGAAGGTGATGATCCCGTGGTGCTTCTCCGCCACCACGGCCCGGGCGATGGCCAGCCCCTGGCCCGTGCCCTTGCCCACCTCCTTGGTGGTGAAGAAGGGGTCGAAGATCCGAGGGCGGATGTCCACGGGGATGCCGTTGCCCGTGTCCTGGACCTCGATGACCGCCCAGCCGCCCTCGGTCCGGGTGCGCACGGTGATGCGCCCCTTTTCCTCCGGGGCCCGGCCCGGGGCCGCGGCGATGGCCTGGGCCGCATTGACGATGAGGTTGAGGGCCACCTGGTTGATGTCCGACAGGACGCAGGGCACCAGGGGCAGGCCCGGGTCCAGCTCGGTGGCCACCTCGGCCACGTACTTCCATTCGTTGCGGGCCACCACGATGGTGCTGCGCAGGGCGTCGTTGAGGTCCGCCGGCTGCATGGAGCCGCCGGGATGGGCGAACCGCTTGACCGAGTTCACGATGAGGGAGATGCGCTGCAGCCCTTCGCCGGCGTCGTCGAACGCGCCCGGGATGTCCCCCAGCAGGGCCTCGGCCTGCCGCTCCTCCCGGACCTCCTCCACCCGCCGCACGTCCCCGGCCAGGTCCGGCACGCCCCGGGCCTTTTCCAGCAGGGCCTCGTGCTCCCGCAGGATGGCCATGAGGTCCTCGAACGCTCCCCGCAGGAACTGGGTGTTGTTGTCCACGTACTGGGTCGGGGTGTTGATCTCGTGGGCGATGCCCGCGGCCAACTGGCCGATGGCCTCCAGCCGCTGGGCCTGCACGAGCTGGAGCTGGAGCAGCCGCTCCTTGGTCAGGTCGGTGACCAGGGACATGGAGCCCACCACCGCGCCCTGCTCGTCGCGCACCGGCGACGCGGAGATGTGCACGTACACCCGGCTGCCGTCCTTGTGCACGAGCTCGAAGGAGTACTTCTCGCCCTTGCCCTGCATGCGCTCCTTGAAGCGCCGGGAGAACTCGCGCCCCTTTTCCTCGGTCATGTACGCCTGGGGGGCGGTGCCCTGTATCTCGTCGGGCTCGTATCCCAGGATCTGGGCCATGCTCTTGTTGGCGAGCTGGATCAGCCCGTCCCGGTCCACGAACAGCAGGCCCTCGGCGAGGTTGTCGATGAGGTCGAAGTAGCGGCGCTCCTTGTAGGCCATGGCCCGCTCCAGGCGGGCCGACTCCAGCCCGTTGGCCAGGATGTTGCCCAGGGTCTCGATCATGGCCACGTCGTCGCTGCTCCAGTCGCGCGGGGCGGTCATGGTCATGAACGCCAGGCAGCCGATCAGGTCCTCCCCCTTGGCCATGGGCACGGCGAGCAGGGACTGGATGCCCGTCTGCGCCAGCGCCGCGCGCACGTGGGCGGCCTCGTCCGCCAGGTCGGCGATGCGGCGGATGACCACGCTCTCGAACACGTTCAGGCGGGGCATGATCCAGCTCAGGAGGCCCCCTTGCCGGCCGGGGCACAGGTCGTCCACCTGCGCTGCGCCGTCGGCGCTCCAGAAGGCCAGGCAGTTCTCCCCGCCGGCATCGAAGGCGCAGACCCGGCCCGCATCCGCGTGGATGGCCTCGGCCACGATGCCGAGCAGCTCCCGCAGGCTGCCCTCCACCTCGTTGAAACGCATCCCCACCAGTTGGCTGGAGACCCCGGCCAGGATCTGCTCCATCTCCAGCCGCCGGCGCAGGGCGTCCTCGGCCCGCTTGCGCTGGGAGATGTCCTGGAACAGGGCCACGAAACGGTCCGGCCCCAGGCGGGAGGCGGACACGTGGAAGTTCCTGCCCAGCTCGGGGATTGCGGTCTCGAAGGTCGCCGGGGTCCCGGTGGCCAGCACCTTGGCGTACTCCTCCAGGTCCGGGGCCCGGGAGAGCCCGAAGAGTTCGGTCACCAGGCATCCGGCGGCCCGCTCCCGCGGCACCCCCAGGATGGCCGTGTAGGCCGGGTTCACGTCCACGACCCGGTAGTCGGCCACCTCGCCCGCCTCGCCGCGCACCGCGTCCAGGATGCACGCGCCCTCGTTCATGGACTCGAACAGGTCGCGGTATTTGGCCTCGCTCCGCCGCAGCGCCTCCTCGGCCTGCTTCCGCTCGGTGATGTCCTCGAACACCCCCAGGACGCCCCGGACTTCCTGGTTGGCGTCCAGCAGCGGCGTTTTCGAGGTGTCGAGCCAGATCCTGGCGCCGTCCGCCTGCTGCATCTGCTCCAGGATATGCAGTTTGGGCGTGTTGCTGGCCACGACCTGGGCGTCGTCCGCCCGGTAGGCGTCGGCATCGGCCCGGGGAATGGGCAGGTCGTAGTCCGTCCTGCCCACGACCTGGTCCGGCCCGGACAGGCCGAGGGCGGAGGCGAAGGCCTGGTTGCAGCCGAGGTAGACGCTGCCGGTGTCCTTCCAGAAGATGGCCTGCGGCACCGAGTCCAGCACCTGCCGGAGGATCGTCCGGCTCTCCCGGAGCTCGGCCTCGGCCTGCCGGCGCACGGCCTCCTCGCGCTCCTGGCGGAGCCGGGCGTGGAGCACCGGGGCGATGCGCCGGCAGGCGTCCTCCATGATGCCCTCTTCCGTCTCCGTGTAGCCGCCCGGCCGGTTGGCCAACACGATGAGCCCGATCACCGCCTCCTGGAAGAGGATGGGCGCGGCCAGGGCGCAGGACAGGGGGACATGCCCGTCCGGCACCTCGCAGGGGGCGTTCTTCACCTGCAGGCGCCCCTCCCGCAGGGCCAGGGCCCAGAGGCCGCCCCCCCAGGCGTCCTGCGGGAACCGGTGGGTCTTCTCCCGCACCCGGCACTCGGTCCACACGTCCTCGGTCATGGAGGGAGCCACCAACTCCCCGGCCTGGTTCAGGTAGCCGAAGGCCCCGTACCTGCTGCCCGTGGCCTCCAGGAGCACCCCCAGCACCCGCGAATACAGCTTCTCGCCCGGGACCGTGAGAAACGCCTCGGCCACCCGGTTCTGGACGGCTCCGGCCTCGCAGGCCAGCCGCAGCCGCTCCTCCGCCGCCATCCGGCTCCTGATCTCCAGCTCCAGGCTCGCGGCCTTGTCCTCGGCGGCCCGGGTCCGCTCCTGCACCCGCTGCTCCAGCTCGGCATTGAGCCGTTTCAGCTCCTCCTCGGCCTGACGTCGGTCGGTGATGTCGCTGCCCACGGACTGGTATTCCACCGCGTTGCCGTCCGCGTCGAAGAAGCCGCGGTCGGTCCAGCGCTGCCACCGCACGCTGCCGTCCGCCGCGGTGGCGGCGTGCTCGACGACGCGCAGGGGGGCGTGCGGGGTGATGGCGCGCAGGTGCGCGAGAAACGCCTCGCGGTGGCTGCCGGGAATGGCCGGCAGAAAGGACGCGCCCAGGAGCTCCTCCTCGGTCTTTCCCCAGAACCGGCAGTAGGCCCGGTTCACGAAGGTCAGGACGCAGTCCGGGGTGAACCGGCAGACCATCTCGGTCTGGTCCTCCACGATGGCCCGGTAGAACTGCGCGCCCTGGCGCAGGGCCTCCTCCAGCGCGGCCCGCTGCGCTATCTCCTTTTCCAGCCTCGCGTTGGCGGCCTCCAACTGCCTGACCTGCCCGAAGGCCGACCAGTCCGCCACGACCCCGACCTCGATCCGGTCGAAGAAGCGGCTCACCGCGTCCCGGGCCCGTTTCCGGCTGCCGCGGGAGACCTTTTCGGCCACCAGGTCCAGATAGGCCTGCCGGTACTGCTTGAGCAGCCCCAGGAACGCGCCCACGGCGACGCCCTGCTCCCGGTGGCGCCGGGCCTCGGTGATGGCGAAGACCGCGGCCGGGCCGGCGTCGAACTCGTGCTCCGGAGCCAGGCCGGGGGAGGGCTCGCGCTGCTCCAGGTCCTTTTCCAGCGCTGCGGAGAGGCCCGCCACGGACGCGCCCCAGTCCGCGGCCAGGGACGGCGTGGAGCGCGCGCATCCCTGCGGCCGGACATCCGCCATGATGCGCTCCATGAGCCACTCGTGGTTCTCGTGCAGGGCCTTGCGCAGGGCGTGCATGGTGTTCCCTTGTTGACTGTCCATCCAGACGAACGTCCCGAGGTGAACACGGTATCCCATTTTGGCGAGTCATGGCAATGTCCTGGGAAAAACCGGGGCCCGCCCGGAAAGGGCGCGCCAGGTCCGGGGCGGAGAGCCGGCCGCCGCGGGCAGGAGGAGCGGAGCATGAAGACGGGCGATTCGGGCATCGCCCCTGCAGAGGAGAGCCCGGCCTGGCGTGCGGGTGCGGCTCCGGGCGCAGGGGCCAAAAAGAGGGGCGGTCCGCGAACCGCCCCTACGAAAGAGAGCCCCGCCTGGCCGGCAGGCCGAGCCCTCTTGGGTGGGGGCGGTTCGCGAACCGCCCTGTATTTCCGCCGCGCCGGCGCGGCTAGCTGCTTATCTCGGCCACGATGGCGCTCAGCTCCTGGGCCAGGCGGGCCAGGTCGGACACGGCGCGGGCCGAGTGGTTCATGGCCTCGGCGGTCTCGGCCGCGATGCGGGAGACGTCCTCGGTGGTCTGGCTGATCTCCTCGCTGGCCGAGGACTGCTCCTCGCTGGCCGTGGCCATGGAGCGCACCTGGTCCGCGGTGGCGTCCACCATGGCGCTGATCTCGCGCAGGATGGCCCCGGAGGCGCGCACCTTCTCGGCGCTCTCGGAGATGGCCTCCAGGGTCGCCCGGGCGTTGCCCGCGCTCTTCTTCACCGAGCCCTGCACCGCGGCGATGGCGTCGCCCACCTCCTGGGTGGCGGCCATGGTCTTCTCGGCCAGCTTGCGCACCTCGTCGGC
>DKEU01000241.1:0-3954 GCA_002452635.1 Desulfovibrionaceae bacterium UBA6814 | reverse complement strand
GTCCTCGGCCTGCTTGCCCAGGGCGTCCATGTCCTGGCCCAGCTCCTCGGAGTGCGCGCCCAGGGAGTTGATGGTGGCCACCGCGGCCTCCACCTGGGCCAGGCCCTCGCCGGCCTTGCGCTTGGTCTTGTCCGCCAGCTCCGAGGCCGAGGAGGCGCTCTTGGCCACGTCCAGCACCGAGACGTTCATCTGCTCCATGGCGGTGGCGGCCTCGGCGGTGCGCTGGCGCTGGTTCTCGGTGCCGCGGCTGGACTCCTCGATCTGGGCCGAGAGCTCCTCGGCGGCCTCGGCCACCGAGCCCGCGATGCCGCTGGCCGAGGCCGCGGCGTGGGCGATTTTCTCGTTCTGGGCCGCGATCTGCGCCTGCTGGGCCTTGAGCTCGGTGAGGTCGGTGTAGATGGTGAACGCGCCGATGAGGGCGCCGTCCAGGTCCAGGAGCGGGGCGGAGTCGATGCGCACCAGGCGGGTGTTGCCCTTGCGGGTGTGCATCTCGCGCTCCGCGCCCGCCACCGGCCGCCGGCTCTCCAGGGCGCGGCGGGTGGCGGTGCCCTGCCGGGTCTCGCCGTAGAAGAACACGTCCACCGCCCCGCCCAGGTGGTCCTCGGCGCGGCCGTCCACCTCCATGATGTCCAGCAGGGGCTGGTTCATGAAGGTGATGCGCAGGTCGGTGTCCACCACCACGCAGGGCATGGTCATGCCGTCCAGGATGCCCCGGGCGAAGCCCAGCCGGTTCTTGAGGTCGCCCACCATGGACTGCAGGTTGCCGGCCAGGTGGGCCAGCTCGTCCCGGCCCGGGACCGTGAAGGAGCGGTTGTAGTCGCCCTGGGTGACCGCGTCGCTGGCCGCGGTGACGACGTCGATGCGCCGCAGTAGCGAGGCGCGCACGAAGAGCAGGATGCCGACCAGGAGCGCGGCCAGCCCGGCCAGGGACACCCCGGCGTTCTCCCAGGTGCGGCGGGCGATGCCGGCCATGGTGGGGGACACGTCCTGGGCCACCAGCATCTGGCCCAGGATGGGCTCGCTGGCCCCGTGGCAGTGGTGGCAGGCCGGGGCGTTGGGGATGGAGACCAGGTAGGCGGAGAGGTCGCGCCCCCCCTCCCGGTACACGAAGCCGGAGGTGGACGCGGCCGTGAGCCCGGCCGCGAAGGCGGCCTGGACCCTGGAGTCCTGCACCACGTCCGGCAGGTCCTTGCGCTCGGCCGCGGTGTCGGTGGAGTAGGTCACGTTGCCCTTGAAGTTGGTCAGGTAGATGTGGGTGTCGGGGTGGTCCTTGGCCACCTGGGCCAGGCGGTGACGGGTGCCCTCGTCGTCGCCCACCACCATGGGGCCCTCGATGGCCGCGCGCAGCAGCTCGGCGGAGTTCTTCTCCCCCTCCAGCATGAGCTCGATCATGGCCTCGCGCTGGCCGTGGGCGGTGATGAAGCCCTGCACCGCGAACACGGCCAGGGCGATGCCGGCCACGATGAGGCCCACCTTGAGGTTGAGGCGCCGGGATACGAGTTCGAACATGGCCTCCCCCTACTTGTGCGCGCCGGAATAGAGCAGCGGCTTGAAGTTGAACTCGCCGGTGCGCTCGGCGTTGTGGCAGCGGCCGCAGGACTCCAGGGTGGGCTTGCGGGTGATGGTGGCGGGATCGCCGTCGGCCGTGTGGGCGGAGCCCGGGCCGTGGCAGGTCTCGCAGCCCACCTGGGCCAGGTCCGGGGTGGACTTCACGTCCACGAATCCGCCGGGCTTGCCGTGGCCCGTGGTGTGGCAGCCGTAGCAGACCGTGAGCTCCTCGGGCTTGAGGTCCGAGCGCATCTTCTCCACCCCCTGGAACGAGTGGGGCTTCTTGGAGAACTTGAGGAAGGAGTCGTACTCCTCCTGGTGGCATTCGGCGCAGGCCTTGGAGCCCACGAAGGAGGGCTCGGCCTTGGCCGGAAGGGCAGAGAGCAAGACCAGGGCCAGGCACAAAAGCAGAATTCTCGCCATAGCGACTCCGTATTGCCACCGACGTGGGCTAAGTTGGTCGGTTTTTTGCCACCCCCCCCGTGCCTCATTGGGAAATTTTTGACAAGGGGGATATTATTCCCAAGCGGTTCGACGGGTTGCGCCGGCCGGACCGGGCCGCTGCCGGCCAATATTTCCTACCAGGAGCGGGGGATGGATGGGGCCGTACCGTGGGGACGGCAAACACTGAGGGCGGTTCGCGAACCGCCCCTACGACGGAGAGCCCGGCCGGACGTGCAACTGCGGCCCGGGCGCAAGGGCCAAAAAGACGGGCGATTCGTGAATCGCCCCTACAAAAGAGAGCCCTGCCTGGCGTGCGGAGCCGGCCCTCTTGGGCAGGGGCGATTCACGAATCGCCCGTCTTGGTTTTCGCTTCTGGCTTTGCTCTTCCTAGCTGCTGATCTCGGCCACGATGGCGTTGAGCTCCTGGGCCAGGCGGGCCAGGTCGGACACGGCCTGGGCGGACTGGTTCATGGCCTCGGCGGTCTCGATGGCGATGCGGTTCACGTCCTCGGTGGTGTGGTTGATCTCCTCGCTGGCCGCGGACTGCTCCTCGCTGGCCGTGGCGATGCCGCGCACCTGGTCTGCGGTCTTTTCGACCATGTCCACGATCTCGCGCAGGGCCGCCCCGGACTTTTCAGCCATCTCGGTGCTGGCGCCGATGGCCTTGGTGGTGGCCTCGGTGCCCTGGATGTTCTTGTGCGCGCTCTCCTGCACGGCCTTGATGTAGGCGCCCACCTCGTTGGTGGCGTTCATGGTCTTTTCCGCCAGCTTGCGGACCTCGTCGGCCACCACGGCAAAGCCTCTGCCGTGCTCGCCGGCCCTTGCCGCCTCGATCGCGGCGTTGAGGGCGAGAAGGTTGGTCTGGTCGGCAATATCATTGATGAGGTCGACGACCTTTCCGATGTCTTCGGACTGCGTGCCGAGGTTTTCCACCGTGGCGGCCGAGGCCCTGACCATCTCGCTTATCCTGTTCATCGCGCCGATGGTGTCCTTCACGATGCCCTCACCCTGGGTGGCCGCCTCGCTGGTCTTCTCCGAACTTGCCGCGGCGGTCACACAGTTCTGGGCGATTTCGGACGTTGTCTTGGACATCTCCTCCGTCGCGGCAGCGAGTGAATTTGCCTGCTCGAGGGTTTTTTCGGCCTCCCGCGTCATCTGGTTCGAATCGGCGTTCAGGTTGTCAGCGGCCGCTGCTATGGTGTTGCTGTCCCGGGCGACGGTCTTCATGGTGCCGTGAAGCTTCTCTATGAAGGTGTTGTAGTACTGTCCCATCCTGCCCATTTCATCATGTGACGACACCTCTATCCGCTTCGTGATATCGCCCTGACCCTGGGCGATGTCCTCGAGGGCGCTCACCATGCGGGTGATCGGTCCGATAACAACCCTTCTGAAAAGTCCGATGGAAAAGAAAACGAAAATGGCGATTATGACGATCCCTATGATGGCGCTCAATATGACCGTGTCCCTTAAGCTCTTCGATGCCAGCTGATGGGCCTGTTCCTTGGGGATCCCGATATACAGTATGCCTATCACGTCTCCATTCGCCCCCTTGAGAGGCTCGTAGCTCGTGAGATACGGTTTGCCAAGTATGTTCGCGTCGCCGACATATGATCTTCCCTGCATGATGGGGGAGTAGGCGGCGCTGTCCTTTCCCAGTCTCGTGCCTATGGCACGCGATCCGTCGGGTTTCTTCACGTTCGTGGAGATCCTCAGGAAGTCGTCGCCGTCCTTCATGAAAATGGTCGCCGTGTCGCCTAGGTCGTTCAGGATGGCATCCACCATATCGAATTTCCCGGCAATGGAATTACCGTCCCTGTCAACGAGATTTCCCATTCTGAGTTCCACTTTGCCGTGGTATTTCTCAAAGTAGAAATGGATCGATCTGGCATCTCCCTCCAGTTTCTTCCCGAGGGTTATGTCAGTGATCGAATTCGCGAGTCCGGACATCTTGAATACACAGAA
>DKEU01000128.1:35073-49429 GCA_002452635.1 Desulfovibrionaceae bacterium UBA6814 | reverse complement strand
TCTTGCCGTCCATCTCCTGCCGGACCTCGTCCTGGCGGGCCAGTTCCTCGGCCAGGGCGATCTGCTCCTCTTCCCGGGTGCGGTTGATCTTCTCCAGGCTGTCCATCTCCCGGACCATGGCCTGGTGCTCCCGGGTGTTCTGCACCATCATGAGCTTGTTCTTGCTCTTCTTGATCTTCATCTCGTTGTCCTCGATCTCGGTCTCGAGGCGCTTCTGCTGGCTCTTGAGGAGTTCGATCTTCTCCGAGATCTGGTTGGCCTGCTCCACAAAGGACGCGGCCTGGGCTTCCAGGGCCGAGACTTCCTGCGGGGCCTCCTGGAGTTCCTTCTCCAGGAGCAGGATTTCGTTGTCCACACGCTGCAGGACAACCAACTGTTCGATCTGTTTGAGGTACAGGCTCAAGGGTATATCCTCCTTCTTGGCCGGTTCCGGCCTTTCGTCAGTCCCGTTGATCGCCCGGACGCAGGGCCGATATGGGGTCCCTGCCCGGGAAGAAGCGCACTTCCCCGCCGGCCGCGGTGAGTTCCCGGGCCAGGGTCCCGGCCAGGAGCCGGGCCATTTCCTCTTCCAGGGAGAAGTGTCCCACGTCCACCACGCACAGCCCGGTATCCGGGTGGCCGGCGTCCAGGGCCTGGTGGTACTTGAGGTCGCCGGTGACGAGCACCTGCGCGCCCGCGGCTCGGGCCGCGGGAACCAGGGAGCCGCCGGAGCCGGGGCAGATGGCCACCCGCGACACGCTCCCGGGCCGCTCTCCGGCCAGGGACCAGAAGTCCCGGCGCACCAGGCCGGCCAGGGCGCGGGCGAATCCGTCCCAGGCCAGGGGCGCGGGCAGGTCGCCCACCTGGCCGATACCCAGGCCGTCGGCCGTGGGCTCCAGCACCGCGAGGCCGGCCAGGCCCAGGCCCCGGGCCAGCCAGCCGGCCGGGCCGGCGGGGTTGGCGTCCAGGGAGGTGTGGGCGGCGTAGAGCCAGGCCCCGGCGGACAGCACCGCCCGGGCCGCGTCCAGGAACGGGCCGGGAGCGTCCAGGGGCTTGGGCTCCAGGTACAGGGGGTGGTGGGTGAGCAGGAAGTCCGCGCCCCAGTCCAGGGCGGCGGCCACGAAGGCGGGGGTGGGATCCAGGCCCACGGCCAGACGTTTGGCCGTGGGGGAGAGGCCCGCCACCTGGAGCCCGGAACGGTCCCAGGGGGCCTGGGCCGCAGGTGGCGCGATGCGCTCGATATGCTCAAGGATCCTGGTAACGTCCATGCCTATCCGTGCACGCGCCGGGCAAAAAGCAGGAAGGTGCTTTCCCTAGCGTGGGGAAAGCACCTTCCCGGGTGAAGAAACCGCCCCGTAGGGCAGGGATGCTTCAGGTCCTTTGAGAATGCCCAGCACCTGTAATCCTCGTGGTGGGCCGACCAGGATTCGAACCTGGGACCGGCCGGTTATGAGCCGGCGGCTCTGCCAACTGAGCTATCGGCCCATTACTTGCTCAGTAGAGCAGAGTCTCATATCCTCCTTTGGCGAGGGTGTCAAGGGGTGAGTTCCGGGGCTCAGGCCGGTTTCTTGGGGCACTTCTCCTTCACGTAGCTGATGATGGCGCGGCCGGCCAGGGCGCCTTCGCCCACGGCCACCGATATCTGCTTGAAGCGGCCTACGCAGTCGCCGGCCGCGAAGATGCCGGGAATGTTGGTCTTCTGCTCCAGGTCCGCCTTGATGGAGTTGCCCTCCTGCTCCAGGCCCAGGGTCTTGGCGAAATCCGTGGACGAGGCCTCGCCCACGGCCACGAACATGCCCCAGGTGTCGAAGCTCGACCCGTCGGCGAACACCACCCGCTCCAGCCCGTTGGCCCCTTCCAGGCGTTCGATCTTCTGCTCCAGGACGGGGATGTTGGCTTCCTTGAGCTTGTCCAGGAACTCCGGGGTGATGGTGGGCTTCTTGCCGTGGGTGAGGATGGCCACGCTCGGGGTGTAGGTGGTCAGTTCCAGGGCCGAGTTGGCGGCGTGCACGCCCTCGCCCAGCACCACCACCTGCTTGCCCCGGTAGAAGAACCCGTCGCAGGACACGCAGTAGGACACGCCCTTGCCGTCGAATTCCTCCAGGCCCGGGATGTTGGGCCTGGAGCGGGACACGCCGGTGGCCACGAGCACTGCGCAGGCCTTGAAATGCTGGGTCTCGGTCTTGACCTCGAAGGAGGTCCCGTCGTCCCCGTAGTGGATGCCGAGCACGCGCTCGTTCACGAACTCGGCCCCGAACCGGGCCACCCCGCGGCGGCCCTGGTCCATGAGCNNNTCGCCGTCGATCTTGGGCTTGAGGCCGGCGATGACCGTCTCGATGCCGGCGCGGCAGGTGTAGAGGGCGGCGGAGAGGCCGGCGGGGCCCTGTCCCACGATAACCAGTTGCACGGTGCGCATGCGCTCCTCCGGGGCGGGTGGATTTGCCGGCCGGGTGCGGGGACCCGGCCGAGTCCTGTTTTCTGGCCCAAAGCGGGGCCGGGGTCAAGGCCGGGAGGGGGCATGAAAAAGGCCCCGCCGGGCGGGGCCTCGGAGACGCTGGTCAGGGGGTTTTCATCCCTGCGCGGCCGGCTCTTCGGCCTCGCCGGCCGAGGTGCACACCATGTTCCGGCCCGAGGCCTTGGCCAGGTACAGGGCCTGGTCCGCCTGGCGCACCAGGTCCACCTTGCGGGACAGGGAGCCCGGGGCCAGGGAGGCCACCCCGATGGAGGTGGTGACCTGGAAAGTGGCGCCGACGGACGTGAACCGCTTGCGGGCGATCCGCTCGCGCAGGCGGTCGGCCAGGTTCCAGGCCTGCTCCTCGTCGGTGTGGGGCAGGATCACCGCGAACTCCTCGCCGCCGTAGCGGGCCGCGAAGTCCGTGGAGCGCAGGGTCTCGTTGAGCAGCCCGCCCACCTCCTTGAGCACCAGGTCCCCGGCCTGGTGGCCGTGGGTGTCGTTGATGTGCTTGAAGTGGTCCAGGTCCATGAGCAGGAGCGACAGGTCGTGCCCGTAGCGCTGGTGCCTGGCCAACTCGTCCACCAGGCGCTCGTCGAAGGACTGGCGGTTGTGGATGCGGGTGAGCCCGTCGTGGTCCGCCCGGGTCTTGACCTCGCGGTAGAGCAGGGCGTTCTTGAGGGCCAGGGCCAGGTGGTTGACGGCCGAGTGCAGCACCTCGCGCTGGTCCTTGCCCAGCCGCGCCTCGCCCGCCAGCAGCAGGGCCAGGCAGCCGAAGGTCTGGCCTCCGGCCTTGAGGGGCAAGAGCACCACCTTGCCGGCCCGGGGGGAGAGGTCGCCCGCGTCGGGCGAGGCCCCGTCCATGAGGAAGGTGAGCTGGTAGCCGTGCATGGGCGCGCCCGACAGCTTGGCCGCGCTCTTGAGCAGGAACTCCACCCACTGGTCCTGGGCCGCGGCCTCCTCCTGGAAACAGAGGAAGAGCTCGGCCTCGGCCGCGCCGCTGCCCGGGGTGTTCCAGAAGGCCCCCTGCACCGCGGCCACGGGCAGGAGCATGTTCAGGTCCTCCCGGGCCTGGGCCAGGATGGTGGCCGGGTTCAGGCTCTCCACCGCCCGGGACAGGGTGCGGTTGAGGAAGACCAGGGCGTCGGTCTTGAAGGCCAGGATCTCGCGCTCCAGGGCGATCTCCCGGGTCATGCGCAGGATGTCCTCGTAGATGGCCGCCGCCTCGGCCGCCCGCTCCAGCACCGCGCGCACCTTGTCCTCGGTGAGCGGGCTGGGCACCAGGGAGAGGAAGTCGCGGTCCAGCAGGTCGGCGTAGTCCAGCACCGGGTGGTTGGGCTCGATGAGCAGCACCTTCTGCAGGGATTCGATGGCCAGGATGGACGCGTGCAGCTCCGTCGGCAGGGCGGTCCAGACCCGGCTGGGGATGAAGACCAGGAAGGGTCTCTCCCGCGCCACGTCCTCGGCCGTGGGCAGGGCCTCGGCCGACCAGCCGCGCAGGATGTACCCCATGCCCGCGCCGTCCACGATGCGGCGGCGCTCGATATCGTTGAGTCCCAGGCCCCAGAGCAGGTCAGGGGCGGAATGCTTGGCCATGGGTGCGAACCTCCAGTGGGAAAAACCGTTCTAGCCGGGGAGGGAAGCAAGAACAGGGCCAAAAGTCGGGAGCAGCCGGTGTTGGCGGGGATTGCGGGGGTTTTTCCGGTCCCTGGGACCGCCCTGTCGGGAAGTTGACGGCCGGGGTCAGGATGAGCGCTCCAGCACGCCCTGGTACAGGGCCAGGAGCTCGGCGGCGTTCTCGGCCATGGTCTTCACCGGGGCGATGCCCGCGCGCAGGCTCTCCAGGAGTTCGGGCTGCGCGGCCAGGCGGGCCATCTCCCGGGCCAGGGCCGCGGGGTTTTCGGCCGGGAAGAGCAGGCCGTTCACCTCGTGCCGCACCGCCTCGGGCAGGGCCCCCACCCGGGCGGCCAGCACCGGCACCCCGGCGTGCAAGGCCTCCCGGGCCACGAAGGAGAAGGTCTCCATGCGCGAGGGCAGCACCACCGCGTCGGCCCGGGCCAGGATGGCGGGCAGGTCGCCGCGGGAGTAGGCCCCGTGCCAGGTCACGCAGTCCGGGGCCGAGGCGCGCACATGGGCCAGGAAGCCCGGGTTGTTGGCCGAGCCGTGCACCGCCAGGGTGGCGGTTCCCGGGGGCAGGGCGGACAGGGCGGAGACCGCCAGGTCCAGGCCCTTGAACCAGGTCACCCCGCCCAGATAGGCCAGGCGCAGGGGGCCGCCGGCGCGGGGCTCGGGCGGCAGGGGCGGGAAGGGCGGCAGGCCCAGGGGCTGGCGCAGGGCGCGGGGCGAGATGAAGCCCAGGTCGTGGTGCACCTTGCGGCTGTACAGCGAGGGAAAGATGACCCGACGGTAGCGCAGCACGGTCTGCCGGGCCAGGTCCAGGCGGCGGGCGGCCGTTTCCGGGTCCAGGCCGGCGCAGGCCGCGCAGGCCGTTGCCTCGGGCGCGATGGCGCAGGCCTCGCCCCGGCCGGTGATGCGCAGGGCCGTGGCGCAGGGCAGGGAAAAATCGTGCAGGGTGGCCAGGGCTGGAGCGCGGGCCGCGTCCAGGCCGTCCAGGGCCGCGGAGGTAAACCAGGCCAGGTTGTGCACATGGGCCATATCCGCGCCGAACTCCTGGGCCAGGCCGGCCATCAGATCGCGGACCCGGGGGTTGTAGGCCAGGCCGTGCTCCTCCGGGGCGAAGGGCACCCGGGCCACGGCCACCCCGCCATGCTCCTCCAGTACGGGCGGGCCGGAGGCCCCGGGCAGGGGGTGGGCCGCCAGCACCCGGCAACCCCGGCCGGCCAGCTCCCGGGCCAGCCCCAGCACGTACTGCTCGGTGCCCGCGTTGCCGTAGGGCGGGAAATTGTCCAGGAGCATGAGCAGATTCACGGGCAGGGCACTCCGAGGCCGGGGACCGGCATGGTTTTTTCATGTACGCGGGCCAGAGGTACAAAACCCGTGCCGCCGATCGCGGCCCGGGTTGCTCCCGTCCCTCGTCCGGCCGCGTCCCGCGCGGCGTGCCGGACGCCGGGGCGGGGAACCCCCGGCGCGGAGCGCCGGGCAGAATTTGCCGGCCGTGCGCGCCGGCAGCATGGAGGAAGCATGTCCCCCCGTCCCCTGCTCTCGGTAGTGGTGGCCAACTACAACTACGGACGGCATTTCCAGCAGTTCTTCTCGGCCCTGGCGGCCCAGACCGTGGACCTGTCCCGGGTCGAGGTCATCCTGGTGGACGACGGCAGCACCGACGGCTCCCCGGCCTTGGCCCGCTCCTGGGGCGAGTGGTTGGACGCGGCCCGGTTCGAGCTCCTGGAGCTGCGCCACTGCGGCCAGCCCGGCCCGGTGCGCAACCAGGGCTTCGCCCAGGCCCGGGGCGAGTTCCTGGTGTACCTGGACCCGGACGACGCGCCCGCGCCCCGGTTCCTGGAGGCCTGCCTGGCCGCCCTGGAGGCCCACCCCGAGGCCGGCCTGGCCTACACCGACTGCATCCTCCGGGAGGGGCGGGAAGGACGCGAGGGCGAGGCCGAGCGCCACATCAGCGCCCCGGAATACGACATGGACCTCCTGCGCACCCAGAACTTCCTGACCTCTTCGCCCCTGATGCGCCGGCAAGTCTGGGACCAGAGCCGGGGGTTCGCGGCCAACACCGCCTACGAGGACTGGGACTTCTGGGTGCAGGCCGCGGCCAACGGGTTTTCCGGGGTGCGGGTGGCCGAGCCCCTGAACCTCTACTGCCTGCACGGGGGCAACTACTCCCGCAAGGCCCAAGAGCAGGACGGCCCGGCCAAGGCGCGGGTGGTGCTGAACAACCCGGACTTCTTCGACTCCGCGGTGCGGGCCTGGGCCCTGGGCCTCTTGCGCGGCGCGGCCTGGGCCGCGCCCTTCGGCCGCGGCCTCATCCCCCGGCCCCAGGACGTGGCGCGGCTGCGCGCCATTGCCGGCCAGGTCATGTCCCAACACCGGCACAAGCGCGCCGGGGCCGAGGTGTAGATGGCGGACAGCCCCCGCATTTGGGGAACCCTGGACCCCTTCCTGGAGCCCGGGGAGGCCATGGGCCGGACCGCGGCCAATGCCGGGTTCCTGCGCGGCCTGCTGGCCCGGGACCCGTTCGACGCCTACCACTTCTTCCTGCCCGACCGGGCTTCGGCCTCGGCCCACGAGGCGCTCCTGGCCCGCGAGTTCCCGGCCCTGCACCGGGCGGGCAAGTTCCGCACGGCCGAGCGCCTGGCCCTGCCCGCAGCCCTGGCCGAGGTCCCGTACCACTGCTTCCACCTCTCGGACTGCATCACCCATCCGGCCTCCCTGGCCCGGCTGCGCAATCTGCATGCGCCCGACGTCTTCCCCATTACCGGCACCACCCATTCCCTGAGCTACGCCCGCTACATGCGCGACTTCCTGGCCCACCTCTGGCCGGGCTGCACCCCGCGCGACTGCGTGGTGGCCACCTCGGCCGATGCGCAGCGGGTGGTGGAGCAGTTCCACGCCTCCCTGCGCCAGGGCCTGGGCCTGGACCCGGATCGGTTCCCCGCCCCGCGGGTGGCGCGCATCCCCCTGGGCGTGGACCCCGCGGCCCTCACGCCGGCGCCGCCCCGGGCGAAGGCCGCCCTGCGCCGGGGCCTGGGCCTGGCCGAGGGCGAAACCCTTGTCCTCGTCTTCGCCCGGCTGTCCCACGACTCCAAGATGGATATCCTGCCCGTGCTGCGCGCCTTTGCCCGGCTCTTCGCCGCCGGCGTGGATCCGCAGTCGGTGCGCCTGGGCCTGGCGGGCTGGACCGGGGAGGGCGACACCTACCTGGACTCCATGCGCGGCCTGGCCGCGGGACTGGGCGTGCGCTGCCTGGCCGCGGCGCGGCCGGACGAGGCGGCCAAGGCCGATCTCTTCCGGGCCGCCGACATCTTCCTCTCCGCCGTGGACAACCTGCAGGAGACCTTCGGCCTGACCCTGCTGGAGGCCGGGGCCGCGGGCCTGCCCAGCATAGTCGCGGATTGGGCCGGATACCGCGACATCATCGTCCCGGGCGAGACCGGGCTCCTGGTCCCCACCCTGGGACCGGCGGACACCGGGGAGCTGGACGCCCTGGCCCCCCTGTGCTTCGACAACCACGCGCACCTGCTCCTGGCCCAACAGACTGCGGTGGACGTGCCCGGCCTGGCCGCGGCCCTGGCCCGGCTGCTGGCCCATCCGGAAGAGCGGGAGCGCCTGGGCCGGCAGGCCCGGCAGCGGGTGGAGCAGGAGTATTCCTGGGACGGCGTGGTGCAGCGCCACCTGGACCTGTGGGAGGCGCTGCGCGCGTCCCCGGTGGACCGGGAGGCCCTGCGCGGCGCTGCCCATCCCCTGCACCTGCCGTACTCCCGGGTGTTCGGCGGACATCCGTCGGAAGCCCTGCATCCCGGCCTGGCCCTGCGCCGCACCCGGGCCGGGGAGGCGGTGTACCGCGGCCAGGACCACCCGGTGCTCTACGCGCCCCTGGAGGGCCGCATCGTTCCCGAGGAACTGCGCCGGCTGCTGCTCTTGGCCCGGACCGGGATTGCCGCCGGCGACCTCTTGCGCAAGGCCGGGGAGAATCTGGGCCTGGCCCCGGAGCGGGCGCAGGCCCTGGTGCTCTACGCGCTCAAGCACGATTTCCTGGAGCGGGTCCATGCCTGAGGCCGCCATCCACCTGCACCGGGTGCTCCAGGAGCGGGGCGGGGCCGCGGCCGTGGCCCGGCTCCTGGCCCGCGGCCTGGCCGACCTGCGGGTGCCGGTGGCCGGGAGCTTCGAGGTGCGGGAGCAGGACCGCGGCGCGGACCATGAGTTGGCGTCCGGCGAGGTGGCCGGGCTGATTCCGCCCGGGGCACTGCTGCACGCGCACGGGACCCTGGACTGGCCGGCCCTGCTCGCGGGCCTGGCCCGCCGGCCCGGGCCGGCACTCCTGACCCTGCACGACTGCGCGCCGTTCACCGGCGGCTGTCCCTATCCCCTGGACTGCGCAGCGCACCGCACCGGCTGCCCGGCCGCCTGTCCCCGCAATTTCCCGGCCACAGACCTGGTGTGGCGGGCCAAGCGGGAAATGGCCAGGTCCCTGCGCCCGGCTCCGGTGTTGTGCCTGGTCGCGCCCTCGCGCTGGCTGGCCCAAGAGGCCGAGGCGGCCTGGGGCCTGCCGGTCCGGGTGATTCCCAACGGCGTGCCCTGGCCCGGGCGGGTTCCGGACAAGGCCGCGGCCAAGCGCGCCGCGGGCCTGGACCCCGCGGCCCGGGTGGCGCTCTTCGCGGCGCACGGAGGCCGGGAGGCGGCCTACAAGGCCGGGGACCGCTGGGAATGGCTGTGGGAGCAGCTGCGCGCCCGGGTCCCCAACCTGGCCGGGGTCATGGCCGGGGGCGGGAAGACCGAGCGCCGGGGCGACCTGCTGGCCTTTCCCTACCTGCCGCCCGAGCGGCTGGCCGCGTTCATGGCTGCGGCCGACGTGTTCGTGTATCCCACCCTGGCGGACAACCATCCCCTGGTGGTGCTGGAGGCCCAGTCCCAGGGCTGCGCCGTGGCCGCCTTTGCCGCGGGCGGGGTGCCCGAGCAGGTGGAGCACCAGGCCACCGGGCTCCTGGCCCGGCCCGGGGACTGGGAGGGGCTGGCGGCCGGGGCCGCGGGCCTGCTGCAGTCGCCGGGGGTCGCCCGCCGCCTGGGCCGCGCCGCCTACGCCGCGGGCCGGGCGCGGTTCAGCGCGGAGCGGATGGTGGACGACTACCTGGGGCTCTACCGGGAGCTGTTGGCCGGGTCTTCCCCGCGCAGCGCGGAATCGATGAAGGCGAGCGCGGCCTCGGCCGCGGGTTTGTGATACAAGAGCCACACGTGGCTCACCGGTTCGGTCTCCAATTCCATCCATCCTGCGCTGCGGATGCGCGTCCCCTCGGGCGGGATCACCATGTTGTCCACCGGCGAGTAGATGCTGAGCGCCGGGACCGGAGGCGGGACCTCGGCCGCCGCGATGCGCTTGATGAGCGGGCCGCGGTAGTTGAGGCCCCGGGCCAGGGCCGAGAAGCCCAGCCCGGCCAGCACGCTGCCCTGGTGCGGCGCGCCGATGGTCACCGCCGCGGCCGCCAGGTCTCCGGCTCCGGGCCGGCTGAGCAGGGCGCGGATGAGCAGCCCGCCCAGGCTGTGCCCCACCAGCACCGCCTTGTGCCCGGGATGGCGCGCCTGCACCGCCCGCACCCGGGCCTCCAGTTCGTCCAGGAGCACCGGGAAGTCCGTGCGGAAGCTGGCGTAGGTCCAGACGTAGAGGCTCGTGTGCCCGGCCCGCCGGAACCAGCGGACAAAGCACAGCCAGGCCGAGGCGGTGTGGAACACCCCGTGCACGAAGAGCACCGGCGGGCCGGGGTCGCCGGGCCGCGGCTCGGGCAGCCAGCGCCGGGTGAACAGGAAGGCGGGATAGAGAAAGAAGCTGGAAATCTGGGCCGCCAGGCAGGTCACGGCCTCGGCCAGGACCCACAGCCAGACCCTGCCCCCGGAGCGGCGGCGGATGTGCTCCATGTGCAGGCTGCCGGCGGCGGCGATCCAGAAGCGGCCGGCGGTGAACACGCACACGAACAGGGCCGCGGCCAGGAGGGCCTTGAGCAGGAATCCGATCACGTCCGGCCCCGCACCGCCAGGTTGGCTTCGAACTGTTGCACGCTCTTCTCCCAGGAGAAGCCCAGAGCATACTCGCGGCAGGCCGCGGGGTCCAGTTCCAGGGCCTGGCGCGCCGCCCGGCCCAGGTCCTGGTCCAGGATGCCGGTGGTCCCGTGGCGCACCACGTCCACCGGCCCCGCCACCGGGTAGGCGGCCACCGGCACCCCGCAGGCCATGGCCTCGATGAGCACGATGCCGAAGGTGTCGGTGCGGCTGGGGAACACGAACACGTCGGCCGCGGCCAGGTGCTCGGCCAGGTCCAGGCCGGTCTTGCGGCCCAGGAAGAGCACCTCGGGATGGCGCGCCTTGAGCTTGCCCAGGGCCGGGCCGTCGCCGATGACCGCCTTGGAGCCCGGCAGGTCCAGGTCCAGGAAGGCCCCGATGTTCTTCTCCACCGCCACCCGGCCCAGGTACATGGCCAGGGGCCGGGGCGCGGCGATGCGGTCCTTGGGCCGCGGCTTGAACAGGTCCGTGTCCACCCCCCGGCCCCAGAACGCTAGGTTGGCGAACCCCAGGCCCTCCAGCTCCGACTTGAGGGTCGGGGTGGAGACCATGGTGCGTGCGGCCGGGCCGTGGAACCAGCGCAGCAGCCGGTAGGTCACGCCCGGGGGCAGGCCGGTGCGCAGCCGGACGTAGTCCGGGAAGCGGGTCATGTAGGCGGTGGTGAAGGGCCGGCCCCGGCGCAGGCACCAGTTCCGGCCGGCCAGCCCCAGGGGGCCCTCGGCCGGGATGTGCACCGCGTCCGGGTCGAAGTGGTCCAGCATCCGGCCCAGGCGGCGGCCGGGCAGCACGGACAAACGGATTTCCGGGTAGGTGGGGCAGGGGATCGACGTGAACAGGCCGGGGTGGACCACCAGGACCTCGTGGCCGCGGGCCGCAAGGCCCTCGGTCATGCGGGTCAGGGTGGTGACCACTCCGTTGGTCTGGGGATGCCAGGCGTCGGTGACCAGGGCGATGCGCATGCGATGCTCAGGGTTGGGGTGCAGCCTCGCGCAGCCTGTACCTGAGGGAAAACATGAACGCAATACGCTGGGAATGGAATGTAACTCTGTTGTAACATGCGCGTAACAAAGCGGCTGTTGCTGGCCGCAAAAGCGCGCCCTTGGGCAGGGCAGAGGGTCAGAACGCGAATATCGCGGCCAGGGTCCCGGCCACCACGCCGTAGAGCACGAAGGGTGCGAAGGTCTTGCGGAGGATCGGGCCTTCCATGCCGGACAGCCCCACCACCGCGCACACGGCCACGATGTTGTGGATGCAGACCATGTTGCCCATGGCCCCGCCCACCACCTGGGCGGCCACGATGATGTGCCGGGGCAGCTCAAGGGTGGTGGCCACGCCCCATTGGAACTCGGCGAAGAGCAGGTTGGAGACCGTGTTGGAGCCGGTGATGAACGCGCCCAGGCCGCCCACGAAGGGGGCCGCCAGGGGCCAGACCGCGCCCGCCAGGTCGGCCACGGTCTGGGCCATGGCCAAGGGCATGGAGGGGTAGCCGTGGGGGTTGAGCGCCGCATCGGCCGCGCCCGAGCCCCGGAAGATGGCCACGATGGCCACGGAGAAGAGCAGGGCCAGGGTGGGATTCTTCATGCACACCAGGGCGTCCCGCCAGGCCGTGCGCACCTGGGCCGCCTTCATGCCGTGCAGGGGGATGGTCAAGAGGGCCACCAGGGTGAAGGGGATGGTGCCCGGCAGGTACAGCCAGGCCAGGTCCGCGTCCACGCCCGGGTAGCCCAGGATGCCGGTGAACCGGAGCTTCTGGGCCGCCAGCCAGCCCTTGACGCCCAGCTCCGGCATGCGGGTGACCACCAGGATGGCCCCGATGAGCAGGTACGGGGTCCAGGCCTTGAGTTGGCTCATGCGGGCCGCGTGGCCCGGGCCCGAACCGACCGGGATGGCCCCGGTCCAGGAGGGGTCCCAGCCCGCAACCGCGCCGAAGGCGAAGGGCCGGGCCGGAGCGGCCACGCCCTTGCCCGCGCCCCAGACAACCACGGCCAGGCCCACCAGGGAGCCCAGGATGGACGGGAACTCGGGGCCGAAGAACACGGCCATGACCATGTACGGGACCGCGAAGGCCACCGAGGCGAAGAGGCAGAATTTCCAGGCCCCCAGGCCCTCGCCCCAGGACTTGTTGGGACCGAAGGCCCGGGACAGGAAGCCGCACACGAACAGGGGCAGGATGAAGATCATGGGCAGGTTGAAGATGGCCACCCACTTGCCCACGACCGCGAAAAAGGACTCCACCCCGGTGAAGGCCAGGCCCGGCGCGCCCGCGGCCACGGCCTCGCGCACCAGGTCCTGCAAATAGGTCAGGCCCAGGATGATGGGCGTGCCCACGGCCGCGAAGGGCACGGGAAAGGAGTTGAAGATGAGGCAGACCACGGCCGCGGCCAGGGGCGGGAAGCCCAGGGACAGGAGCAGCGGCGCGGCCAGGGCCGCCGGGGTGCCGAAGCCCGCCGCGCCCTCGATGAACGCGCTGAACAGGAAGCCGATGATGACCAACTGTACCCTGGGGTCCGGGGACAGGCGCTGGAACCCGTGCTGGATGGTCTCCATGCCCCCGCTCTCGCGCAGGGTGTAGAGGATCAGGATGGCCCCGAACACGATGATGAGCACGCTCAGGGCGGTCACCGCGCCCTGCAGGGACAGGGCGGCCACGTAGGTCGCCTCCATGTCCCAGATGGACATGGCGGCCAGGACCACGGCCAGCCAGGTCAGGGGCAGGGCGCGCACCGCGGGCTGGCGCAGCCAGACCATGAGCACCAGGGCCAGGACGATGGGGGCCAGGGCGATGAGGGCGAGAACCGGAACAGGCATGGCGTACACTCGGTTGCAGGTTGGAGATGGCCCAATTTAGTTGATAAAACAGGCAGGGGCAACGAGAAAAGTGTCTGAAATTTAAGACAAAAGTGGCTGCGGGGGCCGGGTCGGGAGGGCGTCGAGCAAAAATGGCGCGGCCATTTCCAGGCAGGCGGGCTTCGGGAGCAACAGGGCGGTTGGCGGGGAGAAACGCGAATGCAATGCGCGGACCGTGCAATGTAGCGGTCTCGTAACAGGACTGTGACGTTGGGAAGATTGCTTGACCGTGCGACGCACGGTGGGTAGATGCTGGAGGATGCCCGGATCGTCGGGCACGGAGGTGTGTGGAGATGGTGCGCAAAGGCGAATACACTGCGGGGAGCCCTGGCTTGCGCCGGTCCCTGCCCTGCGCCATCCTGGCCAACCCGGCCGCCGGCCGCATGGGCCGGGAGCGGGCGCAGGAGCGTCTCACCGCCCTGGCCCGGGGCCTGGACTGCCCGGTGTTCGGCCTGGACACCGCCTCGGCCGGGGAGTTCCGCGACGCGGCGGCCGAGGTCTCCCGCCGGGCCGAGGTCATGCTGGTGGCCGGGGGCGACGGCACCTTCACCGACGTGCTCAACTCCCGCCTGGGCGGGGCCGTGCTGGGCTACCTGCCCTTCGGCACGGGCAACGCCCTGCGCAGCGCCTTGGGCATTGGCCAAGCCGGCCGGGACTACCTGGACAAGGTGCGCCGCCGCCAGGCCAGTCCGGTGGGGGTCATGGAGGTGAACGGCTCCCGCAAGGCCTTTTTCGCCAGCCTGGGCGTGGACGCCCTGACCGTGCGCCGCTACACCGACCTCACCGAGGCCGGCCATTACGGATTCCTTGGCTACGCCCGGGCCTTTGCCCAGGCCCTGGGCAGCTATTCCCCCGGCACGCTGCGGGTGACCGGGGAGCACGGCCGCACCGAGGAGGTGCGCCGCAACCTGGCCTGCATCGTGTCCAAGCATCCCTTCTACGGCTACGGCCTGCGCGTGAACCAGGGCCGCATCACGGACCAGGGCCTGTTTGTGCGCGCGGTCACCGCCAACCCCGTGGTCCTGCCCGGGGTGCTGCTCTCCGCGGCCCTGGGCCGCAAGCCCCGCCTGGGCTTTTTGCGGCACGGCCTGTCCTTCACCGTGTCGAGCGATGCCGAGCAGTGTTTGCAGTACGACGGGGAGTGGGGCGGCACGGGCAGGGAGTTCGCCTTTGCGGCCCTGCCCGATTACGTGAAGGTCATTCTCTAGGCAATCTCCCACCCAGCGGAATTTCCACCGTATCGTCACCGAACGGCCACGGGCCGCGCCTAGAAGGGGGCAACATTCCTTCAGACTGGCGAATCGGATGACAGGCACGCAACACACCCGGGTCCGGACCGGCCGCGGCAGGCAGGAGGCAGCCTCCGCCCCGCGCCCGTCCCGCCTGGACCGGGAGCGGCGG
>DKEU01000128.1:31090-34988 GCA_002452635.1 Desulfovibrionaceae bacterium UBA6814 | reverse complement strand
CACTCCAAGCACTCCCGGCGGCCCTCGGAGTGGATTCTCCAGAAGCTGGGCTGCGCCGAGAGCTACACCGAGCCGTTCAAGATCTACGAGACCGCCCGGCTGCGCGGCATGGACCTGGTCACGGTCAGCGACCACAACTGCATCGACGGCGCCCTGGAGATCGCCCACCTGCCCGGGGCCTTCGTGTCCGAGGAGGTGACCACCTACTTTCCCGAGGACCGCTGCAAGCTGCACGTGCTGGTCTGGGGCCTGAACGAGGCGCAGCACCGGGAAATCCAGGCCCTGCGCGAGAACGTCTACGACCTGGCGGCCTATCTCAAGTCCAAGGGTCTGGCGCACGGCCTGGCCCATCCCCTGTTCTCCATGGACGACCGCCTCAGCCCGGACCACTTCGAGCGCCTGCTCCTGCTCTTCCGCAACTTCGAGCTGAACGGCTCGCGCGACGACTTCCAGAACGGGGTGCTGCGCCACATCGTCACCGGCCTCGCTCCCGAGGACATGGACTTCCTGGCCGACCGGCACGGCATGGCCCCGGCCATGCCCCTGCCCTGGGTCAAGGGCCTGTTCGCGGGCAGCGACGACCACTCCGGCCTGAACATCGCCCGCTCCCATACCGCGGCCGACGGCCCCTCCATGCCCAGCCGCTTCCTGGACGCGGTGGCCCACGGCAAGGGCGTCCCCTGCGGCCGGCCGGCCACGCCCCGGACCATGGCCTACAACCTCTACTCCATCGCCTACCAGTTCTACAGTCACAAGCTGGACCTGGGCCGGTTCGTGGGCCGCGACCTGCTGTTGCGCTTCGTGGACCGCGCCCTGACCCTGGAGGACAACGCGGCGCGCGGGGTGCGGGCCAGGCTGCGCGGGCTGGCGGCGCACCTGCGCGCGGCCTCGGTGCGGCGCTCCACGCCCCGCACCCTGGACGGGCTGCTCCAGAAGGAGGCCCTGTCCATCGTCACCGGCGACGAGCGGCTGCTGGCCCACTTCACCGGCCTGCGCCACGCGCCCTGGGAGACCGAGAACGACTGGTTCAGCTTCGTGGAGCAGGCGGCCCAGCGCATCCTGCGACATTTTGCAGACCGGGTGCTGGACGGGTTCTCCGGGGCCAACCTGCTGGACGTGTTCCACGCCCTGGGCTCGGCCGGGGCCAGCTACATGCTCCTGGCCCCGTACTACGTGGCCTACGCCCTGTTCACCAAGGACCGGGCCTTCTGCCGCACGGTGCGCGACCGCTTCGCCGGGCGCGCAGGCCAGACCGCGCCCCGCCGCGCCATGCGCATCGCCCTGTTCGTGGACAGCTTCTTCGCGGACCAGGACCCCCTGGCCGGGCTGCGCAGCCAGGTGGAGGCGCTCCAGGCCGAGGGCCGGGAGGTGGCGGTCATCACCTGCGGTCCCGCGCCGGAGCAGCCGGAGCAAGCGGAGGAGGGCGTCACCGCCTTCTCCCCGGTGGGGGCCTACGAGCTGCCGGACTGTCCGGGGCTGACTCTGCACTATCCGCCCCTGCTCAAGATCGCGGACCACTGCTACAGCCAGGGCTTCACCCACGTGCTGGCCGCCTCGCCCGGGCCCATGGGCCTGGCCGCCCTGGCCGTGTCCCGCATGCTGGGCCTGCCCCTGCACGGGGTGTTCCGCGAGGCCCTGCCCCAGACCGTGGACAAGCTCACCGGCGACCCGGGCATGGCCGAGGCGGTGTGGCGCTACCTGGTGTGGCTGCACAACCAGATGGACGCGGTGAGCGTGCCCTCGCGCGACCTGGCCGAGGAGCTGGCCGAGCGCGGGGTGAACCCGGACAAGGTGCGCCTGTGCCCGCGCGACGTGGACCTGGTGCGCTTCACCCCGGCCCGGCGCAACGGGTTCTATGCCGAGAAGTTCGACCTGCCCAAGGACGAGCTGCGCCTGCTCTACGTGGGCCGGCTCACCCGGGAGAAGGGCCTGCCCCTGCTCACCGACGCCTTTTCCCTGGTGTCCGAACTGCGCACTGACGTGCGCCTGGTGGTGGTGGGCGAGGGCGCCTACGGGGCCGAGATGCGGCGCGCCCTGTCCGGCCGCAAGGCCACTTTCGCCGGGTATCTGGCTGGAGATGATTTGGCCGAGGCCTATGCCGCGGCGGACCTGTTCGTGTACCCGGCCACGGGCCGGCGGGTGGGGGCCGCGGTCTTGGAGGCCCAGGCCTCCGGTTTGCCGGTGGTCGCCTGTGCCGGGGTGCTGCCCGAGGGCACGGTGCGGCCCGGCGAGACCGGCATCCTGGTGCCCGGCAACTCGGCCAAGGACCTGGCCCGCGCCATCCTGGACCTGGCCGCGGACCGCCAGCGCCTCGCCGCCATGGGCGAATCCGCCCGCCGCCACATGGAGCGCCGCACCGCCGGCAACGATCTCATGCGCCTGTTCGAGGAGAGCGGGGAGTTGCCCCGGGCTGAGGCTGTCTAGGAGCTGAATCCCCGCGCCAGCAGGCTCTCGGCCTCGGACTCGGGCAGGGGTTTGGCGAAGTAGTAGCCCTGGGCGTAGGTGCAGCGGTGCTGGATGAGCTGGGCCAGCTGGTCCGCGGTCTCCACGCCCTCGGCCACCACCTCCTTGTTCATGTGCTCGGCCAGCACCAGCACCGCGTTCACGATGTCGGCTCCGGCCCCGTGGTGCATGTCGGAGATGAAGGACTTGTCGATCTTGAGCACGTCCATGGGGAACTTGTGCAGGTACGCCAGGGAGGAATACCCGGTGCCGAAGTCGTCCATGGACAGGGCCGCGCCCAGGCCCTTGAGCTGGGCCAGTATCTCCTGGGCCGCCTCGGGATGGTCCATGACCACGCTCTCGGTGATCTCCAGCTTGAGGTGGGCCGGGCTCAGGCCGGTCTCGCGCAGGGTGCGGGTCACGGTCTGGGCCAGCACGTCCCGCGCCAACTGCTTGGCCGACACGTTCACGCTGGCCACCAGGTTCCGGTGCGCGGGGAAGGTCCGCTGCCAGCGCCGGGTGGCGGCGCAGGCCTGGCGCAGCACCCATTCGCCCACGGGCAGGATGAGCCCGGTCTCCTCCAGGAGCGGCACGAAGAGCACCGGCGACACCAGGCCGACCCCGGGCCGCTCCCAGCGGATGAGCGCCTCGAAGGCCGCGATCCTGCCGGTCTCCAGCCGCACGATGGGCTGGTAGAACACCCGGAACTCCTCCCGCTCCAGGGCCTTGCGCAGGTCGGTCTCCACGGTGAGGCGCTCCACCGCCTCCTGCTGCATGGCCTCGTCGAACACCGCGAAGCGGATGGTGGGGTCCTGCTTGGCCCGGTGCAGGGCCGAGTCCGCGTCGGTCAGCATGGCCTCGGGCCGCTCGTATTCCTGGCTGGTCATGAGCACGATGCCCGTGGACAGGCTCACGTAGAGGTCCGTGCCCGCGATGTGCAGGGGCTTCTCCAGGGTGTGGTTGATGCGGTTGACCACCCGCAGGGCGTCGGCGGTGTTGAACACGTCCGAGAGCAGCAGGGCGAATTCGTCGCCGGCCAGCCGGGCGCACGAGTCTTCTGTCCGCAGCGCGTCCACCAGCACCCGGGACACCTCGGAGAGCACCTGGTCCCCGGCCTTGGTGCCCAGGCTCTCGTTGATGATGCGGAAGCGGTCGATGTCCACGCAGAGCAGGGCGAAGGAGAAGGTCTCCCGGCGGCGGGCCCGGGCGATGGCCTGGTCCAGGTGCTTGAGGAACATGGCCCGGTTCACCAGGCCGGTGAGGGAGTCGTGGTAGCTCTCGTGCAGGAGTCGGTTCTCCACCTCCTTGCGGGAGGTGATGTCCGCCACGGTGCCGTGGTAGAGCACCGGGTGCCCGGCGATGTCGTGGGCGGTCTGCACGGACAGGGATATCCACAGGGGCGAGCCGTCGCGCCTGGCGGCCAACAGCTCCATGCCGTGCACCGCGCCGTGGCTGG
>DKEU01000128.1:14624-31043 GCA_002452635.1 Desulfovibrionaceae bacterium UBA6814 | reverse complement strand
CCGAAGGAGGCGAAGCCGAACATGGCGGCCAGGGCCTTGTTGCCCAGGATGATCCGGCCCCCGGGCGCGCAGAGGAACAGGCCCTCGGCCGCGTTCTCGAACAGACTGCGGTACTTCTCGGCCTCCTCCCAGGAGGACATGGCCTGGCGCAGCTCGGACTCGATGGCCCGGAAGTCGTCCAGTTCCCGGCGCAGGCGGTCGTTTTCCGCGATGAGGTGGTCCAGGCTTGGTTGGTCCGGCATGGGGGCTCCCCGCCTTCTTCCTATAGCAAACTCGCCAGGATTTGAAGCCTGCTCGGCCTTCACCCCGGGAGGCTTCTCGGGTACCCTGGCGAAAACCCCAAGCCGTGGAGGATGCCGTGGACGCCCTCACCTGCCTCATGACCCGGCGCAGCATTCGCACCTACGCCCCGGGCGACGTTTCCGACGACCTCGTGGACAAGCTCCTGCGCGCGGCCATGGCCGCGCCCAGCGCGGGCAACGCCCAGCCCTGGCAGTTCGTGGCCATCCGCGACCGGGCCAGCCTGGACAAGATCGCCGACTTCCACCCCTACGCCAAGATGTGCCGCCAGGCCCCCCTGGCGGTCCTGGTCTGCGCCGAGCCGGCCCGGGAGAAGTACGCGGGCTTCTGGGTGCAGGACTGCTCCGCCGCCACCATGAACCTGCTGCTGGCGGCCCACGCCCTGGGCCTGGGCGCGGTCTGGGTCGGGGTCTACCCGGTGGAGGACCGCATGGCGGGCTTCCGCACGCTCCTGGGCCTGCCCGAGGGCATCCTCCCCTTTGCCCTGGCGCCCCTGGGCCATCCCGGTCAGAAGCCCGGGGCGGCGGACCGCTTCGCCCCGGACCGGGTGCACAGGGACCGGTGGTAGGCCGTGCCGGAAGTGACCTACGACGAGTTTCGCAAGGTGGACATGCGGGTGGGCCGGGTGCTGCGGGCCGAGGCCTTTCCCGAGGCGCGCCAGCCTGCGTACAAGCTCTGGATCGACTTCGGCGAGCTGGGGGAGCGCCAGACCAGCGCCCAGCTCACGGTCCACTACCGGCCCGAGGACCTGGTGGGCCGGCAGGTGGTGGCGGTGGTGAACTTCCCGGCCAAGCGCATCGCGGGCTTCAAGTCCGAGGTCCTGGTCCTGGGCGGGGACGCTGCCGCGGGCGGGGTGGTGCTCCTGGCCCCGGGCCAGGAGCTGCCCGCGGGCACGCGCATTTACTGACGTTTCGGACCTGCCGAAAAAAGGCCGCCCTTGCGGGGCGGCCTGATGGGGGCCATGCCAGGTGGTGGTCGCAGTCTGTGCATCTCGCTCCCTGGTTAGAATATCTGCCCTCCATTTATGTCATCTTCAGTCTGAGAGTATACTCCGTTCCAATAACCACCAATGATTCTGGTAGCGACGAGAGCTTTACGCAATGTGCTTTGGCTTGAATTCCATTCTATCACCGCGTGACCAGTGTATAAACTTGTGCTTCCATTGTATAGTTTAAATATTCTAGTTGAAAGTGGAGGAAGATCAAATTCTCCATTAGTGGATGGAGCGACTACTGAATGTGTCGCTCCAGATGCAACATGGTATAATGTCCCTATGCTTGTTATGTCATTTCCGTCACCATCATATACTGTTACTTTACATGTAACAGTTTCACTTGTAGTATTTGAAATGTAAAGCGCTGCCCAATATGTATTTGTAGACGAGATGTACTCTACAAATAGGCCGGGTACAACAGCGCTTCCTTTGGCGTCAAATGCTTCTGCTGTTAAATTGCTAGATAAACAAAGAAAGAGAGTCGCCATCAAGACCGCAAGGGATTTCCTGGTGAGCATCGTGTCCTCCTGGTGTTGGGTTTGAGCTCACAATTGGATACTGGCCGCTAGTGACTTTCTTATATCAAAAAAATAGTTCCCGGAAAAGGCGAGGACGTTGTCATCAACAAAAAGGCCGCCCCTTGCGGGGCGGCCTTTGTTCTCTTGGGGAGGGCTGGTGCGCTAGCAGCCGGCGTTGAGCCGCTTGAGAATCTCTTCCAGCTTGGCTTCGGCATCCGCGATGGGAATCTGGCAGGTGCCCACGGCCTTGTGCCCGCCGCCGCCGTACTCCAGCATGAGCGCGCCCACGTTGACGTTGCAGGAGCGGTTGGTGATGCTCTTGCCCACGGTGAACACCACGTTCTGCTTCTTGAGGCCCCACAGCACGTGCACGGACACGCTGCACTGGGGGAACATGGTGTAGACCAGGAAGCGGTTGCCCGCGTAGATTTCCTCCTGGTCGCGCAGGTCGATGACCGCCACGGCGCCATGGGCCGTGGTGTTGTCCGCCAGCATCTGGCGGAACTTTTCGTTCTGCTCGTTGTAGCGGTCCACCCGCTCCTTCACGTCGGGCAGGGCGAGGATCTTGTCCACGGGCATGGCCCGGCAGTACTCGATGAGGTCCTCCATCAGCCGGTAGTTGCTGATGCGGTAGTCGCGGAAGCGGCCCAGGCCGGTGCGCGGGTCCATGATGTAGCCGAGCAGAATCCAGCCGGTGGGGTTCACGATCTCGTCCGCGGTCAGGTCGGCCGAGTCCACCTTGTCCACCGCCGCCATCATCTCGTCGAATTCCTTGGGGAACTTCTCATGGCCGCCGAAGTAGTCCCAGATCACCCGGGCCGCGGAGGGGCATTCCTTGAAGGAGCCCTTGAACTGGAAGTCCGGGCCGAGCCGCGCCTCTTCGGACGTGTGGTGGTCGAACCACATCCCGGTGCCCTTGACGTAGGGCACGTTGGCCAGGATGTCGTTCTCCGTGACCTCGATGGTCCCGTCTTGCAGGTCTTTCGGGTGGGCGAACTTCCACTCGTCGATGAGCCCGATCTCGTTCAGCAGGACCGCGCAGATCAAGCCGTCGAAGTCCGATCTGGTGAGCAGCCTCATGGACATACCTCCTTAAAAGAAGACCCCGCCCGGGGGTGGGATGGTAGTTGCGATTACGGCGTTCATCTTATAGCCATATTCATGGAATACAGTCAATTCATTTGCTTGGAAAGTTGGCTGCTCCAAGCGGGAGGGGAGGGTGCGCGGCATGGGCATCGTGTGGACTCTGGCGGCGCTGGCGGCCACCCTGCTGGGCGGCATGTGGCTGTTCCAGGAGAGGCTGGTCTATTTTCCGGCCCGGACCCTGGAGGCCGACCCGGGGGACCTGGGCTTGCCCTTCGCCGAGGTGCGGTTTCCGGCTGCGGACGGGACCGCGCTGCACGGCTGGTTCGTGCCTGCCGAGAACCCCCGGGGCGCGGCGCTCTTCTTCCACGGCAACGCGGGCAACATCTCCCACCGCCTGGAGACCGTTCGCCTGGCCCGGAACCTGGGCCTGAACCTCTTCATCTTCGACTACCGCGGCTACGGCCAAAGCCGGGGCAAGCCCACCGAGCAGGGCACCTACGCCGACGCCCGGGGGGCCTGGGCTTGGCTCACGGGCCAGGGCGGGCAGGACCCGACCCGGGTGGTGCTCTGGGGCCGCTCCCTGGGCGGGGCCGTGGCCGCGCACCTGGCCGCGGAGCTGGACCCGCCCCCGGCCGGGCTCATCCTGGAGTCCAGCTTCACCTCGCTGCCGGACATGGGGGCCGTGGCCTATCCCTTCCTGCCCGTGCGGCTCATCGCCCGCATGCGCTATCCCGTGGCCGAGGACCTGGCCCGCACGCGCTGCCCGGTGCTGGTGGCGCACAGCCCGTCGGACGAGATCGTGCCCTACCGGTTCGGGGAGCGGCTCTACGCGATCGCGCCCGAGCCCAGGCGCTTCCTGCGCCTGGCCGGGGACCACAACAACGGCTGGCTCGCCACCGGCCGCCCCTACGTGGACGCGGTGGACGGCTTCCTGCGTGACTGCCTGGGGCGGTAGGCCCTACCTGATCAGAGTGGTCAGGCTGGGCTCCTCGGGGTTGGGGATGTCCAGGGGCATGGCCGCGCGCTGGCCGGGTATCCAGGCGCGCCAGGCGGCGTCCAGGGCCTTGCTTCCGCCGCGCCAGTAGCGGTCCACCAGGGCCGAGCTCTTCTCCGGGCGGCGGCCCGGCTGGTGGGCGCGGATGAGGTCGTTGAGCAGTTGCCGGCCCTCGGGCGAGGAGAGCAGGAACCAGCACACGGACCAGGAGTGGGCGCGCACCGGCTGGCCCGAGTCGTCCATGCGCTGCCAGTCATCGCGCGTCATGTCGATGGTTGCGGCCAGGTCCGGCAACTGGCCCTGCTGCACCTGGTCCTTGGTTATCCGGTCCCGCGGCAGGTAGGGCCGGAGGAAGAAGCTCCCGTTGCGCAGGACCGCGCCCTGGAAGGCCTCGGCCAGGCCCTCGTGGATCCAGATGGGGCAGTTCTCGGACAGGTTGTGCACGAACATGTGGGTGGACTCGTGCAGCACTTGCTGCCGGAGCAGTTCCCGGTCCGGGGAGTCCACGGCCCAGATCTCCATGGGCTGGTGCCGGTAGAAGGCCGGGGGAATGGCGTTGACGTAGTTCCACCCCCGCAATCCCTTGGCGTCCTTTTCGTACTCGTCGCGTTCCTTGTAGAATTTCAGGGTCACGTGCACGTCCGAGGTGACCCGCAGGCGCAGGGCGCTGATGAAGGCCTTGTGGATGTCCGCGATGAGGGTGGTGATGTTCTCCACAAAGGCCGGGTCCGGGGCGGCCCCATGGTTCTCCACTCCGAAGCGCACGTAGGCGCGGGCAGGGACAGAACAGAGCAGGCACAGGAGCAGGGCGGGAAGCAGGATTCGGGCGGCAGGGCGCATGGCGGCTCCGGGGTCGGCGTGATATGGATATGGGCTGGTCTATGCCGGATGCCCAGGCCCTCGTCAACCGTCTGCCGGAGCCGCACCGCGCCGGGCCAGGGCCGCGGCGCGCAGCTCGCGCAGGCGGCGGCCGGACTCGGGCCCCAGGTCGCGGTCGCCCGGGGGCAGGCGCACCGCGCGCATGGCCGCCAGGTCCGCCGAGGCCGCGGGCCAGTGGTCCGCGCCGTGGTCGGCCTGGGCCAGGAGGAAGATCTCTCGCGCCACCGCCCCGGCCGCGGCTCGATCCAGCAGGTCCACGCGCGTGCCGGGGCGCAGCTTGGCGTAGCGCATGGCCTGCATGTGCAGCCGGGCGGCCAGGCGTCCCGCGGCCACCAGCCTTTCGGGCAGGGCCAGCCGCCGGCCCAGGGACTCGGCCGCGTCCTGGCCCCTCGCCTCGTGCCCGATGTGGCGCGGCCATTCCTCCCGCGGGGTGAGGGCCTTGCCCAGGTCGTGGGCGAGGCCCATCCAGCCGGCCAGCTCGTTGCCCGGGTCCAGGCCGGCCAGCCGGTCCATGACCTGGGCGGTGTGCTCCAGCACGCTCTCGGCGTGGTGCGCCGCAGGGCCGGCCGGGACGGTTGCTGCGCCCTCCAGCTCCGTGAACCAGGGGGACAGGCAGCCGGCCGCGTCCAGCAGGCGCAGGAAGCGCCCCGGCGCCGGGGCGCGCAGGGCCTTGCGCAGCTCCATGCCCACCCGCTCCGCGGCCAGCCCGGCCAGCAGGCCGTCCCGGGCCGCGGCGCGCATGGATGCGGCCAGGGCCGGGTGGGGGGAGAGGTCCGGGAACCGGGCCAGGAAGCGGGCCGCCCGGAACACCCGCAGGGGGTCGTCCCGGAGGGCCGTGTCCGAGGCCGGGCGCAGCACCCGGGCGGCCAGGTCGGCTCGGGAGTCGGGGTGGGCGGCGTGCACCTGATCCGGGTCCGCCCGCTCGGGCAGGGCCGGGTAGTCCGGAAGGTCCAGGGCCAGGGCGTTGACCGTGAAATCCCGGGCCAGCAGGTCCTCGTGCAGGCCGTCTCCCCGGGGAAAGGCGTATTCCTCGCCGTCCAGGATGAACACCGGGAAGGCCTTGCCCACCAGCTTGGCCCCGGGGAACCGGGCCATGAACTCGTGGGGCGCGGCGTCCAGCACCAGAAAGTCGCGTTCGGCCGGCTGCCGGCCCCAGAGCAGGTCGCGGACCGCGCCGCCCACCAGGAGGATGCGCATGGCCCGAGAGTAGCCGATTGGTCTGCGTCGCGCCAGGGGCTTGTCCGCGATTTCACGATGTGCCGCGGCGATTGCGCATGGTCCGGGAACCCGGTAGAGCATGCCCATGTCCGCTCCAGGGGGGGTCTTCATCCGCGAATCCGAGGCGTCCGGGAAGGGGCAGGTCCTGGACCCTGCCGCCCTGGCCGCGGCCCATGCCCTGTGGGCCTCGGACGTGGCCGCCCTGGGCCCCTGGGAGCGCATCCCCGGCGAGGGCCCCGGGTCCGCGCTGTGGCGCAGCCCCGCGGCGGGCCACGTGCTGGTGGTGGGGGAGTGCGCCTCCTCCCTGGACCTGGCCTGGGAGCTCTGGGACCAGGGCCGGCTGCCCGAGTGGGGCGCCGTGCTGGCGGTTTCCCAGACCGCGGGCCGGGGCCAGTTGCGCCGGGCCTGGCACTCGCCCGCGGGCAACCTGCACGCGGCCTGGGCCTGGCCTGCGCCGCCCCCGGGCTTCGCCGACCTGACGCCCCTGGCCGCCGGGCTCCTGGTGGCCGAGGCCCTGGAGGGGCGGGGCGTGTCCCTGGCCCTCAAGTGGCCCAACGATTTGCTCCTGGCCGACCGCAAGGTGGGGGGCATCCTGGTGGAGGAGCGCCGGGGCCGGGTGCTGGTGGGCCTGGGCCTGAACCTGGCGGCCACCCCGCCGGACGCCTTGCTGCGCGATGAGTGGGCCCAGCCCGCGGCCTGCCTGGCCAATGCAGGTCTGGACCTGGGCCCGTTGCGTCTTATGTTGGCCCTTGAGGATTTTTGCAGAGATTGGTATGCGCTGAAAGTTTCTCGCGGCAATCCTGCTGTGTTTCCGTCCCAATTCACCGGGCGGTTGGCCTGGGTCGGCCGGGAAGTGCTGGTGCACGGCTCGGGCGTCCCCTTTACCGCGACGCTCCTGGGGCTCCAACCGGACGGCGGGTTGGCCCTGTCCCGGGAGGGTAGGCGGATTGTCCTGCACGCTGGAAGCATCAGCGCCGCGCCCGCGAACGGCTCGCAGAGCCGCGGGTAAGAAACAAGTCCCCCTGTGAGGTGGTTTCCATGGCCAAGAAAGGCTCCGTCGACAAGCCCCGCTCCTTTTACGAAGTCCTCTCCCTGATTGAGGGCAAGCCCATCCTGGTGGCCAACCGGGGCATCCCGGCCCGCCGCATCGTCCGCTCCATCCGCGAGATGAGCGGCGCGGTGCCGGTGCTCACCGTGACCGACGTGGACAAGTCCTCGCCGGCCATCGCCGGCGCCCAGGAGCTCCTGCTGCTCGGCGACAACCCCCGGGCCTACCTGGACATCGACCGCATCATCCGCCTGGCCAAGGCGCGCGGGGTCATCGCCATCCACCCCGGCTGGGGCTTTGCGGCCGAGGACGACACCTTCCCCGAGAAGTGCCGGGCCGCGGGCATCGAGTTCATCGGCCCCTCTTCCGAGGCCATGCGCCTGCTGGGCAACAAGGTGGAGGTGCGCAAGCTGGCCCTGCGCCTGGGCGTGCCGGTGGTGCCCGGTTCCGAGGGCGCGGTCTCCATTCCCGAGGCCCGCGAGGTGGCGGCCAAGCTGGGCTTCCCCATCATGCTCAAGGCCGAGGGCGGGGGCGGCGGACGGGGCATCTACGAGGTGTTCAAGCCCGAGCAGCTGTCCGACGCCTTCAACAAGGCCAGCGCCATGGCCGCGGCCTCCTTCGGCAACGCCAAGCTCTACGTGGAGAAGCTGCTCACCTCGGTGCGCCACATCGAGATCCAGGTGGTGGCGGACAAGTGGGGCAACGTCTTCGCCTTTGACGAACGCGACTGCACGGTGCAGCGCAACCACCAGAAGCTGGTGGAGATCACCCCCTCGCCCTGGCCGGACATGACCGTGGCGCTGCGCGAGAAGCTCAAGCAGTACGCCATGCAGCTGGTCAAGGCCGTGGGCTACTACTCCCTGTGCACCGTGGAGTTTCTGGTGGACGAGTCGGGCACCCCGTACCTCATCGAGGTCAACACCCGGCTCCAGGTGGAGCACGGCATCACCGAGTGCCGCTACGGCGTGGACCTGGTGGAGGAGCAGATTGCGGTGGCCTTCGGCTCCAGGCTGCGCTTCAGCGCCAAGGCCACCAAGCCGCTCAACCACGCCATGCAGTGCCGCATCAACTGCGAGGACCCGCAGAACAAGTTCGCGCCCAATGCGGGGATCATCACCCGCTACGTGTCCCCGGGCGGCCCGGGCATCCGCCTGGACTCGTGCATCAGCGCGGGCTACGAGTTCCCCTCCCAGTACGACTCCGCGGCCTCCCTGCTGGTGGCCTACGGCAAGTCCTGGAAGAAGGTCCTGCGCACCACCGAGCGCGCCCTCAAGGAGTACTTCATCAGCGGGGTCAAGACCACGCTGCACTTCCACGAGCAGATCGTGCGGCACCGCCGCTTCCGGGACGGGCTGTACAACACCAACTTCATCGCCAACGCGCCGGAGCTCCTGGACTACGTGGACGAGGAGCCCGAGGCCCTGCGCCTGTCCCGGCTGGCCGCCGAGATCTCGGCCAAGGGGTACAACCCCCACGTCCAGCTCGGCGAGTACCGCGGCCGCGCGGACAAGCGCCTGGGCCGGTTCAACCCGCACCTGCCGCGCATCTACCCCAAGGCCTACCCCTCGCCCTACAAGCGCGGGGACCGCGACGCGGTCCTGGACTACGTGCGCGAAACCCGGGAGCAGGGCAAGGTCCACTTCACGGACACCACCACCCGGGACATCACCCAGTCCAACTCGGGCAACCGGTTCCGGCTGGCCGAGGACCGGCTCATCGGCGAGTACCTGGACAACTGCAACTTCTTCTCCCTGGAGAACGGGGGAGGGGCCCATTACCACGTGGCCATGCTGGCCAACATGACCTACCCCTTCACCGAGGCCAAGGAGTGGAACGAGTTCGCGCCCAAGACCCTCAAGCAGATCCTCATCCGCTCCACCAACGTGCTGGGCTACAAGCCCCAGCCCGGCAACCTCATGCGTCGCACCGGGGAGATGATCTGCGAGCACTATGACGTCATCCGGTGCTTCGACTTCCTGAACCACGTCGAGAACATGAAGCCCTTCGCCGAGGTGGCGCTCAGCTCCAGGGCCAACATCTTCGAGCCCGCCATCTCCCTGTCCTGGGCTGCGGGCTTCGACGTGGCCCACTACCTGGAGGTCACCGAGGAAATCCTGGATGTGTGCCGCAAGGCCGCGGGCGTGTCCAAGAAGAAAATCCAGAAGATGATCACCCTGGGCCTCAAGGACATGGCCGGGGTCTGCCCCCCGCACTTCATGCGCGAGCTGGTGGCCGCCCTGCGCAAGAAGTACCCCGAGCTCATCCTGCACTACCACCGCCACTACACCGACGGCCTGTTCGTGCCGGCGGTGGGCGCGGCGGCCCAGGCCGGGGCGCACATCGTGGACACCGCCATCGGGGCCAGCGTGCGCTGGTACGGCCAGGGCGAGGTGCTCTCCACCGCGGCCTACATGGAGCAGGAGTTCGGCCTGAGCAACGTGCTGAACGAGGACGTGATCCGGCACTGCAACTTCGCGCTCAAGCAGATCATGCCCTACTACGACCGCTACACCGCCCCGTACTTCCGGGGCATCGACTACGACGTGGTGCAGCACGGCATGCCCGGCGGCGCCACCTCCTCCTCCCAGGAGGGGGCGCTCAAGCAGGGGTACATCCACCTCCTGCCCTTCATGCTCCAGTTCCTGGCCGGCACCCGCAAGATCGTGCGCTACCACGACGTGACCCCGGGCTCCCAGATCACCTGGAACACCGCCTTCCTGGCGGTGACCGGGGCCTTCAAGCGGGGCGGGGAGCGCGAGGTCAAGGAAATGCTGGACGTGCTCGACCTCGTCACCTCCACTCCGGAGAAGGAGCTGAGCGACAACCTGAAGAAGGCCCGGCTGGACCTGTACCGGGACTCCAACGACGCCTTCCGCAACCTGCTCCTGGGCAAGTACGGCCGGCTGCCTCTTGGCTTCCCGCCGGACTGGGTCTACGAGAGCGCCTTCGGCCCGGACTACAAGAAGGCCCTGGCCGAGCGCACCGAGGTCTCGCCCCTGGCCGAGCTCAAGGACATCGACATGGACGCGGAGCGCGACGCCCTGCGCGCCCACCTGCGCCGCGACCCCACCGAGGAGGAGTTCGTCAACTATCTGAACCACCCCGGGGACGCGCTCAAGACCATCGCCTTCCAGGCCAAGTACGGCGATCCCAACAACCTGCCTCTGGACGTGTGGTTCGAGGGACTGGTGCCGGGCGTGGAGATGAGCTTCGCCGACTCGCAGGGCAAGCCCCACCACATGACCGTGGCGCACATCTCCCAGCCCGACGCCACGGGGCTCTCCACCGTGACCTTCACCCTGGACTCGGAGACCCTGCGCCACCAGGTCAAGGTGGCCGAGCCCAAGACCGGGGGCGCGGTGAGCGGCGAGATGGCCGACCCGACCAATCCCTTCCACGTGGCCGCGCCGTCCAACGGCGATCTGTGGATCATGTACGTGGCCGTGGGCGACGTGGTGAAGGCCGGGGAGGAGCTGTTCAACATCTCCATCATGAAGCAGGAGAAGGCGGTGCTCGCGCCGGCGGACGGCATCGTGCGCCGGGTGCTCAAGCACGCCGACTACCAGCAGGACAAGAAGATGGTGCCGGTCAAGGAAGGGCAACTCCTGGTGGAGCTGGGTCCCATCCCCCGCACCTGCAAGGAATGCGGCCATCCGGTGCAGGAGAGCTACGCCTTCTGCCCGGACTGTGGACAGAAGCTGTAAAACGCGGGCCTTGGGGACGGGTATTTGACGAAGGTCGCCCGCAGGGGATAGACAGGAACGCTCGGGTCGGAGCCGTAGCCGGCGTCCTGCCCGCAACTGGTGAAGCCGTCGGCGGCCGCGCATGCCTAGGGGGGGATGCGGCCGCTCCAGGATATCGCCCCGCCACGCCGTTCTGCAAGGAGGAACGAATGGCCAAGACCGAGAAGAAGAGCACCGGCAAGAAGGCCGCGGCCGCGGCCGCGGACAAGGCCGCAGGCAAGGCCGCGGACAAGGTCGCGGACAAGCCTGCGGACAAGGGGGCCAAGGCCCCGGCCGGCAAGCAGGCCCTCATGAAGCAGTTGGTGCTGGCCGGCGCCGACATCGTCGCCATCGGCGAGGACGCCGAACTGGTGGTGGGCGGCAAGAACTACAACACCGCCATCATCAGCCAGGTCAAGGGCATCCGCGCCCCGCAGTTCCGGGCCATCTCCTCCATCGCCTTCCATAAGCTGCTCGACGAGACCAAGGTCAACGCAGCCCTCATCCGGGCCACCGTGGACCGCGAATACAACACCATCGACTGGAACGACGCCGAGGTCAACAAGGACCCTGAATACCTAAAGAAGTTCGTCCGTCGCATCGCCGACAAGGTGAACGAGACCGCCCAGAAGGGCACCCTGGTCAAGCTGCGCACCTTCGTGAACAACGTGGTGGAGGGCTTCGCCACCTCGCCCGAGGGCATCGACCAGTTGCGCAAGCGCTCGGTGCTGGTGCAGTCGGCCATCCTCACGGTGGAGCTGCCCAAGGTCGTGGAGGATGCGGTGCGCGGGGCCTACCTGGACATCTGCAAGGAGGCCGGGCTGGAGGACGTGCCCGTGGCGGTGCGCTCCTCGGCCGCAGGCGAGGACAGCCGCAAGAAGGCCTTCGCCGGCCTGCAGGACACCTACCTGAACATCGTGGGCGAGACCCGGGTGGTGGAGGCCTACCAGTGGGACTGCGCCTCGGCCTACAACCTGCGCTCCATGACCTACCGCCGGGAGGCCATCCTGGACGCCATCGCCCTGGCCGAGCGCACGGGCGACGAGGAGATCGCGGTGACGGCCAAGGAGGAGTGGGCCATCGAGAACACCTCCCTGTCCGTGTGCATCATGCGCATGATCAACCCGGTGATCTCGGGCACCGCCTTTTCCGCGGACACGGCCACCGGCTGCCGGGGCACGGACCGCCGGGACCTGGTGTCCATGGACGCGTCCTATGGACTTGGAGAGGCCGTGGTGGGCGGCATGGTCACCCCGGACAAGTTCTACGTGTTCCAGCGCGACGACGGCCCCGAGGTGGTCATCCGCTTCATGGGCTTCAAGGACAAGAAGATCGTCTACGACCTGCGCGGCGGCACCAAGCTGGTCAAGGTGGACGACGTGGAGGCCTACCACTGGTCCCTGTCCCTGGCCCAAGCCGAAGAGGTGGCCAAGGGCGTGCGGGCCATCTCCAAGGCCTACGGCGGGATGATCATGGACACCGAGTTCTGCATCGACCAGTCCGACCGGCTCTGGTTCGTGCAGGCCCGGCCCGAGACCCGCTGGAACGAGGAGTTCGAGGACCATCCCAGCGTCATCTTCATGCGCCGGCTGGAGGTGGACAAGGCCGCCCTGGTGGGGGCCGAGGCCATCATCGAGGGCAACGGCGCGTCCCGCGGCGCGGGCCAGGGCACGGTGCGCTACCTGCGCAGCGCCCTGGAGCTCAACAAGGTCAACAAGGGCGACGTGCTGGCCGCCGAGCGCACCGACCCGGACATGGTGCCGGGCATGCGCATCGCTTCGGCCATCCTGGCCGACGTGGGCGGCGACACCTCGCACGCGGCCATCACCTCCCGCGAGCTGGGCATCCCGGCCATCATCGGCATCCAGCGCCTGGAGGCCCTGCGCAACCTGGACGGCCAGGAAGTGACCGTGGACGGCTCCCGGGGCGTGGTTTACCGCGGCCTCCTGCCCCTCATCGAGGTGGGCGGCGAGATCGACACCGCGGCCCTGCCCGTCACCAACACCAAGGTGGGCCTCATCCTGGCCGACGTGGGCCAGGCCCTGTTCCTGTCCCGGCTGCGCAACGTGCCCGACTTCGAGATCGGCCTCTTGCGCGCCGAGTTCATGCTGGGCAACATCGCGGTGCACCCCATGGCCCTGGAGGCCTACGACAGCGGCCAGCTCGAGGTCCTGGTGCGGCGCAAGCTGCGCGAGCTGGACGCCCGCCTGACCAAGGTGGTCAAGCGCCAGCTCGACTCCGGGGTGCGCACCCTGGACTTCAAGCTGCGCGAGTACGTGGGCGTGTTCACCGGCCTGGCCGGGCAGATCAAGGCCCTGTCCGAGGGCGAGAACTCCCGCTCCACGGATGAGGTCCTGGCGGTCCACCGCCAGCTGCGCGAGCTGGACAAGCAGCTTGACCACCACCTGGACCTGGCCACCCGCCGCCTGGACCTGCTCAAGACCTCCGAGGACCTGGAGGCCCATGCCGCGGTGGTTCTGGGCTACACCGAGCTCCTGGAGGAGTTCGCGGGCAGCGACACCGCCAGCATCCAGCGCCGCCAGGAGATCGAGCAGCGCATCCGCGAGCACGTGGACGGGATCAAGGACGACCCCTTTGTCCAGGAGACCCTGCGCAAGATCAGCGCCATGCGCACCGAGGTGGCGCAGCAGGTGGGCCTGCAGCGGGAGATCAACGAGGTCCGCACCCTGCCCGAGCGCATCCGCGAGCTCATCCGCTCCCGCGGCTACCGCACCGGCAAGGAGCACTACGTCCAGACCCTGTCCCAGAACCTGGCCCTGTTCGCCATGGCCTTCTACGGCAAGGACATCGTCTACCGGACCACGGACTTCAAGTCCAACGAGTACCGCAACCTCATCGGCGGCAGCCTGTTCGAGGCCCACGAGGACAACCCCATGCTGGGCTACCGGGGCGTGTCGCGCAACATCCACGACTGGGAGATCGAGGCCTTCAAGATGGCCCGGGGCGTGTTCGGCGGCAAGAACCTCCAGATCATGCTGCCCTTCGTGCGCACCCTGGAGGAGGCCCGGAGCATGAAGCGCTACCTGGAGCAGGTGCACAAGCTGCGCTCCGGGGTGGACGGGCTCAAGATGATCCTCATGGCCGAGATTCCGTCCAACGCCATCCTGGCCAAGCAGTTCATCGAGGAGTTCGACGGGTTCTCCATCGGGTCCAACGACATGACCCAGATGGTGCTGGCCACGGACCGCGACAACTCGCGGCTGCAGCACATCTACGACGAGGAGGACCCGGCCGTGGTCTGGGCCATCCTGGTCACCATCTTCACCGGCCAGAAGTACGGCAAGAAGGTGGGCTTCTGCGGCCAGGGCGTGTCCAACTCGGTGATCCTGCGCGGCCTGGTGGCCATCGCCGGCATCGTGTCCGCCTCGGTGGTGCCCGACACCTACCACCAGACCAAGCTGGACATGGCCGCGGTGGAGGCCCTGGGCATCCCCCTGTCCAAGCTGGGCGCCTGGCTGCAGCAGAAGCACCTGGAGCAGCTGGTGGAGCTGCTCAAGGAGAACAGCTACGAGCACATCCTCAAGAAGTACACCAGCGCCAAGGACCTCATGGAGTGGTACGAGGGCGAACTGGCCCGCTTCAGCGAGCAGCTCCGGGAGAACCTGGAGGCCGGCAAGGAGGAGTTCTACCGTCAGGAGATGGAGAAGTTCCGCGCCACCTTCCACAAGCCGGTGATCTACGCCTCCTGGGACTGGGAGGGCACCGTGTCCGACGCCCTGCACCAGGCCGGCTTCGCCAGCTTCGAGGAGCAGGCCAAGGCCCTGGAGGCCCAGCGCAAGAAGAAGTGGTAGCCGGACGGCTGAACGAGAACAAAAAGGGCGGCCCTGCGGGGCCGCCCTTTTTTCATTAATTAACCTAACGAGTCGATTGCAATAAGGGCGCGTTCTTTGTCTATTTCAAAGAAGTTCCGCTCAAGAGTACAGGTGATACATTTTTCAAAATTATTTTTTTCTTGTTGTCCAAGAGATTTATATTTGATGGAGTTATATATGGCAACGTTTTTCCAATTCGTATAATATCTTGTCCGCCATCCGATGCAAGTAGATATTTCCCCATTTTCATCGTTTACTAATAGTTCAATCTGACCATAATACAAATCTGAATCAAATAAAATAAATGTAAATGTTTTTTCTTTTAGATGTTTACTTGCCTGTTTGGCAAAATCCCATAAGTAAATAAATGGATTTAGCCTGCTCGCTAGTAATTCTTTCCTTTCTCTATCTTTAATCGAAGCAATTAGTTTTCGTAGCTCAATAAAATTAGCAAGTGATAATTTGGCATTTGAATTTTGCATTGCCGGAATTTTGTAAACTTTAAGATACCCCATTAGCTTGCTCCTGACCAATTGAACTCCGTGTAATTGAAAGCAATATTTTTTACATGAGTAATATTATTATAGCAAGTCTATGACGGGAAGGCTAGTTATGTATTAATGGAATGATCTAGCTGCCGGGGGCAGGCGCAGGGCCAGGACGACCGCCAGGGCCGTGCAGGCGGCGGACAGGGTGTAGGCCGGCCGGAACCCGCCCAGCACGTCGGCCAGGATCCCGGCCAGGGCCGGCCCGGCCACCTGGCCCGCGGCGAAGAAAAAGGTGATGAACGCGAAGCCCCCGGCCATGCGCCGGATGCCCAGGCGGTCGGCCACCATGGCGGTCATGACCGTGGGCACGCTCCAGGCGGACAGGCCGTACAGGCCCACGGACAGGTACGTGGACAGCCCGCCGCCGGCCAGGCCGGCCAGCAGGTAGGCCGCGGTCTGCATGGAGAAGGCCGCGGCCAGGCCCAGCCGCCGGCCCTTGCGGTCCGAGAGCTTGCCGATGAGCGCGCCCGAGAACAGGCTGAACAGGCCCACGCAGGACCAGAACCGGCCGGCCGTGTCCTGGGGGAAGCCGTACTCGTCCACCAGGGTGGTGACGATGAACGTGCCGTAGATGATGTAGGTCAGGCCGAACAGGGCGTACACCATGCCCAGGTGGACCAGGAAGGCGCGCTCCCGGGCCGGCACCGCGGGGGGCGGGGCAGGGGAGGGGGGCTCGGCCGGGTCCTGGCCCACCGGAACCAGGCCCATGACCCCCGGGGACTCGCGCAGCACCAGCCAGGCCGCCAGCAGGGCCAGCCCCACCAGCCCGGCCAGGGTGGTCCAGCCCCAGCGCCAGTCCCCGGCCGCCACCACCGCGGGCACCAGGAACCCCGAGGTCACGATGCCCAGGCCGTTGCCCGCGATGACCAGGCCTGTGGCCAGGCCCCGCACGGACTTGGCGAACCAGGCCGAGACCAGGGCCATCATGGAGATGTTGGCTGCGCCCGAGCCCACCCCGGTCAGGGTGTAGGCCGCCAGGGCCGCGCCGTAGGTGCCGGCCAGGCCGAGCCCGGCCATGGTGGCGGCGATGAGGGCCAGGCCCAGGAGGATGGAGCGCACGTGGCCCAGCCGGCGGGACAGGCGCGGCGCGGCGGCCACCATGGCCAGGTAGCCCAGGAAGTAGCCGGTGCCCACGTAGCCGCGCTGGGCGTAGGACAGGTCCAGGCCCTGGGACATGGAGGGCAGGAGGATGCCGAAGGCGAAGCGGGCCAGGCCCAGGCAGGCGAACATCACCAGGCAGCCCGCCGCGGCCACGGCCCAGCCGTAGTGCAGACGGCCG
>DKEU01000128.1:0-14612 GCA_002452635.1 Desulfovibrionaceae bacterium UBA6814 | reverse complement strand
GGCACCCTGCCGTTTTCCGGCCCGTCCGTAAAGATGCCGCGCCCAAAAACGAGGGCGGCCCGGAGGCCGCCCTCGGGGGGAGGCGTCGCCGCGGCCGGCTACTTGGCGGCCTTGGCCAGGGCCAGCTTGTCGGCCAGGTTGTCCTTCATCCAGTGGTCGTCCCACCATTCGATGGGCTGCACCGGCAGGCCCGAAACCATGACCCCGAAGTGCAGGTGGTCGCCGCCGGCCAGGCCGGTGGTGCCGGTGCGGCCCAGGGGGTTGCCCCGGAACACCATCTGCCCCTCGTCCACGCCGATGGCGGAGAGGTGGGCGTACAGGGTCATGAGGCCCAGGCCGTGGTCCAGGACCACGGTGTTGCCGTAGATGCCCACGTAGCCGGCCTTGACCACCTTGCCGTCCGCCGCGGCCGGGACCTCGTCGGCCACGGTGGAGGCCAGGTCCAGGCCCAGGTGCACCGAATGGCTCACGTCCTGGCCGTCGAACAGGTAGGTGCGGGCGTCGGCGAACCCGGCCCGGGGCGCGGTGTTGGGCATGCGCAGGAAGGGCCCGCTCCACAGGGGCACGGGGTTGGTCTTGCTGCGCAGTTCGTAGAACTCCTTGGCGTTGGCCTCGCGGACTTCGGTGTTGACCTTCACGAAGCGCTCCAACTGGTCCGTGGCCTGGGGCACCAGGGTCTCGAACTCGGGCATCTTGGCGTCCAGGAAGGACTGGGGCAGGGTGAGGGTGTCGGTCTTGAACTTCCAGCGGTCCACGGGATGGAAGATGAAGCCGCTCACCCGGGAGTTGCCGGCCAGGTCCGTGGCCTTGATCTGGGGCTTGAAGTCCGGGATGTCCATGTCCCAGGGGAAGGCGAACAGGCAGAGATAGACGCCCGAGGGCTGCTTGTACCCGGGGAAGAATCGCTCGCCCACGGCCACGCCGCTCTCTTTCGCGTCCTCGTTCAGGGAGTAGGCCACCAGGCCCGCGCCGCCGCGGTTCACGTTGTGCGCGGTGGAGAGCACCGAGATGACCGGGGCCCGGGTGTCCAGGGTGAATTCGAAGCTCGCGGTGCGCACGTTGCCCTGGCCGAAGCCGCGGATGGAGGCGTCGGCGGCCCGCACCGCCACGGTGAGGGGGCCCTCGGCGAAGCCGTGTCCCTCCAGGGTGAAGGTGGCCTCGGCGTGGGCCTCGGGGGTGGCGTAGGAGAGCTGGACCGGGGTGGCGGCCTTGCCCTGCTGGGTGACGATCACCGAGAGGGAGCGCAGTCCCGAGCCCGGATCGTCGGCAGTGACGGTGAAGGGCGCGGTGGGGCCGATGGGGCCGGCGGCCGGGGTGAGGACCAGCACGGGTTCCTCGGTATCCTTGAAATACAGGGCCAGGCCCGCGGCCAGGGCGAGGCCCAGGACTATCAGGCCGATGGTGAGCAGAACCTTGCGTGAATTCACGAAAAACTCCGGGTCAAGAGGTTGCGGATGGTTTCCAGCACCAGGGTATACCCGCTCTGTGCAGCCCTGCCAAGGGGAACCCCGCATGGGCCGAAATAGGCCGCTGCATGAGGTTCACTTGGTTTTTATTGGCATGCGGGCATTTTCCGGAACAATGCTACCGAACCCCTGAATACTTTGAGATAATTTTCCAACACTGGGAAAATAATGAGTTGCACTGCACACTAATTTTGAATCAGTGATACGCAGCGTGCAAAATTCAGAATCCAGACCAAAGATAAGGCAGTAAGAACACGGGAAAAAAATGATTTTCTGTTGACGAAATGTGGAGATTCTGTTTTGATTCTGCTCGATTCAAAATGGGGTGTGGCAGTGTCAGTCAGGCAAGTTCTTTAAGATACCCTAATGCAAACATGTGGGGAAGTAACCGCCAACGTGTTTCAGAGCTGATGGGAGGTGTCTTATGAGATGTCTTATTGGGAGCGGCCAAAACGACGTCGAGAAGACCTTGAAAGACAAGGGGTTCACCCGGCGTGATTTCATGAAGCTGTGCGCAACGGTGTCGGCCGCCATGGCCGCCGATGCGAGCTTCACCCCTGCCGCGGTGGCCGCGGCGCTTACCGCCAAGCGGCCCCCGGTCGTTTGGCTGCAGTTTGCGGAATGCACCGGTTGCACCGAGTCCATTCTGCGCACTGTGGATCCGCCGATCGCCGATGTGCTGTTCGATGTGATCTCGCTGGACTACCACGAGACCATCATGCAGTGCGCCGGTGAGGCCATCGAGGAAGTCCTGGAGAAGACCATCCACGACTACGCCGGCAAGTTCGTGCTGGTGTGCGAGGGCGGCATTCCCACCAAGGACGGCGGCATCTACGGCAAGGTGGGCGGCAAGACCATGCTGTCCATCGTGAAGGACGTCTACCCCAAGGCGGCCGCGACGATCTGCATCGGCACCTGCTCCTGCTTCGGCGGCGTGCAGAAGGCCAAGCCCAACCCGACCGGCGCCAAGAGCGTTCCCGAGGCCCTGGGCACCACCAAGAACATCATCAACATCGCGGGCTGCCCGCCCAACCCCATCAACTTCATCGGCGCCGTGGTGCACTACATCACCAAGGGCGTCCCGGAGCTGGACAGCAACCTGCGGCCGAAGCTGTTCTTCGGCGAGACCGTGCACGACAAGTGCCCGCGCCTCAAGCACTTCGAGGCCGGCGAGTTCGCCAAGTCCTTCGACGACGTGACCGCCAAGAAGGGCTACTGCCTGTACGAGCTCGGCTGCAAGGGTCCGGACACTTACAACAACTGTTCTTCCGCCTTGTTCAACCAGGTGAGCTTCCCCATCCAGGCCGGCCACCCCTGCATCGGCTGCTCCGAGCCGGACTTCTGGGACAAGATGTCCCCCTTCTACGAGACGGCGTAGGCGCGGTTGGCGCACAACTGGATGAACGGAACGACGAACTGAAAGATATCCGAGGAGGCAATCATGGCTGGTTGTAAGCCCAAGACCATGCCGGTCACCCCGGTGGGCAACTACTCCGGGAAAGTGGTCATCGATCCCATCAACAGAATCGAAGGCCATCTGCGTATTGAGGTCGAGGTCGAGAACGGTCGGGTGAAGAACGCCTGGAGCAGCTCCCAGCTGTTCCGTGGCCTGGAACTCATCCTCAAGGGCCGCGACCCCCGCGACGCCAAGCACTTCACCCAGCGCGCCTGCGGCGTGTGCACCCACGTGCACGCCCTGGCCTCCACCCGCATGGTGGAGAACGCGGTGGGCGTCGACAAGAAGATCCCCCCGCTTGGCACGGCCATGCGGAATCTGCTGCTGGGCTCCCAGTTCCTGCACGACCACATCGTGCACTTCTATCACCTGCACGCCCTGGACTGGGTGGACGTGGTGAACGCCCTGTCGGCCAACCCCAAGAAGGCCGCCGACCTGGCCAACGGCGCCGGCCTGGGCCACCGCAAGCACACCGAGGCCGAACTCAAGGCCGTCCAGGATCGCCTGAAGAAGTTCGTGGAAGGCGGGCAGCTCGGCATCTTCGCCAACGCCTACTTCCTGAAGCCCCACGCGGCCTACAAGCTGCCGGCCGAACTGAACCTGCTGGCCACCGCCCACTACCTCGAGGCCCTGAAGCTGCAGATTCTGCCCTCCCGCATGATGGCCATCATCGGCGGCAAGAACCCGCACACCCAGGCCCTGTACGAGGGCGGCATCACCAGCTACGACGCCATCACCAAGGACAAGTTCAAGCTGTTCAAGGATCTGTACAAGCAGACCATGGACTTCGTCACGAACACCTACGTCCCGGACGTGCTGGCCGTGGCTCCCTACTACCTCGACTGGGGCGGGATCGGTGGCACCACCAACTTCCTGACCTGCGGCGAATTCCCCTCCGACGAGGGCGACATCAACTCCCGGTACCTGCCGGCCGGCGCCATCTACAAGCGGGACATCGCCAACGTGAAGGCGTTCGATCCCATGAAGGTCGCCGAGCACGTCAAGTACTCCTGGTACGAGAACGGCCCGTCCCTCAACCCGTTCAAGGGTGAGACCAAGCCGAAGTACACCGACATGGACCACATGACCACGGCCAACACCGGGAAATACTCCTGGATGAAGGCCCCGCGCTACGACAACCTGGCCACCGAAGTGGGCCCCCTGGCGCAGACCCTGGTGGCCTTCGCCAAGGGCCACAAGGAGACCGTGGGCCTGGTCAGCCTGGTGCTCAAGCACCTGGGCGTCGGCGCCGAAGCCCTGTTCTCCACCCTGGGCCGCACCGCTGCCCGCTGCATCCAGACCGTGGTCATCGGCAAGGAAATGCAGAACTGGATCGACAACGTGGACAAGATGCTGGCCAAGGGCGACACCAACCTGCTGGCCAAGTGGGAGATGCCCGACTCCGCGCAGGGCGTGGGCTTCGTGGACGCCCCCCGCGGCATGCTGTCCCACTGGATCAACATCAAGGGCAAGAAGATCGAGAACATCCAGCTGGTCGTGCCCTCCACCTGGAACCTGGGCCCGCGCGACGACAAGGGCGTGCTCGGACCGGTGGAAGAGGCCCTGATCGGCACCCCGGTGTTCGATCCCAAGCGCCCGGTGGAAGTGCTCCGCACCGTCCACTCCTACGACCCCTGCATCGCCTGCGGCGTGCACATCATCGATCCCAAGACCAACGAGGTCTACAAGTTCAAGGTGTGCTAGCCCCAAGCTAGACAAGGGCTCATCGGAACGTATACAAGGACCTGGCCCGGAAACGGGCCAGGTCCTTGCTTTTCAGGTTCGGGAGGCAGCGTGAGCGGAAGCGACAAGACCATCCTGGTGCTCGGCGTGGGCAACATCCTCATGCACGACGAGGGCCTGGGGGTGCGGGTGGTGGAGCACCTGGCGGCGAACTACGAGTTCTCGCCCAACGTGGAGCTCATGGACGGCGGGGCCGGCGGCCTGCGCCTCACCGAGGAGCTCACCGGCCACGACAGCGTCATCGTGGTGGACGCGGTCATGAACGGCGGGACGCCCGGGGACCTCTACCGCCTGGAGGGCGACGACCTCAAGCTGTCGCTCACCTTCAAGCAGTCCATGCACGAGACCGACCTCTTGGAGACCATGGCCTGCTGCGAGATCATCGGCCACCGCCCCAACTGCGTGGTCCTGGGCATGGAGCCCCTGAACATCGAGGGCTTCAGCCTGGAGCTCACCCCGCCCTGCCAGGCGGCCTTTCCCGCCCTGGTCGCCCGGGTGCTGGACGAGATCCGCGCCCAGGGTGGCGAGATGCGGCCCAAGGAGACTCCGACTCCGAACCAAGCCCCCACGAGGAGCGTCTCATGTGCCTAGCCATTCCCTGCAAGATCACCGAGATTGACGAGGACGAGATCGCCACGGTCCAGGTGGGCGACAGCGAGACCTTCATCCAGTGCTCGCTCATGCTCCTGCCCGAGCCTGCGGGAGTGGGTGATTTCGTGCTGGTGCACGCGGGATTCGCCATCAACACCGTGGAGGCCGAAGAGGCCGCCAAGACCATCGCCCTGATCAAGGAAATGGCCGAGTTGGCCGGCGAGCAGCCGCTCACCAACACCGCCTTCGACATGTATTAGGCCCCGGACGGGGCAGGGCGGTTCTTACAAACCGTCCAACGCATCCATCAGCCGGATGGTCAGCTTGAGGAAGTCGGCCTCGGTGAGGATGCCCACCAGGATGCCGTCCTCCAGCACCGGCAGGCAGCCGTACTTGTGCGCCAGGAGCATCTCCGCCGCGGCGCGCAGGGGCAGGTCCGGGGACACCTCGGTCACGTCGGTGCGCATGATTTCCGCAATGGGGATGCCCGAGTCTATCTCGTCCTGGGTCTCCCGGTCGATGTCCGCGAAGCGCGAGATGGTGGCGCCCAGGATGTCGCGGTGGGTGATGAGGCCCTGGAACTCCATGCGCTCGTTGACGATGGGAATGTGCCGGATGCGGGCCAGGGACATCATGGACCGCGCGGTCTTGAGGGTGTCCGACTCGCGCAGGGTGAAGACCTCCCGGGTCATGATGTCGTGCACGCAGAGCTTGGACATGGGCGCCCCCTGGTTTTTTTTACTGCAATATCAGAGTCGCAGAACCGGCGCGGTGCTGTCAAGAGGCCGCGGGCGGGGCGTTGACTTGGGGCGGCAAATCTGGTTTGCATGGAGCGCCTGAAGCGGCGGGCCAGGAGGCAGGGCGGTCATGGACATGCGGCGCAGCCGCGAGCGGATGGTGCGGGAGCAGATCGAGGCCCGGGGAATCTCCTCCCCGGCAGTGCTCGCGGCCATGGCCAAGGTCCCCCGCCACCTCTTCGTGCAGGAGGCCCTGCACGCCCAGGCCTACGCGGACAATCCGGTGCCCATCGGGCACGGCCAGACCATCTCCCAGCCCTACATAGTGGCCCTCATGAGCCAGATGTTGGAGATCGCGCCCGGCATGCGGGTGTTGGAGATCGGCACGGGCTCGGGCTACCAGGCCGTGGTGCTGGCCGAGATGGGGGCCGAGGTCTACACCGTGGAGCGCATCAAGGAGCTCCACCTGGAGGCGCGCAAGCGCCTGACCCGGATGCGCTACGCCAGCATCCGCCTGAAGCTGGACGACGGCACCATGGGCTGGCCCGAGCAGGCGCCCTTTGACCGGATCATCGTCACCGCGGGAGGTCCCTACGTGCCCCAGCCGCTCCTGGACCAGCTGGGCGATCCGGGCCTGCTCATCATGCCCGTGGGCCGCAGCCGCCGCGACCAGGACCTGGTGCTGGTGCGCCGGGAGGGCGGCCGCGACAGCGAAGAGCGCCGCGGGGGCGTGGTCTTCGTGGACCTGGTGGGCGCGCACGGCTGGTAGCCCGCGCCCTGGTCAAACCCGGGAAAGGTGCTATATTCATCCCACGGCTCGGTCCCGGCCGGGCCGCCAAGAACAACCAACAGGGAATCCGACATGTCCTCCTCCCCATCCTCCTGCTCCTCCTGCCCCTCGGCGGGCGGCGGGAGCAACGGCCGTGACGGCGCGGGCAAGAGCCTGCAAGACGAACTCATCACCTCCACCCTGTCCCGCATCCGCTACAAGCTGTTCATCATGAGCGGCAAGGGCGGGGTGGGCAAGAGCTCGGTGGCGGTGAACATCGCCGCCGGCCTGTCCAAGCTGGGCCTCAAGGTGGGCATCGTGGACGTGGACATCCACGGCCCCAGCGTGCCCCGGCTCCTGGGCCTCACCGGCCGGCACATGGAGGCCGACCGCGGCCGGCTCATCAAGCCCATCTCCTACAACGAGAACCTGAAGGCCGTGTCCATGGACGCCCTGCTCAAGGATCCGGACCAGGCGGTGCTCTGGCGCGGGCCCATGAAGACCACCGCCATCCGCCAGTTCATCGCGGACATCTCCTGGGGCGACTTGGACTTTCTGGTCATCGACTCCCCCCCCGGCACCGGCGACGAGCACATGACCGTGCTCAAGACCATCCCCGAGGCCCTGTGCGTGGTGGTCACCACCCCGCAGGAGATATCCCTGGCCGACGTGCGCAAGGCCATCAACTTCCTCCAGTACGCCAAGGCCAACGTGCTGGGCGTGGTGGAGAACATGAGCGGCCTCATCTGCCCGCACTGCTCCCAGGAGATATCCCTGTTCAAAAAGGGCGGGGGAGAGCAGTTGGCGAAGAAGTACGGCCTGGCCTTCCTGGGGGCCATCCCCCTGGACCCGGCCACGGTGGTGGCCAGCGACCTGGGCACCCCGGTGGTCTTCCTGGAGGAGGACTCCCCGGCCAAGCGGGCCATGGAGACCCTGGCCGCCACGGTGCGCGAGGCCGCGGAAAAGAGTCTGGAATCGGTGTCCACCCTGCACGCCTGAGGTCCGCATGCGTTCCTGGTTCGTCTGCCTGCTCCCGGCCCTGCTGGCCCTGTGGGCGCTCCCGGTGTGGGACGTCCCGGCCCTGGCCTGGAGCATGTACTACTACCAGGACGAGCAGGGGGTGTTCCACTTCACCAACACCCCCCGCGGCGGCCGCCAGTGGAGCCTCTTCGCCGTGTACCGGGATTTCCCGAACGTGGGCCGGGAGAAGATCCTGGATGCGGTGCGCGCCTCCAGCGCGCGCAACGGCATGGACCACCGCCTGGTGCAGGCCGTGATCCAGGTGGAGTCCAACTTCGAGACCCACGCCGTGTCTTCGGCCGGGGCCCAGGGCATCATGCAGATCATGCCCCAGACCCAGAAGGACCTGGGCCTGGACTCGCCCTTCGACTACCGCCTGAACATCGAGGCCGGGGTGCGCTACCTGCGCATGCAGTACGACCGCTTCCGCCGTCTGGACCTGGCCCTGGCCGCCTACAACGCGGGCCCCGAGGCCGTGGAGAAATACCAGGGCATTCCGCCCTTTACCGAGACCCAGAGCTACGTGCGCAAGGTTATGTCCCTTTACCGCAAGCTGGGCGGATAAGCCTCCATGTTCAACCTGGCCAACAAGCTGACCCTCTTGCGCATCCTGGCGGTGCCGGTCATCGTCCTGCTCCTGTACTTCCCCAACCAGGTGTCCTGTTTCGTGGCCGCCGCGGTGTTCGTGCTGGCCTCCATCACCGACATGGTGGACGGCATCGTGGCCCGGCGCCAGAACATGGTGACCAATTTCGGCAAGTTCCTGGATCCCCTGGCGGACAAGCTGCTCATCGGGTCCGTGCTCATCATGCTGGCGGACCTGCACTGGGTCCCGGCCTGGATCGTGGTGGTCATCGTGTGCCGCGAACTCACCGTCACCGGGCTGCGCGCCGCGGCCATGGAGCAGGGCATGGTCCTGGCCGCGGACCGCTTCGGCAAGCTCAAGACCATCCTCCAGACCCTGGCCCTCATCCCCCTCATCCTGCACTTCCCCCTCTTCGGCCTGGACCCCACCGGCCCGGGGGTCTTCCTCCTCTATCTGGCCCTGTTCATGACCGTGTTTTCCGGGGCAAATTATCTGTACAATTTCTACAAGAATTGGTTATATGAAGGAAATATGAGGAAATAGGGCAGGCCACCGCGCCGTGGGTTGAACCTCGCAAACAACGGGAGTTTTGGCATGGCCCAGATAGATGCCTTCTTCAAGATGATGCACGAGATGGGGGCCTCGGACCTCCACCTCTCATCAGGTTCCCAGCCCATCATCCGCCTGCACGGCGATCTGGAGCGGGTCAAATACAAGGTCTTCGAGCACGACGAGCTCAAGAAGCTGCTCTACGAGATCACCCCCGAGGGCAAGATCAAGGAGTTCGAGGAGACCGGGGACGTGGACTTCGCCTACGAGGTCCCGGGCATGGCCCGCTACCGCGTGAACTTCTTCAACCAGAACCGCGGCTGCGCCGCGGTCTTCCGCGAGATTCCCTCCAAGATCCTCACCTGCGATGAGCTGGGCCTGCCGCCGCTCCTCCAGAACCTGGCGCTCCTGCCCAAGGGCCTGGTGCTGGTCACCGGCCCCACCGGTTCGGGCAAGTCCACCACCCTGGCGGCCATCGTGGACTACGCCAACAAGAACCGCAAGCGGCACATCCTCACCATCGAGGACCCCATCGAGTTCGTGCACACCCCGCAGCAGTGCCTCATCAACCAGCGCGAGCTGGGCCGCGACACCAAGAGCTTCGCCGCGGCCTTGCGCGGGGCCCTGCGCGAGGACCCGGACATCATCCTGGTGGGCGAAATGCGCGACCTGGAGACCATCCAGCTGGCCATCGAGGCCGCCGAAACCGGCCACTTGGTCTTCTCCACCCTGCACACCATCTCCGCGGCCAAGACCGTGGACCGCATCATCGAGGTGTTCCCGGGCGACCTGCAGGAGCAGGTCCGCGCCGGCCTGTCCGAGGCCCTGCGCGCGGTGGTGGCCCAGAACCTGTTCAAGCGCGTCGACCAGAAGGGCCGGGCCGCGGCCCTGGAGATCCTGGTGGGCGTGCCCGCGGTGCGCAACCTCATCCGCGAGAACAAGACCTTCCAGATCAACTCCATCATGGAGACCGGCAAGAAGTTCGGGATGCAGACCCTGGACGACGAGATCATGAAGCTCCTGAACGCCAAGAAGATCGATCCCAACGACGCCTACGAGAAGGCGGTGGACAAGGCCAAGTTCAAGCAGTTCCTGACCAAGCCGCCCAAGGACTTCACCGAGGGAGCCTAAGCAATGCTGCGCGCCCAGTTCGACCATGTCATCGGCCAGGTGCTGGACTTCGCGCCCAGCACCTCGGACATCTTCTTCGTGGCCAAGAAGCCGCTCCAGGCGGAGGTGCACGGGGTGCTCCAGGACGTGCCGCTCAAACCGGTGCTGGGCCAACTCACCCCGTTCCAGACCGAGGCTGCGGCCATATGCATCATGGGCACCAACCTGCGCCTGTTCAAGGACCTGGTGGAGCGCGGCTCCTGCGACACCTCCTACGAGCTCTTCGGCCGGGCCCGGTTCCGCGTGAACATCTTCAGCCAGCGCGGCACCATGTCCATCGTCATGCGCCAGCTGTCCATGGAGGTGCCCACCCCGCAGAAGCTGGGCCTGCCGCCCATCTTCGCGGAGATGGCCAAGGAGAAGTTCGGCCTCATCCTGGTCACCGGCGCCACGGGCTCGGGCAAGTCCACCACCCTGGCCGCGCTCATCGATTCCATCAACTCCCACTCCCCGGTGCACATCCTCACCCTGGAGGACCCGGTGGAGTTCGTGCACAAGCACAAGAAGGGCACCGTGAACCAGCGGGAGATGGGGGTGGACTTCGACTCCTTCGCCTCTGGCCTGCGCGCGGCCCTGCGCCAGGCGCCCAAGGTCATCCTGGTGGGCGAGATCCGCGACCACGAGACCACCGAGATCGCCATGCAGGCGGCCGAGACCGGCCACCTGGTGCTGGGCACCCTGCACACCTCGGACACGGGCCAGACCATCAACCGCATCATCGGCATGTTCGACTCCTCGGAGGAGCGGCTGGTGCGGCAGCGCCTGGCCGAGAGCCTGAAGTTCGTGGTCTCCCAGCGCCTGCTGCCCAAGCTGGGCGGCGGCCGGGTGGCCACCCAGGAGATCCTGCGCAACAACCTGCGGATCAAGGACATCATCCTGAACGGCGAGCAGGGGGAGAAGAACTTCTACAACGTGGTGGAGCAGGGCGACGCCTACGGCATGCGCACCTTCGACCAGCACATCTCCACCCTGTTCAAGGACGGCACCATCAGCGAGGAGACCGCCAACATCTACGGCTCGGACAAGTCCAAGCTCATGCAGATGATCGACCGCATCAAGAGCGAGCGGGGCGACAAGGTCACGGACATCGGCGGCCTGGAGATCGACAGCGGCTACGGCCAATAGGCCGCGCACATCCTGGAGGCATCCATGCGTTTTCTCTGCGCCTGCGGCGAGAAGGAAATCCACATCCCGGACGAGAAGGTCCCCCAGGTCCCCAAGTTTGCGATCAAGTGCCCGTACTGCCAGAAGAAGCTGGTAGTGGAGCGGGTGGGGGACGGGTACAAGTCTTCGTTCGCCGACGCCCCGGCTCCGGCCCCGGCGCCGGCCGCCACCCCGCCCGAACCGCCGGCGCCCAAGCTGCCGGCCGTGGAGCCGGACGTGTTTCCGCCGGGCTCCACCATCGCCTTTCTGGAGGTGGACGACGCCGCCTGGCGCACCGCCGCGGAGGAGGTGTTCAAGGCCAGGGGGATCTTCTATTCCGAGGCCGAGGAAACCCTGGTGGGCGTGGCCAAGCTGCGCCTGAACAACTACAACGTCATCGTGATCGAGGACTGCGCGGACTGCGTGCCCCTGCTCCAGGAGATCAGCTCCTGGCCCGGGCTCAAGCGCAAGGGCGTGAACGTCGTCATGATCGGCGGCGCGGCCTCCAGCATGCAGCCCAACATCGCCTTCGAGAAGAGCGTCAACTTCTACCTGAACCACGCGGACGGCGGCCGGGCGACCGAACTGCTGGAGGAATGCCTGGCCGGATACGAGCTCTACTACCGGCCGTTTGCAATGGTCGAAGAAAAGGTGTAGAAGTTCTCTAAAGAATGGAAAACGCCGCCAGTCCCCTGCATTCCAGGCTGGCCAACTGCCTGGAGACCATCCTCGAGCTGGAGCCGGATCTGGAGCAGCTCGAGCTTGGTCATGTGTTGCTTGCGGAGTTCGGGCAGCTCAAGTCGTTCCTGGAGCGGCTGGACACGGTGCGCGTGGACGAGGCCGACGTGACCCGCATCGAGGCGGCCACGTCGCATTTCCTGGAGGAACTCAAGGTTCCGCTGGGCGTCATTCGGGAGGGCGAGGTGAAACGGCGGCCCCTGCATTGACCATGCTGTGGAAAAAACTCCTCCTGGTCTTCCTGCTGGCACTGAACCTCCTGCTGGCCTACCATCTTTTTTCCGGCGAGCAGGGGGTTTTCGCCTATTTTGAGCTGAAGCGGCGCACCGCTGCGCTGCAAGACGACCTGGCTGCGGCCCAGCGCCGGGGCCAGCTCCTGTCCACCGAGATTCGCCATCTCAAGGGCGACCGGTCCCAGGTGGCGGACGTGATCCGTACCCGGATGAATTATTTGAAAGACGGCGAGGTCTTGTATATATTCCCAGACCAACCCGCGCCGGGGGCCGCTGCCGATGGACAATAAGATCAAATGGTTCAAGGAATTCCTGGAGATCGAGCCCAACTCCAAGATTTTCTTCCCCCTGGCCCGGCTGCTGCACGAGGACGGCCGGACCCCGGAGGCCATAGCGACCCTGAAAAAGGGCGTGGAGAAGCACCCGGACCACCTGGAGGCCCGCTTCTTCCTGGTGGAGCTCCTGGCCGAGGGCGGCCAGGGCGACGGCGCGGCCAAGGAGGCGGACGGCCTGGCCTCCACCCTGTCCCAGTACCCCGCCTTCTGGCAGGTCTGGGCCGAGCGCAGCGCGCCCCGCTCCAAGGACAGCGCCCTGGCCCTGTCCTTCCTGGCCTCCACCTTCCGCGGCCGCAGCATCACCTGGTCCCAGGTCATCGAGGAGGGGCTCAAGGCCCTGTTCGCCAGCGAGGGCATCCCCTGTCCCCTGGGGGCGGCCCAGCCCGAGGTGGTGGGGGAAGTGCATTTCGAGGCCCCGCCGGACATCGAGTACATGGAGGAAGAGGAGCCGGTGGCGCCGGCAGCCCCGGGCGTGGACATGTCCGCCGAGGCGGCCGAGGTCTACGGCGTGGCCAGCGCCGAGGACGCCATCGCCCAGGTGTTGGCCGAGGAGGACGAGTTCGCCCTGGAGCCCGAGCCCGAACCGGGCCAGCCCGAACCCGAGCCGGCAGAGGCCGGGGAAGAGGGCGAGGGCAACATCCGCACCCGCACCATGGCCGACCTGCTGGCCGAGCAGGGCGACTACAAGGGCGCCCTGGCCATCTATCAGGAGCTGGCCGCCGCCGCCGCGGGCGACGAGGCGGCCGAACTGGCGGACTTGGCCGCCTCCATGCAGACCAAGATGCGCCGCGGCGGCGCGCCGACGCCGGCCAAGGACAAGCGGCCCGAGCCCGGCCCACTGCCCGGCAAGGAAAAGCTGCTCTCCACCCTGGAGGCCCTGGCCGAGCGCCTGGAGGCCCGGGCCCAGGCCTGAGCGCGTTGTTCGCCGCCCGCCGCGCGGAGCATTTCCCCTTGAAGAAATCGCCGTCTTCTGTCACATGCCCCTGTGTCGCCTGCGTTGCGCCGCAGGCATCCGCCAACCATCACAAGGGAGCATCCGTGCGGCGACTGACCCTTTTCGCCTGCCTGGCCCTGGCGCTCGTGGCCCTCACCGGCTGCGACACCATGCGCCGGACCTGGAAGGACACCCAGGACCTTTACCGCACCTACGTCAACGTGGATCCCGCCGTGGATCTCAAGGCCGAGGACCATGACCATTGGGAGGCGGTGCTCGCCCCGCTCATGACTCCGGTGGACATGCAGCTCGGCGAGTTGACCCGGCTGGTGGACAACCAGGACAGCTTCCCGGACGACTCCTGGGCCGACAGGCTGCTCAAGCGGTTCCCCTGGCTCACCGGCATGGTGGCCAGCAACATGTACGGCGTGGAGCTCATGGTCCGGCCGGACGTGTCCCTGAAGCCCCGGAACGTGGCCCCCCTGGTGGCGCCCGGGGACGCCTGGCGGGACCGCAAGCTGCGGTCCTTCGTGGACAACACCCCGCTGGGCCCGGAGGTCTACGTGGCCTCCCCGTTCTTCAAGGACAACGTCCTCCAGGGCATCGTGGCCGCCCATTTCGACATGCGCAGCCTGGTCCAGTTGAGTCCCGATTCGGGCAAGCTCCTGGTGATCACCCCCGAGGCCGTGCTCTGGGCCGGGGATTTCGGCGACCTGGCCGCTGCCGCGCAGGCCGAGCCCTGGGCCGACATCCTCAAGGACGAGGTGCAGGGCGAGATCGAGGTGCAGGGCCATCCCCTGGTCTGGCTCACCCGCTACCTGGGCGACCAGCAGATCGTCTACCTGGCCGAGCTTCCGCCCGAGGACTGATCCGACGGAGCCCTTTTCCAGGCGCTCCGCCTTGCTTCCGCTCCCCGGTGGACGTATAGTCCNNCGGCACGTTCGTCTTTTCCATTTCCATCCTTCAGGAGGACCCGCCATGGCCGTGCCCCGCCAGGTCACCGTCACCGAGCACCTGCTCCTGCACCAGACCAAGTCCTCGGTGGCCCGGGGCATGTTCACCAGCCTCATCACCGAACTCATCTTTTCGGCCAAGATCATCTCCCGCGAGGTGACCAAGGCCGGGCTGGTGGACGTGCTGGG
>DKEU01000221.1:21706-26880 GCA_002452635.1 Desulfovibrionaceae bacterium UBA6814 | reverse complement strand
GGGGCGGGGCCATATACGCCCCTACTGATAACCAGGGCATAAAGGCAGGGCGGTTCCCGAACCGCCCCTACAAAGGCAGGCAAGGCCGTCGGGTCATGCGTTCTTCGGTAGGGGCGGATCGCGATCCGCCCTCTTCGCGCACCGATCCAACAAAATGACGTCCAGCCTGAGGCGCTGGCAGAGCCCTCTTCCGTAGGGGCGATTCACGAATCGCCCGTTCTTCTTCAGCCTTTCGCTTTTCCAGCCCTACACCTTCGGCTCGAACTCCGCGCCCGGGCCGAACAGGGTGGCGGCGGCGGACATGTGGTGCTCCAGGGCGTCGTCGCTCATGCCCATGCGCTCCTGCAGCCGCGCGGCCTCGGTGCCGGGGTCGAAGATGGGGTAGTCGCTGCCGAACAGGATGCGCTCCGCCGCGTGGCGGCTGAAGATTTCGCGCAGGGTGGCGTCGTCCAGGAAGGGCAGGGAGCTGGAGGTGTCCAGGAACACGTCGCGGCCCACCAGGCATTCCAGGGCGTATTGCCAGTGCAGGTAGCCGCCCAGGTGCGCGGCGATGACCGTGATGCCGGGGTGGCGGTCCAGGAGCTTGGCCACCTTGTAGGGGCAGGACGGGTTGCGGTCCGGGGGCAGGCGGTCGCCCACGTGGATCATGAAGCAGAACCGGCCGCGCGCGGCCTCGAAGATGGGGTCCAGGGCCGGGTTGTCCAGGCGGAAGGACTGGAAGTCCGGGTGCAGCTTGATGCCGCGCACCCCGTTTTTCCACAGCCCCTCCAGGGCCTCCTCCCATTCCGGGTCCGCAGGGTGCAGGGTGCCGAAGGGGATGACCTGGGGGTGCTTCTTGGCCAGGCCGAGCACGAAGTCGTTGGCCGGGATGACCTGGGCCGGGGCGGTGGCGGCGTTGTGCACCGCGCAGCGGTCGATGCCCGCGCGGGCCAGGCGCTCCAGCAGGTCAGGGGCGGTGCCCCGGCCCACCGGGGTGATGCCGTAGTGGTCGTGGAGCTGGGCCAGGATCTTGTCCGCCACCTTGGGATGGAAGGCGTGGGTGTGGACGTCGTAGCGCATTTCGAAGAATACCCTTACAAAACTGTAGGTTGTGTTCGAATTCCAAAATCGCGGAAAGGCGCGCACCCTAGCACCGGCCGTTTCCAGGCGCAAGCGGCAAAATGCCTCAGTCGAAGGCCGTGGGGCGGCATGGATCGGCCAGGGCGGCGGCGATGTCCGCCAGGTGGCGCGGGTCGGTGCGAGGCGAGGACAGGGGCGGCGGCGCGTCCAGGGGGAAGAAGCCCACGGCCGCGGTCTCGTGGCTGGAGGTGGGCTCGCCGTCCAGGATGTCGCACAGGAACACGATCTTGAAGGCGTGGAAGAACTCCATGTGCCGGGCGCTGCGGTTGGCGTCGTAGACGCCCACGACCTGCACCGGCTGCACCGTGAAGCCGCTCTCCTCCCGGACCTCCCGGGCCACGGCCGCGGACGGGGTTTCGCCCACGTCGGCCCAGCCGCCGGGCAGGGACCAGCGCATGTCGTAGCGCTCCTGCACCAGGAGGAGCTTCCCGTCGCGCACGCAGGCCGCGCGCACGTCGCACTTGACCGTGGCGTAGCCCGGCTGGAGGCTGAAGGCCTCCAGCACCTCGGGCGCGGGCAGGCCGGCGCAGGCCGCGGTCATCTCCACGGCCAGGTCGCGCAGCCGGGCGTAATTCTGGCGGTCGTAGTACCCTTCGGTGTGGTGCAGCCCGATCTGGGCCATGGCCTGGAGAATCCTGGCCCATTCGAGCCACTTGGGAACAGGGGCGTCGGGCATGGGCCAGGGTAAAACGGGCCGGGGGGCGAGGGCAAGGGGAAAGGGCGGCCGCGTCGCCTCCGGCCTACCGGCCGAACCCCGCCTGCCACGCCGCCAACGCCTTCCTGCCGCGCTCGGCGTAGAGGGCCATGCGCTTGCGCTTGCCGGCGCGCTGGTTCAGGGGGGGCATGAGGCCGAACTGGACGTTGCTGGGCTGGAAGTTCTTGGCCGGGGTCTGCAGGTGGCCGAGCAGCGCGCCCAGGGCGGTCTCGCGCGGGGGCAGGGGCGCGGCGCTGCCCAGGTGCAGGCCCAGCCACAGGCCGCAGGCCGCGGACTCCACGTAGCCCTCCACACCGGTTATCTGGCCGGCCAGGAACACGCGCGGGTCGCTTTTCAGGGCCAGCTCCGGGGTGAGCACCATCGGGGCGTCCACGTAGGTGTTGCGGTGGATGCTGCCCAGGCGCAGGAACTCGGCGTTCTCCAGGCCCGGGATGAGGCGGAACACCCGTTTCTGCTCGGGGTAGGTGAGCTTGGTCTGGAAGCCCACCAGGTTCAGGGCCGTGCGCTCCAGGTTCTCGGGCCGCAGTTGCACCACCGCGAAGGCCTGCTTGCCGGTGCGCGGATCCTCGAGGCCCACGGGCTTGAGCGGGCCGAAGGCCAGGGTCATGTCCCCGCGCTCGGCCATGACCTCCACGGGCAGGCAGCCCTCGAAGTGGGCCTCGCTCTCGAAGTCGCGGGGCTTCACCTTCTCGCCCGCTTTCAACTCGGCCACCAGGCGCAGGTACTGGGCCTCGTCCAGGGGGCAGTTGAGATAGTCCTTCTCTTCGGGCTTGTAGCGCGAGGCCCAGAAGCAGACGTCCTGGTTCACGCTGGCCGCGTCCACGATGGGCGCGATGGCGTCGTAGAAGGCCAGCCGGTCCCGGCCCACGCGGCGGGCCAGGTCCTCGGCCAGGGCGTCCGAGGCCAGGGGGCCGGCGGCCACCACGATGGCCTGGGCCTCGGCCAGGTCCGGGTCGTCCAGGGCGGCGATTTCCCGGCGCACCAGGGTCAGGTTGGGCTGGGCCGCGAGCTTGCCGGTGATCTCGGCCGAGAACCGCTCCCGGTCCACGGCCAGGGCCTTGCCCGCCGGCACCCGGGTGGCGGCGGCCGCCTCCATGGTGAGGCTGCCCAGGGCGCGCATCTCCTCCTTGAGCAGGCCCACCGCGGTCTCGGGATCGTCGGAGCGCAGGGAGTTGGAGCAGACCAGTTCGGCCAGGCCCGGGCTCACGTGGGCCGGGGAGAAGCGCTGGGGCTTCATCTCGTACAGGGTCACGGAGCGGCCGGCCCGGGCCAGGGCCAAGGCGCATTCGCACCCGGCCAGGCCCGCGCCGATGACGGCGATGTGGGACATTCGGTAAGGTCTCGTAGTTTTAGGTAACTAATCGTTCTTGGGCCGGGGATAGCGCGGCCGGTCCTTGATGGTGGCGTAGAACGCCTCGGGTCCCATCTCGCGGATCGCCTCGGTGCTCTTCTTCCACAGGGCGTCCAGGTGGGCCGGCAGGTTGGCCTTGGCGCAGGGGAATTCGGCGCACTCGCAGCAGTAGTCCACCCCGCGCTCCCGGGTGCAGCGGCTCACCTCGCACCAGGAGTACAGGCACTTGCCCGAGCGGCAGGACGGGCAGGTGCCGCCGTCGGCCAGGTGGTCGAGCAGGGCCGCGAAGCCCGGGTAGTTGGCGAACACCGGGTTCATGGCCGCGAAGCGCTCGGCGTAGCCGGCGAAGCCGCCCAGCTCCTCGCGCAGCTCCCGGGCTCGGGCGGCGATGGGGCTGTCTGGATTGGCCAGGCACTTGCCGCAGTCCAGGCCGCAGGGGGACAGGATCTCCCGGATGGGCTTGGTCATTGACATTTCCTCCGATTGGCAACAGGTTCGCCAGGGCCCCCTTCCTTACACACCAACGCGCCCAAGGCAACGCCCATGTCCCTGCTCGAGATACGCGGCCTGGCCACCCACTTCTTCACCTCCGCCGGGGTCGCCCGGGCCGTGGACGGGGTGGACCTGACCCTGGACCGCGGCCAGACCGTGGCCGTGGTGGGCGAATCCGGTTGCGGCAAGACCATGCTGGCCCTGTCCGTGCTGCGCCTGGTGCCGGACCCGCCGGGCCGCATCGTGGCCGGGTCGGTGCGGTTCGACGGGACCGACCTGCTCGCCCTGTCCGAGGACGAGATGCGACAGGTGCGCGGCCGGCGCATCTCCATGATCTTCCAGGAGCCCATGACCGCCCTGAACCCGGTGTTCACCGTGGGCGAGCAGGTGGCGGAGATGCTGCGCCTGCACCTGGGCCTGGACAAGCGCGCGGCCCGAGACGCGGCCGCCGGGCTCCTGGACCTGGTGCGCATCCCGGATGCGGCGCAGCGCCTGAAGAACTATCCCCACGAACTGTCCGGGGGCATGCGCCAGCGCATCGTCATCGCCATGGCCCTGGCCTGCGACCCGGACCTGGTGCTGGCCGACGAGCCCACCACCGCCCTGGACGTGACCATCCAGGCCCAGATCCTGGACCTGCTCATGGACCTGAAGGAGCGCAGGAGCGCCGCGGTGCTGCTCATCACCCACGATCTGGGGGTGGTGGCCCAGACCTGCTCCCGGGCCATGGTCATGTACGCGGGCCAGGCCGCGGAGGAGGGCGAGGTGGCCGGGCTGTTCGCGTCGCCCCTGCACCCCTACACCCAGGGGCTCCTGGGCTCGCTGCCCAAGCTCACCCGGCGCGGGGCGCGGCTCACGCCCATCCCGGGCATCGTGCCCCCGCTCACCGACCTGCCGCCGGGCTGTTCCTTCCATCCCCGCTGCCCCAAGGCCTTCGACCGCTGCCGGGCCGAGCACCCGCCGCTCCTCTCCCGCGACGGCCGGCTGGTGCGCTGCTGGCTGTATTCCTGACCCTGGCAACGCAAGGGGCGCCCCCCGAAAGGGACGCCCCGTATTGGGAAGCCACCCACCGCGAGCGGTGGCGGGTCAGCCATTCTCGCGCAACATGCCCTCGATCATGGCCTTAAGTTCCGCGGCGGTGGCAGCCAGAGCCTGGACGGCCTCGGCCGAGGACATCATGCCCTCGCTGGTCTCCTGGGCGATCCGAGTGACCTCGTCGATGGCCCGGTTGATCTGTTCGCTGGCCGCGGACTGCTCCTCGGCCGCCGAGGCGATGGACTCCACCTGCAGGCTGGAGTCCTCCACCAGGCGCAGGATGTCCTCCTGGGCGTGACCCGAGGAGTTGGCCAGCTCGGTGGAGCGGACCACCGCGGAGGCGGCCTCCTCCACCCGGTCGATGCTCTGCCTGGTGGCGCGCTGGATGGACTGGATGGAGGTCTCCACCTCCTTGGTGGCGGACATGGTCTTTTCCGCCAGCTTGCGCACCTCGTCGGCCAC
>DKEU01000221.1:0-21674 GCA_002452635.1 Desulfovibrionaceae bacterium UBA6814 | reverse complement strand
GATCACGTTCATGATCTGGCCGATGGAGTTCACCTGGCGGCCCAGGTCCTCCATGCCGGTGCGCATGATGTCGGTCTGGGCGTTGACCTGGGCGATGGCCTCCACGGCCTGGCGCACCATGACCGCCCCGTCCTTGGCCTTGTCCCGCGCTCCGCGCGCGTTTTCCGAGGCGCGGCCCGCGTTCTTGGCCACCTCCAGCACCGTGGCGTTCATCTGCTCCATGGCCGTGGCGGTCTCGGCCATGCGCTCGTTCTGCACCCCGGCCCCGTGCTTCACCTGGGTGAGCATGGCCGAGAGCTGCTCCGAGGAGGCGGCCAGCTGCTCGGATATCTGCTCGGCCCGCCGGCCCGACTCCACCATGCGCTCCCACATGCGGGTGGCCTTGACCTCCTGCTCCTGGGCCTGGCGCATGGCCGCCTCGGCCTTGGTCGCTGCGGACATGGCCTCCTGCTCCTTGGTCTGGGTCTCGGCTATCTGGCGCTTGAGCCCCTCCACCATGCGGGACATGTCCGAGGAAAGCTCCCGGAACTCGCCCACGAACACGCCCTCGGGGCGGGCGCTCAGGTCGCCCGAGGCCACGGCCCGGGAGAACCGCTGCAGGGCCGTCAGGGGCCGCAGCACCGAGGTGATGGTCAGGATGGCCAGAAGCGCGGTGAGTCCGGCCGCGGCCACCTCGATGCCCGCCACCACCAGGTCGGTGCTGGAGGATATCTCGTCGTACGTCTTGGTGTAGTAGTCGCGCAGCTCGGTGATGATGGGCTCCAGCCGCCGCGCGTTCTGGATCAGCTCCTCGTTGATGCCCTTGAGCTTGCCCTGGAAGTCCACGTAGGAGGAGAAGGCCTGGTCGTAGGCGTCCAGGACCTTGCCGGCGGCCCCGGCCTGGTCGGGCAGGGAGCCCAGGACCTGGCGGATGGCGGCCAGGTGGCCGCGGTAGCGCTCCAGGTACACGTCCTTTTCGCGGATGATGTAGTTCTTCTCCTGGCGGCGCATCTGCAGGAGCAGGATGGTGAGGTTCTGGTTCTGGATGTCCTTGAAAACCTTTTCCACCTCCCGGCCAGCGGTGATGAAGAGCTTGCGCACCCCGTCCTCCTCGGACAGGCCCACCGCGGTTTCGGTATCGGTCAGGACGGTGAAGAGGTCTTCATATTCCTTGAGCTGTTTCAAGCCCTTGGCGCACTGGTCGGCCATGTCCGGGTCGTTTTTCTGGATCTGGTCGAGGAGTTCCTTGGCCTTGCCCACGTGGGCGCGGGTCTTGCCGATGTACGGCGCCTCCCGGCGCATGATGAAGTTCTTTTCCTGGCGGCGGGCCTGGAGCACCTCCACGAACGCCTCCTCGGCGGTGGATTTGAGCTGCAGGGCCGAATCGATGCGGCGTTTTCCCATATAGGAGGCGGCAAAGACCAAGGCGAAGCCGCCCACCGCGATGAGGAACAGGGTTACGAGCTTCTGCTTCACGGACATTGCAGTACTCCTTTTCTCCAGCGGATGGTCCCGCTCTTGACCAAGTCGAACAGGGCGGCACAGACGTCCGGGTCATAGGTGATCCCGGATTTGGACCTGAACTCCTCCAGGGTGGTCTTGAGACCCAGGGCCGGCCGGTAGGGCCGGTGCGAGGACATGGCCTCCAGGGTGTCGGCCACGGCCAGGATGCGGGAGGCGGGAAGGATCTGGTTTCCGGAGAGGCCCTTGGGATACCCCGACCCGTCCAGCCGTTCGTGGTGCTGGCCGATGATCTCGCCCACCGGTCCGTGAAAGGGGATGTTGCGCACGATCTCCCCTCCGGATTCCGGGTGCTTCTTCATGATCCCCATTTCCTCTTCCGAGAGCCGGGCGGGCTTGGCCAGGATGGCCATGGGGATGCACACCTTGCCGATGTCGTGCAGGAGCGCGGCGAAGCGCAGCGCCTCCATCTGGGCCTGGTCCAGGCCCAGGTGCTCGGCCATGTGGCAGGCCAGGCGGGTGACCCGCTGCTGGTGGCCGGCGGTATACAGGTCGCGTTTTTCGTGGGTGGCGGACAGGGACTTGACCGTCTCGTTCAGCAGGCTTTGCAGTTGGCCGTGGCTGCTGCGCAGCTCCTCCTCGGTCTGTTTGCGGCTGGAGATGTCCCGGGCGATGACCGAGACCCCCAGCACCGCGTCGTAGCAGTCAAAGGGCGAGAAGGTGGCGGAAACCGGAAACAGGTGGCCGTCCCTGTGGCGGTGCACGGTTTCGTGCCGGGACAGGGACAGGCCCCGGGCGGCCCGCTCCAGGATGGACCGGGCGCCCTCGCGCATGCCGCTCGGGACCAGGAGCATGAAGGACCGGCCCAGGATGTCCTCGGGCTGGAATCCGTAAATCTTTTCCGCGCCGCGGTTCCAGGTCATGATCTTGCCGGAGAGGGACACCGAGAGGATGGCGTCGTCCGAGGAGTCCACGATGGAGGCCAGGCGTCCCAGTTCCTCCAGGGTGCGGCGGCGCTCGGTGATGTCGGTGAGGATGAGCACCATCCCGGTATCCGTCTTGCCCGGGGCGATCTTGGCCATGCGTATCTTGAAGAACTTGGGCGGTCCCGAAGCGGCGCGGTAGGTCTTTTCGATGACGCGGGAGGGCACCGGGCTGATGCGGAATTCTTTCAGGTCCCTGGTCAGCCAGCGGGAGAAGGTCCGCTCGAAGGCCTCGGTGGGGAGGGCCGCCAGGCCGGCCTGGTTCACGTCATCCACCCGGTTTTGGCTGTTCAGGAGCACGGCGGGCGAGGGGAGGTGTTTGAACAGGGCGCGGTAACGTTCCATGGCGTTTCCTTATGGACGGATGCCGGGGCGAGCAGGGGCGACACATCCGATAAAACTATTTGAATATACAATTAAAGATAGCGGCGTAAACAGCCCCTGCAATGCATGCTCCATGGGGCCTGTCTCCTTACGCTGCGCGGCCCGAAGCAGGCCTGCGCAGAATGGAGGTTTCGGTCTGGGGCCGGGCCACGTAGTAGTCCGGCCGGACCTCCACGCCCAGTTCCAGGGTGGAGCGGCTGGAGGTGGGGCCGATCTCCCCGGCCCGCAGGGCGCCCACCACCCGTCCGTCAGGGGTCAGCAGCACCAGCTCCTCGCCGGTGGTGAGGCCCTGGTTGAGCCCCAGTCCGAAGAGGATGTCCCACCCTTCCTTTTTCTTGGCCAGCTTGTAGATGGGGCCGATGCCCCGGGCGATGAGCGCGTCCTCCTCCTCGCCGGTGGCCCGGAAGACCAGGAAGCCGAAGAAGCCGGCCAGGGGCAGGCAGATGATCACCACCCACCAGGGCGCGATGCCCAGATAGCGCAGGGACACGGAGGGCAGGTCGGCTTGCAGGGCCTCGGCCGAGTCGAACACCCGCAGGGTGTAGCGGGGGGTCATCGCGGTGGGGGGCTGGGTCCGGGCGTAGATCACCAGCTCCACCCGGCCCGCGGGTTCGGTGCGGGGCGCGCTGATGATCCCGCGCCACAGGGTCCCGCGCATCTCCACGAACTCCACCTGCACGTCCGGGGAGGTGGAGGTGTAGCGCAGGTATTGGTTGAGCATCCGGGAGTCGCCCGAATGGGCCACTTCGGAATGCGCCTTCACCCCGTCCGCGTCCAGGGTGATGTCCAGGGTGCCGCTGGCCAGGGTTTCGGAGCCGGCCACCACCCGGAAGGTATGCTGGGGTTCAAACACGCTCCGGGCCAGCCCGTCGGCAACCCCGAGTATGGTCAGAACGAAGAGGACCACTGCGGCTTTCTGGAAATGGGTTTTCACGGTAGCGTCCTGCTCCTTCGTGGCTGTGCCGTGGTCGGGCGGGCAATGGCGGCCCGGGCCCGGTGCGAATGTTGCAGACCCGGTACAGCAAGGGGCATGCCACTGCGCGAACCCGGCGAGAAGTGGAAAGAGACAAGACATAATCTAAATACACCGGGTAGTTCAGGGTTTTGCGAGATGCCGGCAGGGAGCCCTTTTGCCCCTTGCGCGATTCCGGGAGGCCCTGCGAGGGGAGACTATGTTGTGGCGTTTTTATTTCGGATTTCTCCAAGTTATGAATATGCTTTCGGTTGATTATCGTGCAAGGCTCGGCATGAACCCGGCTGGCCCCAGCCGGTAACCAGGCCATTGCGGCGGCACCGGCCGGTGCGCTATGGTGCCGCCAGGCCCCGGCCGTTCACGGCCAGGATTTTGGAGGATGGATGCGCGCGCTCCTGTCCCTGTTCCGCCGCAGCCGGCCCCAGGCTTCGGACGCCGACCACGCGGCCGAATTCAAGGCCCGCTACGCCAACTTCAAGGCCCTGCTCGAGTCCAACTCCGAGCTGCTGACCATCATCGCCGACCTGGAGCAGAAGCTCCGGGGCGATACGGTGTTCGGCATGGCCTACGTGGCCTCCCAGGCCTCCCGCACCGCCTTTCACCTGGGCCGCATGGTGGACGCCTACGCCCGGCTCTCGGGCAACAAGAGCCCGGCCCTGGCCGAGATCGCCGCCCGCCTGAGCGCGGAGATGGCCGCCCTCACCGCCCGCCGCACCACTTCCCGCAGCGGCGCGCCCGTGCTGCCCTACACCGCGGTGGACCGGCACATGGTGGACAGCGTGGGCGGCAAGAGCGCCAATCTGGGCGAGATGGCCTCCCTGGGCCTGCCGGTGCCCGCGGGATTCGCCATCACCACCGCGGCCTGCGAGGCCTTCCTGGAGTCCGCGGGCATCATGGACGAGGTGAACCGCCGCCGCATGGGCCTGGACCCGTCCGACGCCGCGGCCGTGACCCGGGCCTCGGAGGACATCCAGCGCGCCTTCCTGGACGCGCCCCTGCCGCCGGACCTGGAGGCGGCCATCACCGGGGCCTACACCGACCTCTGCGCCCGCAACAGCGGAACCGAAGCCCCCGTGGCCCTGCGCTCCAGCGCCATCGGCGAGGACGGCGAGCTCTCCTTCGCCGGCCAGTACCTCTCGGTGCTCGGGGTCACCCGGGAGCGCCTCATCCCCTCCTACAAGATGGTCCTGGCCAGCCTCTTCACCCCGCGGGCCATGGCCTACCGCCTGCTCAAGGGCATCCCCTTCGAGGGCATCTCCATGGGCGTGGCCTGCCTGGAGCTCGTTCCCTCCCGGGCCGCCGGGGTCATGTACACCACCAGCCCCACCGACCCCCTGGACCGCCGGGTGCTGGTGAACGCGGTCTTCGGCCTGGGCGTCTACGCGGTGGACGGGACCGTGGCCCCGGACACCTACCGCCTGTCCCGGCCGGTGGACGATGCGGCCGGTCCCGGGATTGACGACTGGGTGGTGGCCACCCAGGACCGCATGCTCGCCCTCGGCCCCGAAGGCCGGGTGGCGGACGCGCCCCTGTCCCCTGCGGACGGCGGCCGGCCCTGCCTCACCCAGGACCAGGCCCGGGAGCTGGCCCGCCTGGGCCTGGCCCTGGAGGCGCACTACGGCATCCCCCAGGACGTGGAGTGGGCCCTGCACCCCGACGGGCGGCTCATCCTGCTCCAGACCCGGCCCCTGCGGGTGGACGCCTCCCGCCGCGACCAGCCGCGGCCCCCCCGGGTGCCGGGCCACGCCATGCTCCTGTCCGGGGGCGACGTGGCGTGCCCGGGCGTGGCGGCCGGACCGGCCCGCCACGTGCGGTCCGACGCCGACCTGGCCGGCTTTCCCGACGGCGGGGTGCTGGTGGCCGAGCACTCCTCGCCCAAGTACGCGGTGCTCCTGGGCAAGGCCCGGGCCGTGCTCACCGACGCGGGCAGCGCCACCGGGCACATGGCCTCCCTGGTGCGCGAGTTCGACCTGCCCGCCATCTTCAATCTGCGCACCGCCACCCGGGACATCCCCGACGGGGCCGTGGTCACGGTGGACGCCCTGTCCGGCCGCATCTACCTGGGCGAGGTGCCGGAGCTGCTGGCCCTGGCCGCCAAGCGCTCGGGCTTCATGAAGGACGCCCCGGTCTTCGCCGTGCTCCAGGCCCTGGCCGGCCTGGTGGCGCCCCTCTCCCTCACCGACCCGGCCTCGCCCGAGTTCCGCGGCCGCAACGCCAAGACCGTGCACGACATCATGCGCTTCATCCACGAGCGCTCCTACGGCGAGATGTTCCAGATCTCGGACCTGGCCGCGGACCAGGGCGGGCTGGCCCTCAAGCTGGCCGCGCCCATCCCCCTGGACCTCTACATCATCGACCTGGGCGACGGCGTGCGCCAGCCGCACGGCCGGCGCGTCTCGCCCGAGGAGATCGCCTCCACCCCCTTCGTCGCCCTGCTCACGGGCATGCTGCACCCCGACGTGAACCGCCTGGAGCCCAAGCCCATCAACCTGAGCGGCTTCTTCTCGGTCATGGGCCAGCAGCTCATGGGCCCGCCCCCCAACCAGAACCAGCGCTTCGGGGACAAGAGCTACGCGCTCATCTCCGACCGCTACCTCAACTTCAGCTCCCGGGTGGGCTACCACTACTCGGTGCTGGACGCCTACTGCGGCCCCCTGGCCAACGAGAACTACATCACCTTCTCCTTCAAGGGCGGGGCCGCGGACGAGGTCCGCCGCAGCCGCCGCGTGCGCGCCATCTCGGAGATCCTGCGCCGCCTGGACTTCACCGTGGAGGTGGTGGGCGACCGGGTCACCGCCTCCTTCCGCAAGGACGAGACGGCCGAGGTCACCTCCCGCCTGGACCAGCTGGGCCGGCTGCTCCAGTACACCCGCCAGATGGACATGCTCATGCATTCCGAGGCCAGCGTGCTGCACCTGGCCGACTGCTTCCTCAAGGGCAACTACTGCCACGACCCGGACCACCCGGAAGCGGGGTAGGGGAGGGCGGGCGCGCCGCCCCGCACCCCCGGTGGCGCGCGGCCACGAACCCCGGAAGAGGGCGGTTCGCGAACCGCCCCTACGGAAAAGAGCCATGACCGTGGGCCTGCCTCCATTTTCTTCGGTAGGGGCGGTTCGCGAACCGCCCTCTTCGTCTGCCCGCCTCCCCGCCTCCTTTCCGTCCGCATTCCGCTTCCGCCTTCGCTTGCCTCTCGCTCCGGCCCGTGCGAAGCTGCCCGGATGGAACCCATTCTTCTCGTCCAGGTGTTGCAGGCGTCCATTGCCCCGTGCGTGCTCATTTCGGCGTTCGGCTTGCTGCTCTTGTCCCTGACCAACCGGCTGGGCCGGTCCGTGGACCGCATCCGGCACCTGTGCCGGGAGGCCGCGGACGCGCCGGCCGGGGAGATGGAGGACATCGAGCGGCAGGTGCGGGTGCTCTACCGCCGCTGCCGGTACATGCGCTCCTCGGTGGGGCTGTGCCTCATGGGCATCTTCGGCATCGGCATGCTCATGCTCCTGCTCTTCGCCGAGGCCGTGGCCCAGGTGCGGGTGGTGTTCGTGCCCGAGGCCCTGTTCTCGGCCAGCATGATTTTCCTGCTGGGATCGCTGGTCTTTTTCTTCCTGGAGGTGCGCCTGACCCTGGAGGCCCTGCGCGCCGAGGTGCAGCACCGCATGGGCCAGGACCCGGGAGAATAACCCAAGGGTCCTTGACCCGGGCCGCAGGAGGTGGCACGAGGGCAAGGTGGAGCCTCGCATGCCCGCCCAATCCGAACTGCTCAACCGCCTGTTCCCTTTCCTGGGCTGGAAGGGGCTGCTGACCCGCAAGTCCCTGCGCGCGGATCTCGCGGCCGGCCTGACCGGCGCGGTCATCGTCCTGCCCCAGGGCGTGGCCTTCGCGGCCATCGCCGGCCTGCCGCCGGAGTACGGCCTGTACACCGCCATCGTGCCGGTGATCGTGGCCGCCCTGTTCGGCTCCTCCCTGCACCTGGTTTCAGGGCCGACCACGGCCATCTCCCTGGTGGTCTTCGCCCAGGTCAGCGCCCTGCACGCGCCGGGCGACCCGGAGTACGTGCGCATGGTGCTCACCCTGACCTTCCTGGCCGGGGCGGTGCAACTGGGACTTGGGGTGGCCCGGCTGGGCATGGTCATCAACTTCGTGTCCCATTCGGTGGTGGTGGGCTTCACCGCGGGCGCGGCGGTGCTCATCATCACCAGCCAGTTGGGGCACTTCCTGGGCATCTCCGGCCTGCCCCGGGGCGAGTTCCTGGAGACTTGGGCCGCCTGCCTGGGCCGGCTGGGCGAGGCCAACTGGCGGGTGGTGCTCATCGCCGCCCTGACCCTGGTCCTCTCCTTCGCGCTCAAGAAGCGCTGGCCCCGCATGCCCGCCATGTTCGTGGGCATGGTCACGGCCTCGCTGCTCTCCCTGGCCCTGGACGGCGCGGCGCACGGGGTGAAGCTGGTGGGCGCCCTGCCCGACGGGCTGCCCTCCCTGTCCCTGCCGGACTTCTCCCCGCACGTGCTGCAGACCCTCTTCCCCGGGGCCCTGGCCATCGCCATGCTGGGCCTGGCCGAGGCGGTGTCCATCGCCCGGTCCGTGGCCGTGTCCACGGGCCAGCGCATCGACAACAACCAGGAGTTCATCGGCCAGGGCCTGTCCAACCTGGTGGGCAGCTTCTTCTCGGCCTACGCCTCCTCGGGCTCCTTCACCCGCACCGGGGTGAACCACGCCTCGGGCGCGCGCTCGCCCATGGCCGCGGTGTTCTCGGCCCTGGGGGTGGGGGCCATCCTGCTCCTGGTGGCCCCGCTCACCGCCTACCTGCCCCTGCCGGCCATGGCCGGCATCATCGTGCTGGTGGCGGTGTTCCTGGTGGACACGCGCCAGATCCGCACCATCGTGACCACCAGCCGGGAGGACACCGTGGTGCTGGCGGCGACCTTCCTGTCCACCCTGTTCCTGGACCTGGAGTTCGCCATCTTCGCCGGGGTCATCCTCTCCCTGCTCATCTACCTGAACCGCACCTCGCACCCCCACTTCATCACCCTGGCGCCGGTGGAGTCCAAGGGGGCCCGGCATTTCGTGGACAACACCGGGGGCCGGTTCCCGGAATGCCCCCAGCTCAAGGTCCTGCGCCTGGACGGGTCCATCTTCTTCGGCGCGGTGAACCACATCTCCGAGGCCCTGGAGAAGACCATCGCGGCCAGCCCGGAGCAGTGCCACATCCTGGTGGTGGCCAGCGGGGTGAACTTCATGGACGTGTCCGGGTGCGAGATGATCTTCCACGAGGGCCACACCCTGCACACCGGGGGCCGGGCCCTGTACCTGTGCTCGGTCAAGCCCGAGGTCATGCGCATCCTCAACCGGGGGGGCTGCCTGGCCCAGGTGGGCCAGGAGAACGTGTTCGGGGACAAGTGCGAGGCCCTGGGGGCCATCGTGCCCCGCCTGGACCCGGAGCGCTGCCGGGAGTGCGAGGCGCGCATCTTCCTGGAGTGCGCGGGCCAGCCCAGCCGGGAGCACCCCGAGGGCCGGCCCGGCTACGGGGCGGCCTGCCCGGTCTCCTTCGCCGCCCGGGAGTAGGGCTCCTTCCCGGCGCGGGAGGGCCTTGCATCCCGGCCCGCAGGGCCGTATGGAAGTGGGGAAGGGAGGCGGAGCCGGTTGGACTGGGCGTGAAATCAGGCACTTGCCAGATTTTCCCCGCCTGTTGCTCGATTGAAAAGTTTTCTAATCCAGGGGTTTGTGAAAAATCGCGCAAGAGCGTATCGTGTGGAACGGCGGTTGCAATCTCGGGGGTGTTGGCCTGATGGCTTTGCGCGTTTCCCGGGAACTGGGCCGCACGTGACACGAGCGCACAGCGCACAACAGTGCACGACGGGCTGGGACGGGAGACGCCCCACCCGCCGGGGCGGAGGGATAGGCCCTCCGCCCCTTGGCGTGGGTCCCGGACATTCCGGACCGCCCGGCCGATTGCGGCGCATATCCTAAGGAGCAGGCCGTGTCCGAGAGCATGAAGGTGTTGCTGATCGACGACGAGGACGACTTCCGCGAGTTGCTCGGGAAACGCCTGGTCAAGCGCGGGCTCGTGGTGAGCACCGCGGCTTCGGGCCAGGCCGGCCTGGACCAGGCCGAGGGCGGGGATTACGACGTGGTGGTGCTGGACGTGAAGATGCCCGGCATGGACGGGTTGGAGGTCCTGCGCCGGCTGCGCAAGATGGTCCCGGACACCGAGGTGATCCTGCTCACCGGGCACGCCAACATGGAGGTGGCGGTGGAGGGCATGGACCTGGGCGCCTTCGACTACCTCATGAAGCCGGTGGCCATCAACGAACTGTTGTACAAGATCCAGGACGCCACGGCCCGGCGCAGGCTGCGCCTGGGACGACCGGCCTAGCGTCGGCCATCGGTAGGACCGCCCCGGGCCGCGGCCCGGCAAACCCCGCGGCCAGCCGCGGGCCAAGGGCAGGGAACATGGCCCCAACCGGCCTGCTCGCAACCCTCAAGCGTCTGTTCGGCAGCGCACCGGCCCTGTCCCCGGAGCAGGAGGAGGAGCTGCGCCGCCTCCACCTGGAGCGCTGCCATAATTTCAAGCTGCTCCTGGCCGCCAACAACCGCGCCCTGGAGGTCATGTCCGACATGGAGGAGGCCCTGCGCGGGGAGCGGGCCTTCGGCGCGGGCTACGTGCGCGAGGCCTGCACCCGGGTGGCCTCCGAGGTCTTCGCCATGGTGCGCGGCCTCACCAGCCTGGCCCCGGGCCGCTACGACGGGCTGCTCCCCCGCTTTCGCGCCATCCAGGCAGAAATCAACACGGCGGTGCTGGCCGCCCCGGTCCCGGCCTCCGGCCCCCTGGTCCGCCCCCTGGCCGACCTGGCCGCAGCCGACCTGGACCAGGCCGGCAGCAAGCTGGCCAACCTGGGCGAACTGGCCCGCGCCCTGGGCGCAACCATCCCCCGGGGCTTCGCAGTGACCGCCGCGGGCTTCGCCCGGTTCATGTCCCACAACGACCTCCAGGCCGAGGTGGACCGCCGCATCCAGGCCGCGGACGCCAGCCGTCTGGACGAGCTGTACGCCCTGTCCTCCAGCCTGCAGGGGTTCATCGCGTCCGCGCCCCTGCCCCCGGACCTGGAGGCGGCCATCCGGGAGCAGGCCGCGGCCCTGTCCGCCGCGGCAGGGGAGGGCCTGCTCCTGGCGGTGCGCTCCTCGGCCATCGGCGAGGACGCCCTGGGCGCGACCTTCGCCGGCCAGTACCACACCGAGCTGGGCGTGGAGCCGGACGAGGCGGTGCAGGCCTACCGCGAGGTGGTGGCCGCCAAGTACGGGGTCACGGCCATGACCTACCGCCTGGTGCGCGGCATCCCGGACGAGGCCGTGCCCATGTGCGTGGGGGTCATGGAGATGGTGGACGCCGCGGCCAGCGGCGTGGCCTATTCCCGCGATCCCATGCGCCCCGCCGACGGATCGGGCGGCAGGCTGCTCATCGAGGCCGTGCCCGGGCTGCCCAAGGCGGTGGTGGACGGCAGCGCGGCCGTGGACCGGTTCCTGGTGGACCGCGATCCCCTGGCCCTGGCCCGGGTGGAGGCGGCGCGCAAGGAGTTCCGCTACGCCCCCTCGGCCGGCGCGGGCCTGGACCGCATCCCCCTCGCGCCGGAGGAGGCCGGGCAGCCCTGCCTGGACGAGGCGCGGGTCCTGGCCGTGGCCCGGCTGGCCCTGGCCGCGGAACAGCATTTCAACGGTCCCCAGGACCTGGAATGGGCGTTCGATCCCGCGGGCCGGCTGGTGCTCCTGCAGTGCCGGCCCCTCAAGGAGGCCGCGGCCGAGGCCGCAGCGGCCCCGCCCCCCGGCCCGGCGAACAGGGACCTTCCGGTCCTGCTGGCGGGCGGGGTCGCGGCCTCCCCGGGCGCGGGCGCGGGCGAGGCCTTCGCGGCCCGCAAGGACGCCGACGCCTTGCGCTTCCCCCCGGGCGGGGTGCTGGTGGTGGCCCAGGCCCTGCCCTTCTGGGCCACGCTGCTCTCCCGCGCCGCGGCGGTGGTGGCCGAGCGCGGCTCGGCCGCCGGGCACCTGGCCAACGTGGCCCGGGAGTACGGGGTGCCCGCGCTCTTCGGCCTCCCGGGCGCCCTGGCCGGCCTGGAGGGCGCGGGCCTGGTCACGGTGGACGCGGACGGCCGGCGGGTGCTGCCCGGCGACGCAACCCGGGACCTGCCCCGCCGGGAGCGGCCCCGGAACCTCATGCTGGGCAGCCCGGTGCTGGCCCTGCTGGAGGGGGCGGCCCGGCACATCGTGCCCCTGACCCTCCTGGACCCCTCGGCCCCGGACTTCGCGCCCGAGGGGTGCGCCACCCTGCACGACGTGACCCGCTATTGCCACGAGAAGAGCGTGGAGGAGATGTTCAGCCAGGGCGCGGACCTGCCCCTGCCCACCCACGCGGCCAAGCGGCTGTCCGTGGACGGCCGGGCCATGCAGTACTGGGTCATCGACCTGGGCGACGGCATCGCGGGCCAGGTGGAGGGCAAGGCGGTGCCCCTGGAGCAGATCGCCTCCGCGCCCATGCTGGCCCTGTGGCGGGGCATGACCGCCGCGCCCTGGGCCGGTCCGCCGGTGGACGCCAAGGGCTTCATGTCCGTGCTGGCGGGGTCGGCGTCCAACCCGGACCTGGACCCGGGCGCGGCCTCGGCCTTTGCCGAGAAGAACTACTTCATGATCGCCAGCGACTTCTGTTCGCTCCAGTCGAGGTTCGGCTACCATTTCTCCACGGTGGAGGCCCTCATCGGGGACGAGGATGCGGGCAACTACCTCTCCTTCCGCTTCAAGGGCGGGGCCGCGGACCACGGCCGCCGCACCCGGCGCGCGGAGATGATCGCCGAGCTCCTGGAGGAGCTGGGGTTCCGCTGCGAGACCAAGGCCGACGCCCTGTTCGCCCGCATGGAGGGGTACGGCAGGCAGTTCATGGAGGAGCGGCTGGCCGCCCTGGGCCACGTGATCGTGCACACCCGGCAGATGGACATGGCCATGGCCGACGCGGCCCAGGCCGGGGCGTTCAAGGCCAGGCTGCTCACGGACATCACCGGCCGGCTGGGGGTCCGCCCCGGGCCCTAGGTGGCCGGCGGGGGGGGCGGGTTTATAGCGTCGTGGAGCGACATTCCTGTCCGAGGGCAGGGAGGCGGTAATCTCAATAGCCGGCAGCGGCCGGCGGCAGGAGTCACCTGGGCATGGATATCCGGCAGTACGCCAGTCTGCGCGCGAAGCTGGTCCTCACGGTGCTGAGCTTCTCCCTCATCCCCTTGTTCGCCCTGGGGTTCTTCATCTACGACCAGTTCTCCGCCACCTACACCCGGCAGGTGGAGGACAACCTGCGGATGGTGGTGGACAACAAGCGGCACGGCATCGACATCTTCATCGAGGAGCGGGTGGCCCAGTTGCGCACCCTGGCCGCCACCCACACCCTGGCCCAGATCCGCGACGAGCAGTACCTGGCCAGGGTGTTCGACACCATGCAGGCCAGCTCCAGGGCCTTCGTGGACATCGGGGTCATCGACAGCAAGGGCGGCCACGTGGCCTACGTGGGCCCCTTCGCCCAACTGCACGAGGTGAACTACAGCCAGACCGAGTGGTTCAACGCGGTCATGCGGGGCGGGGCGTACGTGAGCGACGTGTTCCTGGGCTTCCGCAACTTCCCCCACGTGATCATCGCGGTGGCCCGGCGCGAGGCCGGGGCCACCTGGATCCTGCGGGCCACCATCGACTCGGAGATCTTCAACACCCTGGTGCGCAGCGTCCAGGCCGGCCGCAGCGGCGACGCCTTCCTGGTGAACCCGGCGGGCCTGCTCCAGACCCCCAGCCGCAGCGGGGGCGGGGTCATGGTCATGGCCGACATGCCGGCCCCGGAGCGGTTTTCCGGGGTGCGGGTGGACGGGATGCGCATCGGCGGCCGGCCGGTGATCGCCGGCCGGACCTGGCTGGAAAACGCCAATTGGCTCCTGGTGGTGAGCGTGGACCCGGACGAGGCCCTGAGTCCGCTCTTCACCACCCACTCCTTCGTCATCGGCATCGTGGTGGCCGGCGCGCTGGTGATCCTCACCGGCGCGTACCTGGTGGCCCGGCACATCACCCGCACCCTCATGGCCGCGGAGCAGGACAAGGCCGCCCTGGACGCCTCCCTCATGCAGTCGGGCAAGATGGCGGCCCTGGGCAAGCTGGCCGCGGGCATCGCCCACGAGGTGAACAACCCGCTCACCCTCATCCGGGAGAGCGCGGGCTGGCTCAAGGACCTGCTGGCCGAGGAGGACAAGGCCAAGATCGGCAACTACGACGAGATACTGGGCGCGGCGGACAAGATCGAGCAGCACGTGGACCGGGCCAAGAAGGTCACCCACCGCATGCTGGGCTTCGCTCGCCGCATGGAGCCGGTGCGCGAGAACGTGGACCTCTCCCGCCTGGCGGACCAGACCTCCCAGTTCCTGGAGAACGAGGCCCTGTACCGCAACATCGCCATCAAGAAGTACTTCGCCGAGGACCTGCCGGTGGTGGTTTCGGACACCTCCCAGATCCAGCAGGTGGTGCTCAACATCCTGAACAACGCCATCGACGCCGTTGGCAAGGACGGGACCATCACCCTGTCCACCACCCTGGACGAGAAGGCGGGCCGGGTGACCCTGGCCATCGCCGACACCGGGCCGGGCATCCCGCCCGAGCACCTGGGAAAGATATTCGATCCCTTCTTCACCACCAAGGGCGTGGGCGAAGGCACCGGCCTGGGCCTGTCCATCGCCTACGGCATCGTGGAGAAGCTGGGCGGACAGCTCGCCGTGCAGAGCGAGGTGGGCAAGGGAACCACCTTCACCATTGCGCTGCCGGTGGGCGAAGGGCATGTGGTATAGCGCATTTTGGTCGTGAAGCACGACCAGGAGCTGGAATGCCGGCCCAGCATTCCAGCAAAATGCATAAGAGCGGCCAAGCCCTGGCAGGGCTAACCCGCTCTAAAGGGGGATACGGCATGGCGGCTATTCGGGTACTGGTGGTGGACGACGAGGCGGATTTCACGGCGCTGTTCGCCAAACGTTTCACCAAGCGCGGCATGGAGGTGGCCACCGCGGGCGGCGGCGAGGAAGGCCTGGCCCATCTGGCCGCCAACGAGGTGGACGTGGTGGTGCTGGACGTGATGATGCCCGGCATGGACGGGATCGAGACCTTGAAGGAGCTCAAGAAGCGGCATCCCGACGTGGAAGTCATCATGCTCACCGGGCACGGCTCGGTGGACTCGGGGCTCAAGGGCCTGTCCCTGGGGGCCTTCGACTACGTGATGAAGCCCTTCCAGATCGAGGACATGCTGGAGCGCATCCAGAAGGCCTGCGACCGGGTGCGGATCAACCGTGAACGGAGGCCCGGGGGATGAGCCCGACCGCGGTACTGGCCCCTTCCGCCGGCCGCATGGCCGGATGGCGGGCGGCGCTCGTCGCCCTGGCCCTGGCCGGGCTGGTGCTGGCCGGCGGCCTGGCCGGCCCGGGCTGGGCTGCGCTCTTGGCCGTCGGGGCCGGGGCCGGGGCCTGGGCCTGGGCCAGGCGGCGCAGGCCGGTCGAGGTCCTGGCCGGCGCCGAGGCGGGCGTGGACATCAACGAGCGGCTCATCCAGTCCCAGAAGATGGCGGCGTTGGGCGAGATCGCCGCGGGCATCGCCCACGAGATCAACACCCCCCTGGCGGTCATCGGGCAGATCGCGGAATGGCAGGAGCACCTCTTGTCCCAGCCCGGCGCGTCCAGCGCAGTGGACTCCGGGGTGGCCAAGGAGCTGGCCGACACCATCGCCCAGATCCACGCCCAGGTGGGGCGCTGCCGGGACATCACCCACAACATGCTGGCCTTCAGCCGCCGCTCCGACGCCATCTACCAGGATACGGACCTGGCGCGGCTCCTGGAGGACATGATCCGCCTGGTGGAGCGCGAGCACCGCGCCAACAACGTCGTGTTCCTGCGGGAGAACGAGCCGGACCTGGGGCCGGTGGCCACGGACCCGCAGCTCTTGCGCCAGGTGGCGCTGAACCTGCTCAACAACGCGGCCCAGGCCGTGGGCCGGGACGGGACGGTCACGGTGTCCACCCACCAGGGGCCGGACGGGCCGTGCTTCACGGTGCGCGACACCGGGCCGGGCATCGCCCCGGAGCACCGCACCCGCATCTTCAACCCCTTTTTTACCACCAAACCGCCGGGCAAGGGCACGGGCCTCGGGCTGTCCATCTGCTTGGCCATCGCCACCCGCCTGGGCGGGACCATCACCGTGGACAGCGTGCCGGGCAAGGGCGCGGCCTTCACCGTGCACCTGCCCCCAACCCCGCAACCGCAGGCCCCGGGGCCTGAAAGGAGGCATACGCCATGAGCGACGCCATCCGTGTGCTGATCGTGGACGACGAGGAGGATTTTCGTACCAACCTGGTGAAACTCCTCGGCATTTCTCCCAACATCACAGCCGAGGCCGTGGGCAGCGGCGAGGCGGCCCTGGAATGGCTGGCCGCCAATCCCTGCGACGTGGTGCTGCTGGACGTGAAGATGCCCGGCCTGGCGGCCCACGGCACGCTCAAGCGCATCCGCGACGGCGGGTACCCGGTGGAGGTCATCATCCTCACCGGCCACGCCTCGGTGGACGACGCGGTGGAGCTCATGAACCTGGGGGCCTTCGACTACCTGCTCAAGCCCTGCTCCACCCGGGAGATCGTCAAGAAGGTCACCTGGGCCTTCGAGTCGCACACGGGCAAGAAGTGAGCCCCGCAGGACGCGGGGCCGGACGCGCAGCGGCCGCGAGGCCCNNACACCAGGAGGGTGTTTTCGGCTTCAGGGCATGAAAAAGCCCCCCGCCGGCGGGGCGGGGGGCTGCAAGCCGGATGGGCCCGGGACGGGCTAGGCGGTCTCGATGCTGATCTTGCGGGGCTTCACGGCCTCGGCCTTGGGCAGGAAGAGGTTGAGCACCCCGTCCTTGAGCACGGCCTTGATCTTGTCGCGGTCCACCGCATCGGACAGGGCGAAGGTGCGGGCGAAGCGGCCCGCGCCGAACTCGGCGTGGTGGGCCTGGGCTCCGGCGGGCGGGGCGTAGTTGGACAGCCCCTCGATGGTCACCTCTCCCTCCTTCAGGTCGATGGACAGGTTCTCCTTGGGCACGCCGGGCATGTCCATGTAGATGTGGAACCCGTCCTCCTGCTCCACGATGTCGGTGGCCGGGATGAAGGCCGGCAGCTCCTGGGCCTCGTGCTGCTTGATGTCCTTGCTCATGGCTCTCCCTCCTATTGCTGCGCCGAAATGCTGATCTTGCGCGGCTTCACCGCCTCGGACTTGGGCAGGGTGATGTGCAGGATGCCGTCCGCGTAGCGGGCCGCGACCTTGTCCTTGTCCACCGGGGCGCCCAGGGTGATGATCCGCTGGAAGCTCCCGGCCACGCGCTCCTGGCGGAAGAAGCGGCCGGCCTGGGCCGGGCGCTCGCCCTGCACCGTCAGGTTGCGCTCGGTGAGGGTCAACTCCACCTGGGACGCGTCCACCCCCGGCATGTCCAGGTCCACGTAGTAGTTGTCGTGGTCCTCGGCCAGGTTGACCAGGGGGTAGGCGATGCGGCGCTGGCTGATGAGCACGGGCCGCGCGGCCTCGTCCATGATCCGGGCGATCTCCCGGGGGAGATCATAGAAGCTGCTGAAATCGATGACCATGGTTCCAACCTCCGGGTTTATTGAGGATTCAGCCTCCGTTGCTCCAGCAAAAGCCCGGCCTGCGCCGGGCTCTGGAGGAAGTCCGGTCGGCTGCCGTATCCGACCGGGTCGTGGCCCAGCAACGCACCGGACGCACTGTCCGGCAAGGCGGGGCAGGGGGGATCGTCCTGCCGCGTGGCCTGCCGGCTTGCCAGAGAAATAATCCTGCGTCCGGGCTCGTCAAGGCCTGGGCTTCAAAAAAATATCCTGGAATGGCGGAGTGTTGCCATGTGGACGAGGCTGTGGGCAAGAGCCGGGGCCGGCCCGGCCCGGGCTTGACGCGGCTGCACCGGCCCTTTACCACGCGGGTACGAATCCGCAGCAACGGACCTTGGGAAGGACGGACATGAAAAAGGCGCTCATCACCGGAGTCACCGGCCAGGACGGCGCGTACCTGGCCTCGCTCCTGCTCAGGAAAGGCTACGAGGTGCACGGAATCAAGCGCCGCTCCTCCTCGTTCAACACCGCCCGGGTGGACCATCTCTACCGCGACCCGCACGAGTCCGGGGTGAAGTTCTTCATGCACTACGGCGACCTCACGGACTCCACCAACCTCATCCGGATCATGGAGAAGGTGCGGCCGGCCGAAATCTACAACCTGGCGGCCCAGAGCCACGTGGCGGTGTCCTTCGAGAGCCCGGAGTACACGGCCAACGCCGACGCCCTGGGCTCCCTCCGCCTCCTGGAGGCCATGCGCATCCTGGGCATGGAAAAGAGCGCCCGGTTCTACCAGGCCTCCACGTCAGAGATGTACGGCAAGGTGCAGGAGACCCCCCAGACCGAGCAGACCCCCTTCTACCCGCGCAGCCCCTACGCCGCGGCCAAGGTGTACGCCTACTGGATCACGGTGAACTACCGCGAGGCCTACGGCATGTACGCGTGCAACGGCATCCTCTTCAACCACGAGAGTCCGGTGCGGGGCGAGACCTTCGTGACCCGCAAGGTCACCCGGGCCGTGGCCCGCATCAAGCTGGGCCTGCAGGACTGCCTGTACCTGGGCAACCTGGACGCCAAGCGGGACTGGGGCCACGCCAAGGACTACGTGCAGGCCATGTGGCTCATGCTGCAGCAGGACCAGCCCGAGGACTTCGTCATCGCCACGGGCGAGACCCATTCGGTGCGGGAGTTCGTGGAGCGGGCCTTCGCCTGCGTGGACGTGGAGCTGGCCTGGGAGGGCACGGGCAAGGGCGAGGTGGGCCGCGACGCGGCCACCGGCCAGGTGCGGGTGAAGATCGACCCGCGCTATTTCCGGCCCACCGAGGTGGACTTCCTCCTGGGCGACGCCAGCAAGGCCCGGGAGAAGCTGGGCTGGGAGCCCCGGGTGGCCTTCGCGGACCTGGTCTCCGGCATGGTGGCCGCGGACCTCAAGGAGGCCGAGCGCGACCACCTCTGCCAGTCCCAGGGATTCACCACCTTCAACCACTACGAGTAGGCGGACCTGCCGGGCGGGCTAGCCCTGTCCGGCAGCGGCGTCTTCCTGTCCGGCCAGCCGCAGGAGCACGGGCAGGGCCGCCAGTTGGCCGGCCACCGAGAACCCGGCCAGGGCCATGGGCGAGAGGCCGTAGAGCAGGCCCATGAGCGCGCTGCCCGCAAACCAGGCCATCCCGAACACGGTGTTGAACACCCCGTAACCCGTGGCGCGGCGTCCGGCCGGAACCAGGTCGGCCACCGCGGCGCGCAGCACCGATTCCTGCGCGCCCATGCCCAGGCCCCACAGGGCCATGCCCGCCACGCACAGGGGGGCGCTGGAGGCGAAGGCCAGGGGCGCGGCAAAGGCCGAAACCGCCACCGCCACGGCCAGGGCGCGCAGGCCGATGCGGTCGTACCAGCGGCCGAAGGCCAGGGCGGCCAGGGCGTCCACGCCCATGGCTCCGGCGTAGAGCAGGGGGATGTGCTGGTCCGCGAGCAGGGACCGGGACTTGAGGTGGAAGGCGATGAGCGGGAAATCGGCAAAGGCCGCCCCCACCAGCCCGGCGGCCAGGGCGTACTGCCAGAACCGCGGGGGCAGGCTGCGCAGCGCGGTCCGGTCCGGGGCCGGCTGCATGTCCGGCTCCATGTCCTGGGGCCGGGGGTGGAGCAGCCGGGCGGCCAGGAGCACGGCCAGGGCCAGGCCCGCGGGTACGGCCAGGGCCGCGTAGGCCGAGGCGTAGCTGCCGCGCAGGGCCAGCACCGCGGTGACGATGAGCGGACCGAGCAGCGCGCCCACCTGGTCCAGGGCCTCGTGCAGGGCAAAGGCCCAGCCCCGGCCCAGGGAGTGGGCCGCGTGGGAGAGCATGGCGTCCCGGGCCGGGACGCGCAGGGCCTTGCCCAGGCGCTCGGCCAGCATGAGCCCCGCGGCGACCTCCCAGCGGCCGGCCAGGGCCATGAGCGGCACTGCGCCCAGGTTCACGGCGTAGCCCAGGATGGTCATGGCCCAGTGGCGCCGGGTGCGGTCGCTGAGCAGGCCGGAGAGGATGCGCAGCCCGTAGCCCGCGAGCTCGCCCAGGCCGGCCACCAGGCCCACGGCCGTGGCGCTGGCCCCGAGCAGGGCCAGGTAGGGGCCGTTGATTGCCCGGGCCGCCTCGTAGGTCATGTCCGCGAATAGGCTGACCACCCCGAGCAGCACCACGAACCCCAGGGCGCTCCTTCTCATGCTTCCGCCGCCTCCCGCCGTGCGACACTGCACGGGGAAAACCGTCCGCCTAGCCCGGGCGATCCCGCCACCTCGCTGCGTTTTCCCCAAGGGGGCGCACCCCCGGAGGGGGTGCAGACATCACGTCACATCGCAGGCCGACCGCGTACATCCCGGCGCAAGCCCGGCCGGAGCGTCAGCGCAGGGCCGGCCTCCCTATGTTTCTCCTCGCGCCCCCCTGACCGCTGCCAGCAGCGCCGCGGCCGCGTCCCGGGGGGAGTCCGCGGCGCAGATGGCCGAGACCACGGCCAGGCCGTGCGCCCCGGCCCGCACCACCTGGGCCGCGTTGCCCGGGCCGATGCCGCCGATGGCCACCAGCACGTGCCGCGACCAGGACGCCAGGCCGGCCAGCCCGTCCAGGCCCCAGGCCGGGCCCGCGTCGGCCTTGGTGGGGGTGGCGAACACCGGGCTCACGCCCAAATAGTCCACGTCCAGGCCCTCGGCCTCCCGGGCCTGCGCCGGGGTCTCCACGGACAGGCCGATGAGGGCGTCCGGCCCCAGCATGGCCCGGGCCATGTGCACGGGCATGTCCGACTGGCCCAGGTGCACCCCGTCCGCGCCTGCGGCCAGGGCCACGTCGATCCGGTCGTTGACGAGCAGGGGCACGCCCGAGGGCGCGAGCAGGGCCACCAGGGCCCGGGCCAGGTCCAGGAACTCCCGGGTGTCGGCGTGCTTCTCCCGCAGCTGCACCAGGCCCGCGCCCCCGGCCACTGCCTCGGCCACCACCTCCAGGAGGTCCCGGCCGCGGGCGAGCCTCCGGTCCGTGACCAGGTACACCGCGGGATCGAAGGCCGGCCGGGGCATCAGGCCACCATGAGCCGGTCGTCCAGGTCCGCGGCGGCCAGGTTGTGCAGGGCGTCGCGGAACGCGGGCTCGAAGCTGCCCGGCCCGCTGGCCCCGTCCGCGGCCAGCTCCGCCGCCACCTTCATGACCCCCATGCCGGCCAGGGCCGCGTCCAGGGGGGAGTCGGCCACGGCCAGGAACGCGCCCACCACCGCGGTGGCTGCGCAGCCCATGCCCGTGACCAGGGGGGTCAGGGCGCTGCCGCCCGAGATGCGGATGTCGCTGGACCCGTCGGTGACGAAGTCCACCGCGCCGCTGGCCACCACCACGCAGCTGTAGGTCTTGGCCAGGTTCCAGGCCGCCTCCTCGGCCGCCTCGGACCCGTGGGAGCTGTCCACGCCCTTGGTGGCTCCGGCTGCGCCGGCCAGGGCCATGATCTCCGAGGCGTTGCCCCGGATCACCGCGGGCTTGCCCACGTTGGCGAGCGCCAGCGACGTGGCGGTGCGCAGCCGGGACGCGCCCGCGCCCACCGGGTCCAGGGCCACGGGCAGGTTGCGCTCGGCAGCCAGGCGGGCGGCCAGGCGCATGGAGGCGATCCAGTGCGGGGACAGGGTGCCGATGTTGAGCACCAGGGCCCCGGCGATGCCCAGGAGCTCCTCCATCTCCTCCTCGGCGTGGGCCATGATGGGCGAGGCCCCGAGGGAGAGCAGGGCGTTGGCCGTGGAGTTCATGACCACGAAATTGGTGATG
>DKEU01000101.1:41391-43743 GCA_002452635.1 Desulfovibrionaceae bacterium UBA6814 | reverse complement strand
TCCAGACGATAACCATGGCGATGCACCGGGCCAGGCCGATGAGGATGAGGCCCACCATGTACTCGTGCTGGCCGGACAGGAAGGCGATGGCCAGGCCGAACATGAGGATGGGGCCGATGACCCAGTTCTGCACCAGGGAGAGGAACAGCACCCTGCCGTTGCGGAACACCCGGGGCAGCTCCTCGTAGCGCACCTTGGCCAGGGGCGGGTACATCATGACGATGAGCCCCACCGCAATGGGGATGTTGGTGGTGCCCACCTGGAACAGGTTGATGACGTCCTTGACCCCCGGGTAGAGGTACCCGGCCATCACCCCCACGAACATGGCCAGGAAGATCCACAGGGTCAGGAACCGGTCCAGGAACGAGAGTCGGCGCAGCGGCGTTTCGCTCATGGCGTTCTCCTAGCGCGGTTTGGCGGCGGTTTGGCGGCGCGGGGCGGCCGGCCTGCGGCCCTCGGCGCAGGACCTGCGCCCGCAGCTTTCGTGCATGCGCTCCAGAAAAGCCCGGATGTCCGCATCCCCGGCGAGCCAGCCGGTCAGGTCGCGGAGCAGGGCCGCGGCATAGGGCGACCGCCCCTCCCGGGCCAGGCGGTAGTGGACCCACTGGCCGCGCTTCTCCGAGGCCGCCAGGCCGGCGGCCTCCAGCACCTGCATGTGCCGGGACACGGTGGGCTGGGCCAGGCCCGAGGCCTCCTGGAAATGGCACACGCACCACTCGCCCTGCTCCAAAGCCTTGAGGAACCGCACCCGGTTGGGGTCGGACAGGGCCTTCATCACCTGGGTGAGCTGCTTGATTTCATCCATACATATAGCAATATGGCTATACGTATTTCAAGTCAAGGGGAGCAGGCGCCGCGCCCCTCAGGACAGGCAAAAGAATCCGCCCAGGGGCCAGGGGCAATGGCCGCAGGGCACGGCCCCGCCGAAGCAGTCCGATTCGAAGGCCACGGCCCCGCCCCGGATGTCGTCGCAGGGGGCCACGGCGCAGTCCGCGCAGTGCGGATAGGCGTAGGCCAGGGCCTCCCGGCGGAAACCGCGGCAGGCCTCGGCCTGCCAGATGTCCGCGGGCGAGGCCTGGGCCACGTTGCCGAAGGTCACGGGCCGCACCCGGCGGTCCTCCCCGGCCAGGCTGCACCCCAGGGGATGCCAGAGGAAGGGGCAGGGGTGGGCGTCCCCGTCCCGGCCCACGAACAGGGCCCCGGACTCCACGAACCGGCACTCCCGCCGGTGCGGGGCTGCGGCCGCGGGCAGGGTCAGGTCCAGGCCGTGCCGGGCCGCGATCTCCCGGGCCCGGGCAAAGCCCGCCTCCAGGCCGGGCGCGCCGCGGCGCTCCCAGGCGAGCAGGCCGGCCAGGTTGAGCATCACCCCCTGCCCGGCCGCCTCCGAGAGCATGGCCTTGACCAGCGCCCCCAGCCGCTCCTCGCGGGGCGACTTGGCGTACTTGAGCAGGGGCCGCAGGTAGTCGGCCAGGTCCAGGCCCTCGGCCGCGGCCTGCTCCCGATACCGGGCGAAGATGTCCCGGGCCGCGGCGCAGTGGGGGTTGAACAGGCTCTGCGCCTCGGCCTGCGCGCCGTAGGGCAGCAAATGGGTGACCAGCAGGAAGGCGCAGCCCTGGCGGCCGCACCACTCCACCACGCCGGGAAGCTCGGCCAGGGTGTCCCGGCGCAGCACGAACTCCGCGCCCAGGCGCAGCCCGCCCCGGCCGAAGCCTCCGGCCCGGGCCGCAGCCAGGGCGCGTTCCAGGTCGCGAGGCCGGGTTCCGCCCCGCAGCCCGGGCAGCAGGTCCGGCCGCAGGGAGTCCACGGACAGGCACAGGGTGTCCAGGCCCGCCCGGGCCAAGGACGCGGCCCGCTGCGGGGTGAGCAGCAGCCCGTTGGTCTGGATGCCGATGCCCGCGCCCCGGGGCATGCGCTCCCGGGCGAAGCGGACGAGGCCCTCCAGGTCCGGGTGCAGCAGGGGCTCGCCCAGGCCGGTGAGCACCAGGAAGTCCAGGCCGGGCAGGGCCGGGGCCAGGGCGCGGAAGGTCTCCGGGGACATGTCCCCGTCCATCACCCGGCTGCCCGGGGCCTGCCGCGGGCAGTCCGGGCAGTGCAGGTTGCAGCGGGTGGTGACCTCGGCCACCAGCCGGGCAGGCGTCGCCGGACCGGACGACGTTGCGGGAAGGATCGGCATGGGTCTCCTAGAACAGGGGTTGGACGATGAACCAGACCCCGAGCAGCGCCACCAGGCCGCCGGCCAGGCGACGGAAGAGGAGGCTGCCGCGCTGGAACGCGCGGCGCTCCACCAGCCGCCGCACCAGGGCGGTGGAGCTGCCGGCCAGGGCGATGGGCAGGGCGTGGCCCAGGCCGAAG
>DKEU01000101.1:28364-41313 GCA_002452635.1 Desulfovibrionaceae bacterium UBA6814 | reverse complement strand
CCGGACACGCCCCGCACCCGCAGCCGGGCCAGGAGCCCGCCGCCCAGGGAGCACTTGGCCACCCCCAGCATGTCCAGGGCCACCCACAGGAGCACCAGGCCCACGGGCACGGTCCAGTACGGCCCCACGTCGCCGAGCATGCGGCCCAGGGCCGCGCAGGCCACCCCGATGGCCGCGATGGTGGCGAACAGGCCCAGGGCGAAGGCCCCGGCGTACAGCATGGCCCGGCGCGGCTGGAGCGCGGTCTCCTGCCCGGCCACGTACGCCACCATGAGCGGGATGGAGGCCAGGTGGCAGGGGCTCAGCAGCACGCTGGCCAGCCCCCACGCAAAGCAGCCCAGGGCCGCCAGCGCGGCCCCGCCGGCCATCCACTGGTTGACCGCCAGGAGCAGGGAGTCCACGCCGGCCCTACTTCACGCCCAGCCGGGTGAGCACCTTGACGATGGCGGCCTTGTCCATGAATCCCTCGTGGCGCATGGCCTCGCGGCCCTCGGCGTCATAGAAGATCTGGGTGGGGATGACCCGGATGCCGAACCGGTCGGTCTGGTTGGGGTCCTCCCACACGTCCAGGAAGATGACCGCCGCGCGGCCCGAGTACTCCGCCTTCACCTCCTGGAGGATGGGGGCCATCATCTTGCAGGGGATGCAGCGGTTGGCCCCCAGGTCCACCATGGTCACCATGCCCGGCACCGGGATGACGGAAGGCGCGGCCTCGGCCGCAGCAGCCGGGGCGGCCCAGGCGGCCCAGGCGGTCAGGACCAGGAGCAGGGCCGCGCAGCACGCGGCCCGGCCCGGCAGGTTGCGCAACATGGCCTACCCCGCTGCGGCCAGCAGCTCGGCCGCCCTGGACGCGACGAGGTTGATGGACACGTCGCTGGGCGGGGTGCCGCCCTTTTCCAGGCCCAGGTCCGCGAGCTGGAGATGGGCGAAGCCGGAGAACCCGGCCTCCTCCAGGCACTTGCGGGCGCAGTTCAGGGAGCAGCCGTCGATGGCCAGGATGGCGGAGGCGGCCTCGGTGTTCTTCATGATGCCCGAGACCCGGCCGCCGATGCCGGCCAGGCAGAACATCTTGCCGTGGCCCTCGCGGGTGAGCTTGCGCGCGGCCTGGTCGGCCACCGCGCCCACGTCCGCCGAGCCGGAGCAGGAAAAGATGAGCTTGGGAGCCGCGCCGCACTGGCAGACTTGCGCTGTCATGGGGTCACTCCTTGGTTATTGCAGGTACTTCTTGATGTCCTCGACCGAGGGCACCTTGCCCACCACCTTCACCACGCCGTCCACCACCAGGGCCGGCGTGGTCATGACCCCGAAGGCCATGATGTCCTTGAGCTCCGTGACCTTGGCCAGCTCGAACTCGATGCCCAGGGCCTTGGCCGCGGCCTCGGCCTGCTCCGCCAGCTGCTTGCACTTGGGGCAGCCGGGGCCCAGAACCTGAATCTTCTTCATGGGGACTCTCCTTCCGGTTTTCTCAGGAAACGAACAGGCCGTAGAGCCACCCGGTGAGGGTGGACATGACGACCACCAGGGACACGAAGACCACGGTCTTGCCCGTGCCCATGACGCTGCGGATGACCAGCATGTTGGGCAGGGACAGGGCCGGACCGGCCAGGAGCAGGGCCAAGGCCGGCCCCTGGCCCATGCCGCTGCCGATGAGCCCCTGCAGGATGGGCACCTCGGTCAGGGTGGCGAAATACATGAAGGCCCCGGCGAACGAGGCCATGAAGTTGGCCCCCAGGGAGTTGCCGCCCACCGCGGCCGTGACCCAGGCCGAGGGGATGAGCCCCTCCTGGCCGGGCCGGCCCAGCAGCGCGCCCGCCACCAGCACGCCGAAGAGCAGGAGCGGCAGGATCTGCTTGGCGAAGCCCCAGGACGAGGCGAACCACTCCCCGCTCTCGTCCCGGGCGGTGCTGGTGATGACCGAGAGCCCGAGCACCCCGGCCGAGAAGGCGAAGAGCGGCTCCTCCGGGAAGGCGAAGCCCAGGACCGCCACGGGCAGCGCGGCCAGGACGAGGCGGCCTACCGGGACCTTGAACCAGGCCGCCAGGCACAGGGCGAACGCCACGCCGAACCCGGCGGTGACCAGCCACTTGGCCGCGAAGATGTCCGCCCACAGGCCGGCGTCCTGGTCCGGCCGGCCCCAGTTGGCGAAGACCAGGACGCCCACCATGGCCGCGAAATACACCGCGGTCTGCCACAGGGGGCGGCCCGCGTCGGATTCGGGAAGCTGGGCGGCCTTGATCTTCTCCACCTCCTCCTTGCGGTAGATGAGGTGCATGGCCAGGCCGATGAGCACGCTGAAGGCGATGGCGCCCACGGCCCGGGCCAGGCCCAGGGACGGCCCCAGGATGCGGGCGGTGAGGATGATGGCCAGCACGTTGATGGCCGGGCCGGAATAGAGGAAGGCCGTGGCCGGGCCCAGGCCCGCGCCCATGCGGTAGATGCCNNAGATGCCGGCGAAGAGCGGCAGCACGGTGCAGGAGCACACCGCCAGCACCGTGCCCGAGCAGGAGGCCACCCCGTAGGCGCAGACCTTGTTGGCGGCCGGGCCCAGGTACTTCATCACCGAGTCCTGGCTCACGAACACGGCGATGGCCCCGGCGATGAAGAAGGCCGGGACCAGGCACAGGATGACGTGCTCCCGGGCGTACCACTTCACCAGGTGGAAGGCCTCCAGCATGGCGTTGTCGAACCGCGGCAGCCCCACGGGCAGGTAGAAGCAGGCCAGGAACCCGGCCACCAGGAACGCCAGCGGTTTCCACTCCTTGGTCCAGTCCACGAATCCCACCTTGCGCTGTGATGCTTGGCTGAATCGCCAAGCGTCAAATCCAAAAAAAAGCTCCCGGCCGGCTAGCCGCGGCCCTGGAGCACCGTCTCCACGCAGTCGAAGAAGCGCAGCACGCACGGCACCCGCAGCGAATACCACACCTGCTGGCCGCGCTTGTCGTCGCTCACGATCCCCGCGTTCCGAAGCACCGCCAGGTGCTTGGACACGGTGGAGATGTCCGCGCCGATCAGCTCCGTGAGCTCCTGCACGCAGTGCTCCCGCTGGGACAGCCGGTCCAGGATGAACAGCCGGCTGGGATGGGCCATGGCCTTCAGCACGGCGGCCCGGGAGGCGAACATGGCCTTGGTCCGGAGGTCGGTGAGCGGAAGCATCGTTTGGCTATATCGCCAAGAATCGAAGGTGTCAAGGCCCTGCGAGAGCCGTCCGGCGCGCCCGGTCATCAGAGCAGGACGTTGAAGAGCCAGCCCACCAGCAGGATGCCGCACCCCACCACGCCGAAGAACGCGGCGATGAGCCTGGGCCGGAGCACCTTGCGCAGGATCAGGGCCTCGGGCAGGGACAGGGCGATGACGCTCATCATGAAGGCCAGCACCGTGCCCAGGGCCGCGCCCTTTTCCAGCAGGGCCTGCACCACCGGGATGATGCCCGCGGCGTTGGAGTACATGGGCACGCCCACGGCCACCGCGGCCGGCACCGACCACCAGGCGTCCTTGCCCATGATGCCGGCCAGGACGCCCTCGGGCACGTAGCCGTGGATGCCCGCGCCCACGGCGATGCCCAGCACCACCCACGTCCAGACCTTGCCCACGATGTCCCGCACCGCGTCCAGCCCGAACCGCACCCGGTCCGTCCAGCTCTGGGTGTCCTCGCCGGCGTCGGCCTCGCCGGTCCGGATCAGCATCACCCACTCCTCGATGTGGCCCTCCAGGCCCAGCCGGCCCATGACCCAGCCGGCGACCACGGCCACCGCCAGCCCCGCGCCCATGTACAGGGCCGCGGCCTTCCAGCCGAGCATGCCGTAGAGGAGCACCACCGCGATCTCGTTGACCATGGGCGCGGAGATGAGAAAGGAGAAGGTCACGCCCAGGGGCACCCCGGCGGTGACGAAGCCGATGAAGAGCGGCACGGCCGAGCAGGAGCAGAACGGGGTGACGATGCCGAGCAGCGCGGCCAGGACGTTGCCCACCGACTCCCGCCGGCCGGCCAGGATGCGCCGGGTGCGCTCCGGGGTGAAGAAGGAGCGCACCACCCCCACCCCGAACACCACCAGCGCCAGGAGCATGAGCACCTTGGGCGTGTCGTAGAGGAAGAAACGTACGGCCTCGCCCAGATGGGTGCCGGGCGTGAGGCCCAGGAGGCCGAAGGCCAGGCCGTCGGCCAGGGCCGGAAGCTGCCCGTACAGGCCGAACCAGGCGGCCAGGGCCGCCGCGCCCAGGCCCAGGGACAGGCCCGGGGACAAGGACGCTGCCGGAGCCGGGCCGGACTCCTGGTTGCAGGCGCAGGCCACCGCCGTGGCGGGCGGCTGGGCCGAAGTTGCCGGAGTGGAGCGCAAGTCGTCGAGTTGCATGGGATTCCTTGCCAGCGGGCGGCTAGATATTGCTAAATCGCAATCTAGCAATATACTGCTTCCGGCCCGCCGTCAAGGGGCGAAGGATAACTTTCCCGCCGGCACGCGGCATGCGCCCCGGGGGCGCGCGGCACGGCCGGCCTCCCAATCGCCGCTTGCCCGGGGCGGGGTCCTTCCGTATCCTCCAGCACGGGTCGCACGGCCATGCTCAACGCCTATTCCCTGTCCCTGTCCCTGCCCGCCGCAACCGGCGCGGCCCTGTGCGTGCTGGGCCTGCGCCGGCGCAACGCCCCCGGGGCGATCCCCTTTGCGCTCCTGGCGGCCGCGGTGGCCGTGTATTCCCTGGGCTATGCCGGCGAGCTGGCCAACACCGCCCTGGACCGGGTCCTGGCCTGGAACCGCCTGGAATACGTGGGCATAGCGGCCATCCCCGCCCTCTGGGTGCTGTTCTGCCTGGACTACGTGCGCGGCGGCCGGAGCATCCCGCCCTGGCTCAGCTCCGCCCTGTTCGCGGTGCCCGCGGCCACCCTGCTCCTGGTCTGGTCCATGGGCGCGGGGCACGGCCTGTACTACCAGAACCCGCGGCTCTCCTGGGCCGGCCCGGTCCCCACCCTGGAGTTCGAGCAGGGGCCGGGCTACCTGGCCTACATCACCTACCTCAACCTCTGCCTGCTGGCCGGGACCGTGCTGGTCTGGCGGTTCCGCAGGCAGGCCGGCCCGCCCTACCGCAGCCAGGCCGGGGCCATACTCCTGAGCGCGCTGTTCCCCTGGGCCGCGCACCTGGGGTACCTGGCCGGGCTCACTCCCGCCAACCTGGACCCCGCACCCTTCGCCCTGGCCGCCACCTGCCTGATCGCGGCCTGGGCCCTGTTCCGCACCCGGCTCTTCGACCTGGCGCCGGTGGCCCACGCCCTGCTCCTGGAGGCCCTGCAGGACGGGGTGCTGGTGCTGGACCCCCGGGACCGGGTCATGGAGATGAACCCGGCCGGGGTGCGGCTGGCCGGGGAAATCGACCAGCCGGTGGGCCGCCCCGCCCGCCGGGCCCTGGAGCGCCTGCCCGGCCTGGCCGAGCGCCTGGAGTCCCTGCCCGAGGGCCAGGACGAGGTGCGGGTGGAGCGGCAGGCGGGCGAGATGTGGCTGGACGTGCGGGTCAGGCCCCTGCACGCCAGCGGCGGGCGGCTCCTGGGCCGGCTGGTGGTGCTGCGCGACGTGACCAAGCGCCGGCTGGCCGAGGAGCGCCTGCGCGAGATGGGGCTGCGCGACGCCCTCACCGGGCTGCACAACCGGGGCTTCTTCAATGCCGAGATGGCGCGCCTGGCCCGGCAGCGCACCGGCCCGGCCTCCCTGGTGGTGGCGGACCTGGACGGGCTCAAGCAGGTCAACGACGAGTCGGGCCACGCCGCGGGCGACGAGCTCATCCGCCGCGCGGCGCGGGCCTTCGCCGGGGCCTTCCGGTCCGGGGACGTGGCCGCGCGCCTGGGCGGCGACGAGTTCGCGGCCCTGCTCCCGGGCTGCGACGAGGCGGCCGCGGCCGAGGCCCTGGCCCGGGTGGAGCGCAATGTGCGCCAGGAGAACACCTCTTCCGGCCCCGCCCTCTCCCTCTCCCTGGGCGCGGCCACCGCCCTGCCGGGCGAATCCCTGGACCAGGCCCTGGAAGCCGCGGACCAGGCCATGTACCGCGCCAAGCGCGAGCGCCGCGGCTAGCCCCCTACCAGAACGCGATCACGTCGGCCAGATAGTGGGCCACGATGGGCGGCAGTACGCTGCCCGTGCGCCAGGGCGTGGCCATGAAGGCCAGGCCGAACACGAAGGCCACCACCAGGGAGCGGGGGCCGCCGGACCAGTGGAGCAGCGCGAAGATGGCGGCCGAGACCAGGAACACCGGGACCGCCCGCCGGCCCCACAGGCCGGTGAGCGCGGCGCAGGCCAGGCCGCGGGACAGGACCTCCTCGGACACGGCCACGATGGCCAGCCCGAAGATGAGGTCGTAGAAGTACAGGGGCGTGCCCTCGTCGATGGGGTAGCCGCCCAGGGCCAGGTCCGGCACCAGCCGCGCCACCAGGTTTTCGCCCGCGGTGATCATCACCGCCGCGAACAGGCACAGGACCAGGGTGTGCCCCCAGAAGGCCGGCCAGCCCGGGAAGGTGAGCCCCAGGTCGGCGCGGCTGAGCCGGCCGGTGCGCAGGAGCCATGTCGCGACCGCCAGGGGCAGGCCCCGGGACAGGTAGTCCAGGGCGGCCCAGGAGGCGAAATCCGAGACAAAGATGTTGGCCAGGTCGTTGACCAGGAAGGGGACCAGCAGGGCCGCAAAGGCCCACGCCTTGCCCCGGGGGGACAGCGGGGAGGCCATGCCCCCTTCTGGCCCGAAACCTTGTCCCTGTAAACCCCCAGGGAACTTTCTCCTTTGCCGTCGGCCCCGGTTCGGGATATGTAAAGATTCTCATCCACCCAACCCGGACGCGCCCATGCCCCTCTCCTGGCTGCGCAAGATGCTGCGCTACGACCTGGCCGCTCGACTGTCCCCGGATTCGGACAGCGCCCTGGTGGACGCCCTGCAGCGCCTGTGCCTGGACCGCCGCCGCGCGCCCGCCAAGCACGCCCACGCCCTGGGCGTGTTCCTGCAGTACGTGCACGGGGCCACCCTGCTGCGCAACCTCGCGCCCCTGGACAACGTGCTGGAGCTGGGCCGGGGCTACTCCACCGTGGTGCTGGGCGCCACCCTGCCCGCGTCCGCCCGCATCTTCTCGGTGGACGGCAAGCCGGTGGCGGCCTACGACATCGCGCCCAGCCTGGCGGCCATGGCCGGCCGGGTGCAGTTCATCGACGGGTTCACCGTGACCCGGGAGGAGCTGGCCGCCTTCTACGCGGACGAGCACCCGGACCCCCTGCTGGGCCTGCCCGCGGCGGAGCTCATGGCCCGCTTGCCCGATTTCCTGCGGCCGGCCGGGGGCCCCTACGCCGCGGGCCTGGGCCTGCCCCCCCACGAAAAGGATGCGCCCGATTTCACGGCCCGCTGCCGCGACGCCCTGGCCCCGGACGGCAGGCTGCGCAGCCTGGCCAGCCTGTTCCCCGCCCTGTTCGCCGAGCAGAGCCGCTACAGCGCGGCCGGGCCGGACACCGCCCTGGACGCGGTGCTGCATGAGGCCCCGGTGCTGGACGCGGTGTTCTTCGACTGCGGCGAGTTCTCCAGCCCGCCCGAGTGGATGCGGCTCAAGGACCGCATCCGGCCCGGCGGCCTGGCCCTGTTCCACGACATCTACTTCCCCAAGAGCGTGAAGAACTTCCTGGTCTGCGCCGCCCTCGCCGCGGACCCGGCCTGGGACGTGGTCTACCGGGACACGAGCACGCCCCAGGGGCTCCTGGCCGCCCGCCGCCTGGCGTAAGGTTTTCCCGCGCGGGCGTAACATCCGGGGCGCGGAACCGGAATCACCTTTCGGCAGCACCGGCTGCCGGAGGATTCCCATGCACGTCACCTGCCCCAGCCGCACCGCCCTGCGCGTGGCCCAACGCCGCGCCGCGCACCAGGTGCTGGACCTTCCCCGCGTGTTCGACGACCCCCTGGCCCTGCGCATCCTGGGCCTGGAGGGGGACCCCGCGGCCCGCCCCCTCCTGGAGGCGGCCGACGCCTCGCCCTACGCCCGGGGCCTGCGCGCCTTCCTGGCCGCGCGCAGCCGCTTCGCCGAAGAAGCCCTGCGCCAGGCCGTGGACCTGGGCGTGGACCAGTACGTGGTGCTGGGCGCGGGCCTGGACACCTTCGGCTGCCGCAATCCCTACCCCGAGCTGCGGGTCTTCGAGGTGGACCGGCCCGAGATGCAGGCCTGGAAGCGCGCCCGCCTGGCCGGGGCCGGCATCCCGGCGCCCGCCTCCCTCCGCTTCGCGCCGGTGGACCTGGCCACCCAGGATCTCCTGGCGGAGCTGCCCCGGGCGGGGTTCGACCCCGCGGCCCCGGCCCTGTTCGCCTGGCTGGGCGTGGCCCAGTACCTGCCCGCGGCCGAGGTGCTGGCCACCCTGCGGGCCGTGACCCGCCTGCCCGAGGACAGCGCGGTGGTGTTCGACTACGCCCTGGCCCCGCACCTGATCGAGCCGCGGCTGCGCGGGGTCTACGACGCCCTGGCCGCCCGGGTGGCGGCCGCGGGCGAACCCTTCCAAAGCGGCTTCGACCCCGCGGCCCTGCGCGCGGACCTGGCGGGCATGGGCTTCACCGCGGTCAGCGACCTGGGGCCGGACGAGCTGACCGCCCGCTATTTCGCGGACCGCGACGACGGGCTGGGCATCCGGGGCTTCACCCGCCTGGTCCACGCCATCGTCTGATCCCCCGCCCCCCGGGCGGTTGACACCCCGGCCCGGAACCGGATACACGTCCACTTCCTTCGCTGCTGGCGACTGGCGAGACGGGGAGCACACCCCAAGGAAGCCCGCAGCGTTTCAGCGCCGCTCGCCTGGGCCGCATCCGACGCGATGCTCACCTTGACTCCCCCTCCGGGGAGTGCGTCAGGAGGCCCGCCCATGCCCGAACCCCGCCTTGCCCGTTCCCCCATCGTCCTTGCCAAGCCCGGCAGGGGCCAGTACATTTCCTGACGCCCAGCCAACCGAGATACGCCATGCCCTACAAAGGACCCCATATCTCCACCCCGCCCGAGGTGCTCATCCCCCGGGTGCTGGACATCGACGCCGCCACCTTCGCCACCTGGCCCGAGGCCGTGCGCGAGGTGGCCCTGGCCGCGGCCGCCGAGCTCTTCCTCATCCGCTACAACCCCTTCGTGGACCACGAGGCCTGCTGGAAGAGCGCCTCCCAGAGCTTCGAACGCTCCCGCCACGCCCTGGCCCCGGAATTCGCCACGGCCATCGGCGACGGCATGGCCCGCTACTGGGCCTCGTTCAAGGAGGACTGGGCGTTCCGCGCCGAGATCATCCGCCGCTGCCGCGCCTTCCTGCCCGCCGACGCCATCGACGCCCGGCCCAACTCCCGGGTGGAGTGCGCCACCGACGCCACGGACCTGCGCATGGAGCTGCCGCTCCTGGTGCTCATGCCCGGCTCCACCGAGGAGATCCGCGACGTGGTGCGCCTGGCCCGGGAGATGGGCTTTGCCCTGATCCCCCGGGGCGGCGGCTCGGGCCTGACCGGCGGGGCCATCCCCGGGGCCGGGCGCAGCGCGATCCTCTCCCTGTCCCGCCTGAAGGCCATCCTGTCCGTGGACGCGGACACCCGGGTGCTCTGCGCCCAGAGCGGGGTCATCACCCTGGACGCCATCAAGGCCGCGGCCAAGAAGGGCCTGCTCTTCACCGTGGACCCGGCCTCCAAGGCCGCGTCCAGCCTGGGCGGCAACATCTCCGAGAACTCGGGCGGCCCCTTCGCCTTCGAGTACGGCTGCACCATCGACAACATCCTGTCCTACCGCATGGTCACCCCCACCGGGGAGATCGTGGAGGTCAGCCGCCGCGACCACCCCGGGCACAAGATCCTGCCCGACGAGACCGCGGTGTTCGACATCCGCGCCGTGGACGGGCCCGGGGACGGGACGCTCCTGGACACCGTGTCCCTGTCCGGCCTGGAGGTGCGGGGCAAGGACCTGGGCAAGGACGTGACCAACAAGTACCTGGGCGGCCTGCCCGGGGTGCAGAAGGAGGGCGTGGACGGCGTCATCACCGAGGCCTGTTTCGTGCTCCACCCCAGGCCGTCCCTGTCCCGCACCCTGTGCCTGGAGTTCTTCGGCCGCTCCATGCACAACGCCATGCAGGTCATCACCGACATCGTGCGCCTGCGCGACGCCATCCGCCGCGAGGGCGACCTGGTCAAGCTCTCGGCCCTGGAGGAGTTCGGCCCCAAGTACGTGCAGGCCATCGAGTACAAGAAGAAGTCCTCCACCTACGAGGGCGACCCCATCTCCGTGCTCCTGGTGCAGCTCGACTCGGACGACGAGGAGGCCCTGACCCGGGCGGTGGACGCGGTGGTGGACATCGTGGGGCCTTACGACCAGGTGGACGCCTTCGTGGCCCGCGACGACATCGAGGCCGAGGTCTTCTGGGAGGACCGGCACAAGCTGTCGGCCATCTCCAAGCGCACCTCGGGCTTCAAGATCAACGAGGACGTGGTGATCCCCACCGCGGTGATCCCCGCGTTCTCGGACTTCCTGGAGGACCTGAACCTCAAGTACATGGCCAAGGCCTACCGCGCCGGGCTCCAGGACGTAGGCCGCCTGCCCGGGTTCGCGGAGGAGGACAGGTCCCTCAACATGGAGTTCACCCACGCGTCCAAGATCATCCAGGGGATCACCAAGGGCCAGGTCTCGGCCAAGGAGACCAACGACCAGGAGCTGGAGCTCCTGGCCTTCTACTTCTTCCGCGACCTGAAAAGCCGCTACCCCAAGCTGGCGGGCAAGCTGGACGAGGTGTACGCCCGGATGATGGCCACCCGCATCGTGGTGGCCAACCACATGCACGCGGGCGACGGCAACTGCCACGTGAACGTGCCGGTGAACTCCAACGACCCGGTGATGCTCTCCCTGGCCCAGGAGGCCGTGGAGGAGGTCATCGCCCGGGTGCTGTCCCTGGGCGGGGTGGTCTCGGGCGAGCACGGGATAGGCATCACCAAGATCGCGTTCCTGCCCGAGGACCGCATCACGGCCCTGCGCGAGTACAAGGAGCGGGTGGACCCGGCCAACATCCTGAACCCGGGCAAGCTCACCACCCGCCAGCTCCCCGCGCCGCCCTTCACCTTCTCCTTCAACCGGCTCATCCAGGACCTGAAGACCAGCGGCCTGCCCAACCGGGAGCGGCTCATCCGCATCCTGACCAACATCCAGACCTGCACCCGCTGCGGCAAGTGCAAGCAGGTCTGCCCCATGTACCAGCCCAAGGAAACCATCATCCACCACCCGCGCAACAAGAACATCTCCATCGGCGCCATCATGGAGGCCATCTACTACTCCCAGGTGCTCACCGGCCACCCGGCCCCCGAGCTCCTGGAGCGGCTGCGCGACCTGGTGGACCACTGCACGGCCTGCGGCAAGTGCATGGCCGTGTGCCCGGTGAAGATCAACACCCCGGAAGTGACGCTCAACATGCGGGCGTTCCTGGAGGAAAAGGGCGCGGGCGGGCATCCCCTCAAGACCCGGCTCCTGGCCTACCTGGCCGCCAACCCGGCCAAGCGGGTGCCCCAGGCGGCCAAGGTGCTCTCCGTGGGCCAGAGCCTGGTGAACGCCACGGTGGGGGTCATCCCCGCGGCCTGGCGGCGGCGCATCGCCAACCCGGTGCTGCACGGCAAGGGGCCGGACCTGGACTTCCGCAACCTGGGCGAGCGCCTGGACCTCATGGCCGGCTCCATCTTCATCCCCCCGGGCGCGGACCCGGACCGGGCGGTGCTCTACTACCCGGGGTGCGGGGCCCGGCTCTTCTCCCCGCCCATCGGCATGGCCGCGCTCTACCTGCTGCTGTCCGCCAAGGTGGCGGTGGTGGTGCCGCAGGAGCACCAGTGCTGCGGCTATCCCCTGCTCTCCGCGGGCTTCGACGAGGCCTTCCGCGCCAACCGCGAGCGCAACCTGGCCTCCCTGGCCGAGCTCTTGAACCGCGCGGCCCTCGCGGGCCTCACGGTGCGCCACGTGCTCACCGCCTGCGGCTCCTGCCGGGAGGGGCTCAAGGAGTACGGCCTGGACACGGGCAAGACCCCGCTGGCCCACGCCGACGTGACCCAGTTCCTCATGTCCCGGCCCGAGCTCGCCCTGCCCGCGCCCGACGCCTGCGAGCCGGTGCTCTACCACGCCGCCTGCCACGCCGAGTGGTCGGGCCTGGACCCGGTGAAGTCCGGGGCGGCCTACGCCGCGGCGGTGTCCAAGCTGGCCGGGTGCGAGGCCAAGGTGACCCCGGGCTGCTGCGCGGAGTCCGGCCTGGGCGCGCTCACCACCCCGGCCATCTACAACCGGCTGCGCCGCCAGAAGCAGGAGCAGCTGGCCGCGGACCTGGCGGACATGGGCGCCACCCTGGGAGCGGACACCCACCTCCCCATCCTGGTGGGCTGCCCCTCGTGCAAGATCGGCATCCGCCGCTGCCTGGCCGGCATGTCCCGCAAGAACCCGGTGCTGCACTCCCTGGAATACCTGGCGGCCAAGGTGGGCGGCAAGGACTGGAAGAAGCGGCTCGCCCCCCTGGTCAAGGCGGCCCGGACCGGAAGCCGGCAGGGCGCGAGCTAGGGCGGCCATGCGCGTACTGGCCGTGGACTACGGGCTGGCCCGGGTGGGCCTGGCGATGAGCGACCCGGGGGGGCGCATGGCCTTTCCCCTGGCCACCCTGCCCCGCACCACCCGGGACAAGCTGTTCGCGGACCTTTTGGCGGTGATCGCCAAGGAGGGGGTGGAGCGCATCGTGGTGGGCCTGCCCCTGACCCTGGAGGGCGGGGACAGCGAGAGCACCCGGCGGGCGCGCAACTTCGCGGCCAGCCTGGCGAGGCGCACCCCCCTGCCGGTGGTGCTCCAGGACGAGCGCCTGACCACCGAGGCCGCCCTGGAGGACTTGCGCCAAGCCGGGGTTCCGGGCAAAAAGAGGCGGGCGGCGGTGGACCAGCAGGCCGCGGTGCGCATCCTGGAGGCGCACCTGGCCCGGACCAC
>DKEU01000101.1:12718-28356 GCA_002452635.1 Desulfovibrionaceae bacterium UBA6814 | reverse complement strand
TTCAGCACGGCTGCGCGCCGCACCATCCTGGCGGCGCTCCTCGCCCTGGCGGCCATGGCCGGCTGGTTCGTCTGGCAGGCCCACGAGTTCCTGGCCACCCCGCCCCAGGACCCCGGGGTGGCCAAGGTGGTGGCCATCGAGCCCGGGGAGACCTTCGACCACGTGGCCCGCATGCTCCAGGCCGAGGGCGTCATCACCGACGCGGCCAAGTTCCGGGTGCTGGGCCAGTGGAAGAGCAAGCTGGCGGCCATCAAGGCCGGGGAATTCTCCCTGGCCACGGACATGCTGCCCGGCGAGGTGCTGGCCGCCATCACCGAGGGCCGGCCGCTCCTGCACCGGCTCCAGGTGGTGGAAGGGCTCACCTGGTGGCAGGTGGGCCGGCTGGTGGAGGAGGCGGGCCTGGCCGGGTTCGCCAGCTTCGAACGCGCGGTGCGCGACCCGGACCTGCTGGCCGAGTTCCACATCCCCTTCGCCAGCGCCGAGGGCTTCCTGTTTCCGGACACCTACTTCGTGCCGCGGCCCCGGGGCCGCGACGCGGAGCCCATCGTGCGCGCCATGCTTGCCGCGTTCTGGCGCCAGGCCGGGGCTCGACTCTGGCCCGGGGGCCGGCCTGCGGACGCGGAGCTGGCCCGGCTGGTGACCCTGGCCTCCCTGGTGGAGAAGGAGACCGGCGAGCCCTCGGAGCGCGCCCGCATCGCCGGGGTCTACGCCAACCGGCTCAGCCGCCGCATGCTCCTGCAGTGCGACCCCACGGTGATCTACGGCCTGGGGCCGGCCTTCGACGGCAACCTGAAGCGGGTCCACCTGGAGGACCGCGCCAACCCCTACAACACCTACGCGCGCCCCGGCCTGCCGCCCGGCCCCATCTGCTCCCCGGGCCTGGCCGCCCTGGCCGCGGCCGCCGGGCCCGAGTCCCACCGGTACCTGTACTTCGTGGCCATGGGCAACGGCACCCACGCCTTCAGCACCAACCTGGAAGCCCACAACCGGGCGGTGCGCCGCTACCAGCTCCACCGGTAGCCCATCTCGCTCCTGAAGCGACGGCGCGGCATTCCGGCCCCTCGCCGGGTTTCCGCACCGAAGCGCGCGCCGCGCAACCCGGCCACAAAAAGGGGCTTGACGAGCCGGCCCATGCATGTATATGCATGCTCATGAGCAACCCCACCGAACCGCCCTCCTTGCTGGCGGCGGCCACCACCCAGCCGCGGCCCTGCCTGTGCTCGGCCCTGCGCCGGGCCGCCCGGGGCCTCACCCGCCGCTACGACGCCCATCTGAAGCCCGCGGGCCTCAAGGTGACCCAGTACAGCATGCTGGCCAACATCTGCCGCAACCCGCGCGTGGCCGTCTCCGCCCTGGCCGACCTGATGGCCATGGACCAGACCACGGTCACCCGCAACCTGCAACTCCTCCTGCGCAAGGGCTACGTCAGCCTGGAGCCCGCGGCCGAGGACCAGCGGGTCCGGCTGGTGGACCTCTCGGACGCGGGCCGGGCCAAGCTGGAGGAGGCCCTGCCCCTGTGGCGGCAGGCCCAGGCGGAGATCGAGCAGGAACTGGGCGGGCTGGGCGCCGACGTGCTCTTCCAGTCCTTGCGCGCCCTGGCCCGCTAGGCCGCGGCATAAAGCATGTATATACATATATATCCGGCAGCCTCGGTTCGGCCATCCCCAGTTGGCCGGCCGCATTCCCGCCCACCTCTAGCCAACGGAGCCCCCATGCATTCCGACACACTGCGCGGCGCGCGGGCCATGCTGCCCATCCTGCTGGGGGTGACCCCCATCGCCGTGGTCACCGGCGTGGCCGCGGTGCAGGCCGGCCTGACCAAGCCCGAGGCCATGTGCTCCTCGGTCGTCATGTACGCGGCCGCAGCTCAACTGGTGGTCTACGACCTCATGCGCCAGCACGCGGATCTGGCCGTGGCCTTCGCGGCGTCCTGCGTGCTCAACCTGAGGTTCCTCATGTACAGCGCCGGCGTCGCCCCGCACCTGCAGGGCCGGGGCCGGCTCCCGCGGCTCCTCGGGGCCTACGCGCTCACGGACCAGGCCTTCGGCCTCAGCATGGTGGAGCGCCAGAACAACCCCGGAGGGAACACCGCGGCCTACTACCTGGGCGCGGCGGCGTGCATGTGGGTGGCCTACCAGGCGGCCGCGGCCGCGGGCATCCTCCTGGGGGCCGGGCTGCCGCCCGGGCTGTCCATGGACTTCGCCCTGCCCCTCACCTTCTCGGCCCTGCTGGCGCCCCTGCTCTCCCGGCCCGAGCTGCGGGCGGCGGCCCTGGTTTCCGCGGCCACGGCCCTGTCCCTGCGCGGGCTGCCCAACAACGCGGGCTTCTTTGCCGCGGCCCTGTCCGGCATCGCCGCGGGGGTGGCCTATCAACGGGGCGCGGCGCGGCGGGCGCGGCCGGCCGGCTGCGCCAAGGGGGAGAGCGATGCTTGACCGCTGGCCCATCTGGCTGCTGATCCTGGGCATAGGCGCAGCCAACTTCCTCCTGCGCTACTCCTTCCTGCTCATCTTCGGCCGGGGCTCGGTGCCCGAGCCCGTGCGCGAGGTGCTGCCCTTCATCCCGGCCGCGGCCCTGGCCGCCATCGTCGCGCCCCAGGTCTTTGCCGAACCCCTGGCCGGCCACCTGGTGGGTCCGCGGCTGCTGGCCTGGCTGGGGGCCATGCTCGTGGCCTGGCGCACGCGCAACATGCCGCTGACCATAGCCGGCGGCCTGGCGCTGCTCTGGGTGCTCCAGGCCGTGCTGCCCGCGGGTCCGATCCACTAGCCCCCCTTCCCGGGGACGCAAAAAAGCAGCGGCCCGTACCGGTTCTCCGGTCCAGGCCGCTGGTCCGCGCGCGGGGTGTCGCGGGGCGGTGGGCTTCCTTGTGCGCCGAGAGCCCGCCGCCCAGGCAATCTTCCTGCAAAAAGAGCCGCGGCGCTGTGCGCCGCGGCTCCCATCATGCTCTCACAACGCCAGCCTAGAAGACCTTGAACTCGTCCCGGCGGTTCTTGGACCAGCAGGACTCGGTCTTCTCGGTGCAGGTGGGGCGCTCTTCGCCGTAGCTGACGATCTTCAGGCGGGACACGTCCACGCCCTGGATCACCAGGAACTCCATGGCCACCTTGGCGCGCTTCTCGCCCAGGCCCAGGTTGTACTCCTCGGTGCCGCGCTCGTCGCAGTGGCCCTCGATGAGCACCTTGAAGGCGGGGTACTTCTTGAGCAGTTCGGCCTTCTTGGCCAGGACCGTCTTGGACTCGGCCTTCAGCTCGAACTTGTCGAAGTCGAAGTAGATCCGCTCGTTGGTGATGGTGTCCATGGCAGCCTGCATGGCCTTCTTCTTGGCCGCAGCCTCCATGTCCTCGCCCTTCACGGTCTCGCCGGCCTTCTCCGAGGTGGCGGGCTGGGCCATGGGCTCGGCCTCCACCTTCTTCTTGGCGCAACCGGCGCCCAGCATCAGAATCATGGCCAGCACGGCCACGCTCACAATAATCCGCGATTTCATTGCTTCCTCCTCGCGCTGTGAAAAAACAGTCCTTTCCTTCATTCCTTACTGCATTCCATCGCCCGCCGTCAAACCAACGGCGCCAGGTGACACCCCACCCAGCGATGAATGACGGGAGATGATATTCCCTCCGAAGAAAAGTACAACATTTTTCCCCTAAAGTTGGCAAGCCTGGAAAGTGAGTCCCCGTACTATTTGGTCAGCAGAGGACCGAAAGCCGGAAAAAACACCGCCCCTCCCCCGGTGGGGATGAGCCGGGGCTCCCCGCCGAACCGGGTGGTCAGGTACAGTTGCTCGGTCCCGCTGCGGTTGGACGAAAACACGATGAAATACCCATCCGGCGCAAAGGTGGGGGTCTCGTCCTTGCCCGGGCCGAAGGTCACCTGCCGCTCCGCGCCGCTGGCCAAGTCCAGCACGAAGATGCGGTGCCCCTCGGGCAGCATGCGGGCGAAGGCCAGGTGCTTGCCATCCGGGGACAGGGCCGGGGTGCTGTTGTACTTGCCGTTGAAGGTCACCCGGCGCTCGGCCCCGCTCTCCATGTCCCGCACGAAGATCTGGGGCGCGCCGTGCCGGTCGGACACGAAAGCCATGACCTTGCCCTCCTTGTCGAAGCGCGGCGAGGTCTCGATGGCCGGCCCGGAGGCCAGGGTCTCGGCCACCTTGAGCAGGTCCGGGGTGAGCAGGAAGATGTCCTGGGCCCCGCGGCCGGACATGGCCACCACCAGCCGGTTCTCCGGGGTGAAGGCCAGGCCGGTGATGGTCTCGCCGGGCAGCCGGGTGCGGAAGATCCGGTCCTTGCTGCGGTCCCAGATGCCCAGGGAGTGCATGGACGCCCCGTGGTGGGAGAAGGCCAGGTAGCGGCCGTCCGGCGACCAGACCGGGCTCACGCTGGCGCCCCCCAGGCTGGTTACCTGGCTGAGGTTGCGGCCCTGCGGCTGCACCGTGAAGATCTCGCGCACGTTCTTGCCCAGGTTCTTGGTGAAGGCCAGCACCGAGCGGAAGATGTCGCCGTTGCCGGTGAGCGCCTCCAGGAAGGCGGCGCACAGGAGGTCCGCGGCCAGGGGCAGGTTCTCCTTGGACACCTGGGAATAGGCCTTGCCCACCATGAGCCGGCCGGTGCCCACCTCGTAGACCCGGCCCTCGATGCGGGTGCCCGCCCCGTCCGGGGCCAGGCCCAGGGTCATGAGCAGGTCCACCTTGGAGAGCTGGAACCGGTTGAAGTCGATCTGCTCCCGCGACACCCCGCCCAGGGTGGTGCCGCCCAGGATCTGGTTGTCCGGGGTCAGGCGCAGGAAGGGCAGGATGCCCAGGTCCTGCTGCACGTAGCCCAGGAACTCCGCCGCGGCCGCGGGCGCGGGCTGGGCCGGGTCCAGGCTGAGGGGCGCGGCCACGCACATGTTCACCACGTTCTGGCCGGGGCCGTAGATGTCGATGGACAGGGCCTGGGCCGCGGCCGCGGGCCTCGCCGCGGCGAGCAGGGCCAGGGCCAGGAGCGCGAAGACTCGGAACGTCGCCTGCATGGCTGTGCTATTCCTGGTTGTTGAAATTGATGATGAGCACCGAGAGGTCCGGGCTGGGCGGCGGGGGCAGGGCCTTGGTGTCCTGGATGGCGCGCAGGGCCGAGGCGTCGTAGTCCGGCCGGCCCGAGGAGCCCAGCATGCGGTAGCCGCTGATGGACCCGTCCACCGCGATGCGTATCTCCACCTGGGTCACCAGGGGGTTCTTGGCCGTGGCGCTGGGGAAGCGCCAGTTGGCCTTGATGAGCTGCTCCACCACCCGGCCGTAGGCCGCGATGGATCCGATGCCCGTGCCCGTGGCGTTGGCGGCGCCGCCGCCTCCGCCGGCGCCCGAGCCCGGGCGCGACGCCACGGCCGGAGGGCCGTCGCCGCTCCCCACCTGCTTGCGCAGGGCGTCCAGCTCGCGCTGCACGCTGGTGGAGTCCTCCTTCTCCTTCTTCTTGGCCTCGGCGGCCGCGGCCTTGAGCGCGTCCTTGAGGATCTGCTCGCGCTGCTTCTTCTCCTCCTCGGCCTTGCGCTTCTTCTCCTCCTCGGCCTTCTTCTTGGCCTCGGCCTTGCGCTTGGCCTCCTCCTCGGCCTTGCGCCTGGCCTCTTCCTCGGCCTTGCGCTGCTCCTCCTCCAGGCGCTTCTTCTCCTCGGCCTGCTTGGCCGCAATGGCCTTGAGGTCGGGCTCGGGCTTGGGCTCGGGCTTGGGGGCCGGGGTGGGGGCGGCCTTGTCGGGCTGGGGCGCGGCGATGGGCTTGGCCTCCTCCTGGGCCGGCGGGGGCGGAGGCTCGGCCCCGGGGGGCTCCTTGGAGGCGGTCCCGGGCATGCCCGGGGCCATGGGCTCGGTGGACATGCTGAACAGCTCCACCTGGTAGACCGGGGCGTTCAGGTCCACCTGCACCCCGGTGGGCGTGCCAAAAAAGAAGGCGGCGACCACCACCGAGAGGTGGAGGAGAATGGAGGCGAGCCAGGCGAGACTGCGCATGGATGGTCCGGGAGGCCCCGGCAGGGGCCGCTACTTGTTGCCCTTGGCCTTCTTGCGGTCCGGGGCGTCCTCGGGCTCGGCCACCACGCCCAGACGGTCGATGCCCGCGCGCTTGATCTCGCCCATGACCTGCACCACCCGGCCGTAGACCACGTCCTTGTCCGCGCGCAGGTAGAGGAACTTGTTCTCGGCCTTGACCAGCCGCTCCAGGTGGCCGGCCAGGTCCTCGTCCCCCACCGCGTACTCGTCGAGGAACATGGACCCGTCCTTGCGCAGGGTCAGCACCATGTGGTCCTTGCCCTGGGGCAGGGTCTTGACCGTGCGGGTCTTGGGCAGGTCCACCTCCAGGCCCTGGGTCATGAGCGGGGCGGTGACCATGAAGATGATGAGCAGCACCAGCATCACGTCCACGAAGGGCGTGACGTTGATGTCGGCCATGAGGCCGCCCTGCTTCAGGCTAAATGCCATTTTCTTCCTCGTGGTGGGCGTCGTGGGCGCCGGCCGGGCCGGTCTTGGACAGCTCCCGCTGCACGGTGTTCAGGAACGCCCCGGCGAAGTTCACCAGTTCGGTCTCCACCACCTGCACGATGCCCAGGAAGAAGTTGTAGGCGATGGTGGCGGGGATGGCCACGGCCAGGCCCACGGCGGTGGCGACCAGGGCCTCGGAGATGCCCGGGGCCACGGTGGCCAGGGCCGCGGACTGCATCTGCCCGATGGTCTGGAAGGAGTGCATGATGCCCCACACCGTGCCGAACAGGCCGATGAAGGGCGCGGCGTTGGCGCAGGTGGCCAGGAAGGGCAGGTTGGCGGTCATGACCTTGAGCTGGGAGGACACCCCGGAGCGCAGCACCCGGCGCAGGTTGTTCATGACCAGGCCCATGCGGTCGGCGGTGAGCAGGCCCGAGCTCTCCAGCCGGCGCAGCTCGTTCAGCCCGCCCGCGCCCACCCGGTACACCGGGGAGGCCTGGTTGCGGGCCAGGGTGCGCATGCTCTCGCCCAGGCTGTCCCCGGACACGAACACCGCGTGGTCGTCGGCCGCGGCGCGGCGCGCCTTGGCCAGCAGGAAGTACTTGTAGATGATGATGCTCCAACTGCCCAGGGACATGGCCACGAGCAGCCCGAGCACGAATTTCACCGTGATGGTGGCGTGGGCCAGGAGCACGAGAATACTGGTCTGCGGCAAGCTCTCCATCGTCTATCCTTCTTTTCCGCTCGGTTCTGCGGCAGATGCCGCGTGCGGATCCCGCCCCGGTCCGGCCCAGGTCCGGCCGGTGGCGAACGGGACCCCCTTTAGCCCAAATCTTCGGAGGATGAAAGAGCCATCCCGCCGGCCCGGCCTTGGCCCGTTCCCCGGCTTTTCGGCAAGAGCTCCAGGATGCGGGGCAGCACCTCCTCGGCCGGGGCGTCCAGGCGCACGTCGGACACGTTCCCGTACGCCGTGTGCCCCAGGTTCACCTCCACCACCTTGCCCCCGGCCCGGACCACCCGGAGCGGGATGGCGTTGGCCGGGGCCACCTCGCCCGAGGTGCCCACGATGAGGGCCAGGTCCGCGCCGGCCACCAGCTCCTCGCTGCCCAGCACGGCGTCCATGGGGATGCCCTCGCCGAAGAACACCACGTCGGGCCGCACCACCCCGCCGCAGCCGGGACAGCGCGGGGGCACGCCCCGGGCCAGGAGCCCGGGCATGGCCGCCCGGGGCTGGGCCTGGCCGCAGCCCAGGCAGGAGAAGCGCTCGGCGCTGCCGTGGAACTCCACCACGCTGCGCGAGCCCGCGGCCTGGTGCAGGCCGTCGATGTTCTGGGTCACGATGCCGGCCAAGAGCCCGCGCCGCTCCAGCTCGGCCAGGGCCAGGTGGGCCGGGTTGGGCCGGGCCTGGCCGAACAGGTCCATGGCCGCGGCCATGAACTCCCACACCGCCTCGGGATCGTGCTTGAGCGCCCGGGCCGTGGCCACCCGCATGGGGTCGAACCGGGTCCACAGCCCGCCCGGGCTGCGGAAGTCGGGGATGCCGCTGGGCACGGACACCCCGGCCCCGGTCAGGGCCACGGCCTTGCGCGCCCCGGCCAGGAGCCGGGCCGCCTCGGCGCAACCGGACTGCCAGGACTGGTGCATGGACTCTCCCCGGACGCCGCCGGTGTTACAATTTCCTGGAAAATGTGTAGGTTCCGCTCACGGCAATGTCAACCGCCGGACCAGTTCGGTCGGAAACTCAGGGAATCGTGCGGAGCAACTCGCGCGAATTGGCCTCGGCAGCCTGGTATTCCTCTTCGGACAGGCCCGCGCCCAGGGCCACGGCCCGGCGCAGGGCGCGGGACACGAAGTCCCCGGGCTCGTGGGCGTCGTTGTTGATGACCAGCCGCGCCCCGAACCTGCGGGCCAGGGCGGCCACGTGGCCGTTGGTCAGGCTGTGCCCCTTGCGGGTGGTGATCTCCAGGTACACGCCCTTGTCGGCCGCCAGCTTCACCTCTTCCGGGGTGATGAGCCCGGGGTGGGCCAGGATGTCGCAGCCCGCCTCGATGGCCGCCAGGTTGGTGCCCTCCTCCACCGGCTCCACCACGGTCTGGCCGTGCACCACCACCAGTTGCGCGCCCAGGGCGCGGGAGCGGCCCACCAGGTCCGGGATGAGCCCGGGCGGCACGTGGGTGAGCTCCACCCCGCAGAACAGGTCGATGCCCGCGTAGGGGCCGTAGACCTTGGCCACCTTGGCCACGTTCCCCAGGATGAGCTCCAGGTTGCTGGCGTCGGCGTGGTCGGTGAAGGCCATGGCCGCGTAGCCCGCATGCTTGGCGCGCCGCGCGGACTCGGCCGGGATGAGCACGCCGTCGGAGAAGGTGGTGTGGGTGTGCAGGTCGATCACGCGGGGCTCACATCTTGTATTTGGTTTCGTCGTCCGAAAAGCGCTCCAGCATCTCGTTCCACTTCTCGGCCTCCTCGGTCTTGAGCACCGGGGTGGCCTTGCCTTCCTTGGCCACCTCCTCGAGGATGGCCTCGTCCACGAAGATGGGGGCCTTGGCGCGCAGGGCCAGGGCGATGGCGTCCGAGGGCCGGGAGTCGATGCGCTTGACCTTGTCGCCCTGCAGCACCTCGATCTCCGCGTAGTAGGTGCCCTCCTCCAGGCGCACCACCTCCACCCGGCGCACCTGGCCGTCCAGGCCGCCGATGCACAAGAGCAGCAGGTCGTGGGTCATGGGCCGGGGCAGGGCCACCTCGTTGATGGCCAGGGAGATGGCCATGGCCTCCATGGCCCCGATCCAGATGGGCAATACCTTTTCGCCGGAGCCGTCCTTGAGCACCAGGACCGGCACCTGGGACTGCTCGTCCAGGGCCAGGCCGAAGACCTTCATTTCTACCATGGCTGCGACACCGCCTCTCCCCGCAGGGAGTGTTTCTTGGCTTCCAGGATGCGGACTTCCACCAGGGCGCCAGCCAGGTTTCCCGCCGGCGAGAGGGCGGGCTGCGGGTCCGGCACATTTTCCGGCCCATTATCCGGCCCGTTTTCCGGCCCGTTTTCCGGAAAGATGAAGTTCACCACCCTCCCGTGCGCGTCGCGGCCTCGCCAGGAACGGGGCGCGGCAGGATACTGCTTCACGCTCTCCCCTTCCACCAGGACCTCGGCCACCGCGCCCACCCGGGCGGCCAGGGCGCGGGCGGTCAGCTCCTCCTGCAGGGCCTGGAGCCGGGCCAGCCGGTCGAGCTTGGCGGCCTGGTCCAGCTTGCCCGCCATGCGCTCGGCCCGGGTGCCGGGCCGGTCGGAGTAGGCAAAGGAGAAGCTGGACTCGAAGTCCGCGGCCCGCATGGCTTCCAGGGTGGCGGAGAACTCCTCCTCGGTCTCTCCCGGGAAGCCCACGATGAGGTCCGTGGTCAAGGCCAGGTCGGGCCGGGCAATGCGCAGAGCGCGCACCAGCTCCAGGTAGCGCGCCATCCCATAGCCCCGTCCCATCCGTCTAAGCACTCTATCCGAACCGGCCTGGAGTGGCAAATGCAGGGACGGGCAGAGATTGGAAAGTTCGGCGAACGCGGCCACCACGTCCGGCCCCAGGTCGCGGGGATGGGAGGTGGTGAAGCGCAACCGCGCCAGGCCGGGCAACGCCGCCACCTGCCGTAGGAGCTGGGCGAAGGAGGTGCCGTCCCCGTGCCGGTCGCGGCCGTAGGAGTTCACGTTCTGGCCGAGCAGGGTGATTTCCCGCGCCCCGCGCTCCACCAGGGCGCGGCACTCCTCCAGGACCGCCACGCTTCCGCGCGACTTCTGGCGGCCCCGGGTGAAGGGCACGATGCAGTAGGTGCAGAAGTTGTCGCACCCCTGCATGATGGACACGTAGGCCTGCCCGGGCGCGTGGGTCTGGGGCCCGGCCGCGAACACGGGCTCGCGCTCGGCCAGCCCGGGGGTGAAGTCGAGATGGGCCAGGCGCAAGTCCGGGCTCTCGAAAAGCTGCTCGACGGCCTCGGGCACCCGGTGCACCTGGTCCGTGCCGAACACCAGGCGCACAAAGGGATAGCGCTCCAGCAGCCCCCGGCCGATCTGCTGCGCCACGCACCCGCCCACCGCGACAAAGACCCTGGGATCGGCGGCCGCGTAGGGGGCCAGCCGCCCCAGCAGGCTGTAGACCTTCTGCTCCGGCTTGTCCCGCACCGAGCAGGTGTTGACGATGAACGCCAGGGCCCGGTCCTCGGGCACGGACTCCCATCCCCGCGCCACGAGCGCGCGGGAAATCCAGTCCGACTCGTGGACGTTCATCTGGCACCCGAAGGTGATGATGTGGAAACGCATGGGGCCGGACAATAATCATCCGGCCGTGGGGGTCAAGCGGGAATCAAGGAAGCCACCGCGTCAGTTTTGCTGTCCGATAACACTATTGCTTTACTGTTTTCATCTACATGCCAATAAAAACCATTTTTATTCTCTTCCAAAAAGGCAGAGCGCCTTTCCTCCTCCACGTGAGATCTATTTCAGCCGGTTGAAGTTGAATAGTTTTCTTTGCTCCTTCCTCATCAGATACTACTTTGACTATTTTTTTATAGTGGCCTTCGAATATGCAGTCAGGCCCGTCTTTGAAATACAACTCTATTAGGCCATGGCTATCTACATTATTGCCAGATATCCCATGAAAAAATCCATACAAAAAGCTGTCCTGAAGCCTTCCGATAAATCTCCATCTTTTCTTTTCATCGCTATAGGGTTGCTCTCTTTCAATTAGTCCTTCTAAGGAATAACCATCCTTTAATAAGTATACTATATCAATCTTCTTAACTTCAGAATCTTTTGTGTCAGGCAGTTGTACCCACACCCCACTATACACGCCAATACTGTTTTTGTATCTCCTAAAAACTCTTTCAATAAATCTTGCAACTGGGACTGATTCTAGCATATCAATCTCCATCTGTGAATAAAAAAAGCATGATATCACGATATGACGCCTTATTACCATCTATTTTTAGGCAATGCTTACAATCAATATGACTATGAAAATTAATACAGACACTTTTTTCCGACGCTTCAAACAGAGGAATATCAGAAACTGAATTCCCAAAAGCAGCAAACATAAATTTATCTCTATATAATTCAACAATTTTTTTCTTTTGAGAAGAAATACCAGGATTGACTAACGGGGTGTTTGTATAGTGCCCATCCGCTGATGCGATCTCAAGCCCATGAATTATATCAAGATGCATTGAGCTTCCATATGCTCGCAATACTTCAATTGGTGCGCCACTGATCACATAGAGATCAACTTCTCTTTCACGCAACTCATTTAACAATGGCCGCACAAATGAAAATATCCTTGCCTCGTCAATTATTATGTATTCAGATGCAATTTTATTTAAAAAATTTACTTCGATTCCAACAATCGATTCTGCATACACTTGGCTGGTTTCGACAGCCAAACTATCATGGCTTAACCGCCCATCATTATAATATTTAAACAAATCACGAATCTTATCTACATATTCTGTGCTGATAATTCTCTTCTCATTCAGAAATATCATCCAATCAACTATAGTGAATCCATCACGCAAAGTGCCATCCCAATCTAATAGACATATTTGTTTTTTATTTTTCATATAGATATATCCAGACTACCGCATATATTGCGCCAATATTATATAAATAGTTACTGTTAAAATATCCTTTGCCGCAAAATATTCCCAATTGATATTTCGAAAATGGCTTTCCCAACACCTACACCCAAGATGTCTAGCTTGTTGCAAACCTTGCACGCCCCTGCAACTATACACCCTGCGCAATATGAATTGAATAATTATACACCACGATATATAGCAAGTAAAGTGAAAAACATAACTATCACCGACAGGCCGGGGTCAAGCAGGAATCCGAGAGCCAGGCTCGGAGAAAGGCCAGGGCCCGGTCCCGGGTCTCCTGTTTGGGGATGTGTTCATTATTGATGACGCACTCGGCCGCGGGGCTCTGCTCGAAGGGCACGTCCACGCCGATGACTTCGCCCAGGCCGGGGAACTGTTGGCCGGTCTTCTGGCGCTCCAGGGCCTTGGCGTAGAGGCCGGCCATGACCAGGCCCTGGGGGCGCTTGGCTTCGCGGGCCATGGCCGCCTCCAGGGAGCACTGGACGTGGATTTCGCAGAACCGGGGGATCAGGGAGCGGGCGTAGTCGCGGAATGCGGCCTTGTAGGCCGAGCCGTCCATGACCACGGCGCGGCCCTCCTGCACCAGGGCCGCGGCCTCTTCCGCGAACAGCTTGTACGCGGCTTCCCGCTCTTCGGACGTGTATTTGGGCTCGGGGAAGTAGACCTTGCGGCGCTCGTCCATCTGGAGGTGGATGGGGTCGAAGCCCCACTCGGCCAGCGCGGCCGCGACCGAACGGGCCAGGTTGCTCTTGCCCGAGCCGGGCAGGCCCACCACCCAGACCGCGAAGCCCTCGGCCATGGTCACTCCATATAACTGTTTATATCCGCGTAGTTGAAGTGCCGGTCCTCGAGCACGTTCTCCATGAGCCGGAACAGGCCCTGCCGCACCTCGGGCGGGTGGTGGGGGTACCACTGGGGCGAGGCGATGACCAGGGCGCGGAACACGAAGAACGGGGCCGCCACCTCCAGGAGCTCCTGGTCGCCGGTGAGGTCCAGGTACTCCTGCCAGAAGGCCAGGAACATGGAGAGGAAATGCCCCTCCACCACGGGCTTCTCGCCCAGGCCGAAGAGGAGCAGGTTGATGCTCATGCAGGCCAGGTCGTCGGCCGGCTCGCCCCACTCGCCCCGGCTGCGGTCCAGCACCGAGAACTCCCCGGCCTCGCGCACCAGCACGTTCCAGGGGTGGAAGTCCCCGTGCACCGCGGCCAGGCGGTGGGTGTACTCCCGGAGCTTCCAGCGCCAGTCCACCAGGCGCTTCTCCAGGCGGATGAACCGCTCGGGCGGGTACTCGGCGTAGGGGTGGGGGTAGCCGTCGATGAGGCCGAAACAGCACTCGCAGTCGCCCACCAGGTTGCGCACCCGGCGGACGTAGCGGTCCGGGTCGGCCTTCTTCTCGGCGTGGATGCGGGCCAGCCAGCGGGCGAAATGGCGCACCTGCTCCAGGTCCGCGGACCGGAACAGGCCCTCCTTGCCCTTTTTCCCCTTAATCCGCTCCAGGTCCAGGTAGTAGTCGTGGCCCTCCACCTTTTCCGTGAGCAGGAAGAACTCGGCCGGGGCCTTGAGGGGCCGCAGCGCCCCGTCCCGGTCCACGTAGCCCACGGCCAGGGGCCGGGCGTGGCGCTCCATGGTCTTCCCGGCCTCGTACTGGAAGAGCAGGACCCGGGCGCGGTCCCAGTAGTCCTGGTGGCCGTAGCGGTCCCCGCGCATGACCGAGAGCACGGCCTGGCCGGCCTGGCCCTTGCGCTCGTAGCCCAGGAGCAGCGGCTTGCCGTAGCCGAACTCCTTCATGCCCTGGCCCGAGAGGTCGCCCAGGGTCCCGACCCCGGTGAGCTTGGCGCCCGCGCCCAGGGCCTTCTTGAGATAGCGCTCCAGGTTCTCCAGGGTCAGGTCGATCATGCGTCCCCCGCTGGATTGTTCGACGGCCTGCTACGAGCTGAAGTTCTCCTTGTGCCTGGCCCAGAACTGGTCCTGGGTAAAGGCGTGCTCCTGGGTGCCCAGCTTCTCCACGCAGTAGGCCGCGCAGGTGGAGCCGAGCAGCGCGGCGTCGGCCAGGCCGCGGCCCAGGCAGAGGCCCTTGATGAGCCCGGCCCGGAACGCGTCGCCCGCGCCGGTGGGGTCGGCCACCTTCTTGGGCTTGGCCGGCTTGATGCGGGTCTCCTTGCCGGCCTCGGCCACCAGGGAGCCCTGCTCGCCCAGGGTGGTGACCAGGGCCTCGGTGAGGCCCAACAGCTCGTCGCGGGTCTTGCCCGTGGCGTTCATGATGAGCTGCAGCTCGTAGTCGTTGGTCACCAGGGCGCGGGAGCCGTTGATGGCCCCGAGGAGCTGGTCGCCGGTGAGGGCGGTGATGTTCTGGCCCGGGTCGAAGATGTAGGGGATGCCCTGCTTGCGGTAGGCCGCGGGGTAGTCCAGCATGTCCTGGAGGTTGCCCGGGGACACGATGGCCAGGGCCTCGTCGGCGCCGGGGTCGGGCTTGTACCCGGCCTTGTGCTTCATGGCCCCGGGGTTGAAGCCGGTGATCTGGTTGTCCGACTGGTCGGTGGTGATGTAGGCCCCGGCGGTGAACTCGTCCTCCACCCGGCGGATGCCCTCCAGGGACAGGCCCAGGCCCTCCAGGCGCTCGGCGTAGGGCGCGAAGTCCTTGCCGCCGGTGGAGACGATGACCGGCTTCTCGCCGAGCAGGGCCAGGGAGTAGGCGATGTTGCCGGCGGTGCCGCCGAAGCGCTCGTCCAGGCCGTTGACCAGGAAACAGACGTTCAGGATGTGAATCTTGTCCGGCAGGATGTGGTCCGAGAACTTGCCGGGGAAGCTCATGATCCGGTCGAAGGCCACGGAGCCGGAGACGTAGATGCGCATGGGAGTCCTTCAGGGCTTGGAGGTTTCGGCCTCGATCCAGGCCAGGAAATCCGGGTTGCCGTCCGCCACGGGCAGGGCCACCACGCAGGGCACCTGGTAGGAGTGCAGCTCCTTGACCGCGGCGGTGAGGGCCGGCACCAGGTCGGCCCGGGTCTTGGCCACCAGGGCCACCTCGGCGTCGTCCTGGACCTTGCCGTCCCACCAGTAGAAGGAGCGGATGGGCCCGAGCACGTTGGCGCAGGCCGCCAGGCGGCGCTCCACCAGGGCGCGGCCGATGCGCGCGGCCTCGGCCGCGTCCGCGGCCGTCATGTAGACCATGACCTGGGGCATGGCAACCCTACTTGCAGAACGGGGCCTTGCCCGGGGCCAGGCCGGCCAGGTAGGCGGCCATGGGGCCGACCTCGCTGCCCGCCATCTGCGCGCCGTTGTCGTACATGCGCTGCACCGTGGACAGCCAGTAGGCCTGGTTGCCGCCCAGCTTGGCGCAGGTCCGGCCCAGGGCGTGGCAAGCGCCGCAGGCCGAGGAGACCTTGGCCCCCATGTCTTGCGCCCCGGCGGCCACGGCCAGGGCCGCGACCAGCAGCAGGGAGGAAAGGATGCACAGCAGGCGTCGCATGGTTCGCCTCGCAGGTTGGGGTTGCGGGCCGGGGCCGCGCGGCCCCGAATTGCCGGTCTTGGCAACCTACCAGCCTTCGCCGGAAAAGGGAACGGCCGGGGG
>DKEU01000101.1:11006-12705 GCA_002452635.1 Desulfovibrionaceae bacterium UBA6814 | reverse complement strand
CCTGTTTGACCGTCGGATTTCCTTCCGACTTGCAAAGCCAACCCATATCGCAACCTGCAAAGGAGGATGCGCCCGTGTCGGTACACCTGGTGGACCACCCGCTGGTGCGGCATAAGATCGGCCTGTTGCGCAAGGACGGCCTGTCCACCAAGGACTTCCGCGACCTGGCCAACGAGGTGTCGCGGCTTTTGGCCTACGAGGCCACCAAGGACCTGGCCACCGAGCGCGCCACGGTGCGCGGCTGGGCCGGCCCGGTGGAGGTGGAGCGCATCAAGGGCAAGAAATTCACGGTGGTGCCCATCCTGCGCGCCGGCTTAGGGATGCTGGACGGCGTGCTGGACATGATCCCCGGGGCCAAGGTCTCGGTGGTGGGCTTCTACCGCAACGAGGAGACCCTGCAGCCGGTGCAGTACTTCGTGAAGCTGGCCAGGAACATCAAGGAGCGCATGGCCCTGATCCTGGACCCCATGCTGGCCACGGGCGGCACCCTGTGCGCCACCATCGCCCTGCTCAAGAAGGCGGGCTGCACCGACATCCGGGGCATCTTCCTGGTGGCCGCGCCCGAGGGCATCGAGCGGCTGAAGCAGGAGCACCCGGACGTCCACATCTACACCGCGGCCGTGGACGAGCGGCTCAACGAGCACGGCTACATCCTGCCCGGCCTGGGCGACGCCGGGGACAAGATCTTCGGCACCAAGTAGCCGGTCCCTTTCCAAACAGCCTTCATAACTTCGCTACCTGACAATCAGAAACCGTAGAGACAGGAGGAGACCATGGCCGACACCGACTACGCGTTCCGGGCGAAGGACGCCCTGCTCGGGGCCCAGATGCTCTTCGTGGCCTTCGGCGCCCTGGTGCTGGTGCCCATCCTCACCGGCCTGGACCCCAACGTGGCGCTGTTCACCGCCGGCGCGGGCACGTTGCTCTTCCAGGTCGTCACCCGGGGCAAGGTGCCGGTGTTTCTGGCCTCCTCCTTCGCCTTCATCGCGCCCATCATCTACGGGGTGAAGACCTGGGGCGTGGCCGGCACCATGTGCGGCCTGGCCGCGGCCGGCCTGGTCTACGTGCTCCTGGCCGCGCTCATCGCCATGCGCGGGGTGGGGGTGCTGCACCGCATCCTGCCCCCGGTGGTCACCGGCCCGGTGATCATGGTCATCGGCCTGATCCTGGCCAAGGTGGCGGTGTTCATGGCCATCGGCAAGACCGGCGACGGGGCCGTGGAGCTGGTGCCCTACCCCACGGCCATCACCATCTCCATGATCTCCCTGGCCGCCACCATCGGGGTGTCCCTGTTCGGCCGGGGGATGCTGAAGCTCATCCCCATCCTGTGCGGCATCGCGGTGGGCTACGCGGTGTCCCTGGCCGCGGGCATCGTGGACTTCTCGCCGGTGGGGGCCGCGCCCTGGCTGGCCATGCCCACGTTCACCTTCCCCGAGTGGAACTGGCAGGCCATCGCCTTCATCGTGCCGGTGGCCATCGCCCCGGCCATCGAGCACTTCGGCGACGTGCTGGCCATCTCCTCCATCTCGGGCAAGGACTACCTCAAGGACCCGGGCGTGCACAAAACCCTGCTCGGCGACGGCCTGGCCACCTCCCTGGCCTCCATGCTGGGCGGCCCGCCCAACACCACCTACTCCGAGGTCTCCGGGGCCGTGGCCCTGACCAAGGTGTTCAACCCGGCCATCATGACCTGGGCCGC
>DKEU01000101.1:0-10976 GCA_002452635.1 Desulfovibrionaceae bacterium UBA6814 | reverse complement strand
GCCGGTCATGGGCGGCATCATGATCCTGCTCTTCGGGGCCATCACCGTGGTGGGCATCAACACCATGGTCAGGGCCGGCCAGAACCTGCTGGAGGCCCGCAACCTGGCCATCGTGGCCGTGGTGCTGGTGTTCGGCATCGGCGGCATGGAGTTCGGCACCGCCGGCTTCACCATCGGCGGCATCGGCCTGGCCGGCATCTCCGGCGTGGTCCTGAACCTGGTGCTGCCCGGGGCCAAGGAGTAGCCCTCCGCTCTCGCGATCCCAAGGCCTGCCGGCGCGAGCCGGCAGGCCTTTTTCGTGCGGGACCGCGCGCCCCGGGCGCGGGCTGGCTTTTCCGGGCCCGCTGGTGTACCCAACAGCGCACACGGCCCGGGCGAAATCCGGGAACCAACCAGGAACAGGGACGACGCGACATGAGTTATGCCGGGAAAAAGGTCCTCATCACCGGAGGCTGCGGGTTCATCGGGTCCAACCTGGCCATCGCCCTGGTGGGGCTGGGGGCCGAGGTCACGGTGGTGGACTCCATGGTGCCGGCCTACGGCGGCAACCTGCACAACCTCGCGCCGGTGCGCGGCGACGTGCGCCTGAACATCTCCGACGTGCGCGACCCGCACGCCATGGAGTACCTGGTGCAGGGCCAGGAGGTCATCTTCAACCTGGCCGGCCAGGTGAGCCACATCGACTCCATGACCGACCCCACCACCGACCTGGAGATCAACGCCAAGGCCCAGCTCCACGTGCTGGAGGCCCTGCGCCGCCACAACCCCGCGGCGCGCATCGTGCTCACCTCCACCCGGCAGATCTACGGCAAGCCGCACTACCTGCCCGTGGACGAGAACCACCCCCTGGACCCGGTGGACGTGAACGGCATCAACTGCATCGCCGGGGAATGGTACCACCTGCTCTACCACAAGGTGTACGGCATCCCGGCCGCGGTGTTGCGCCTGACCAACACCTACGGCCCCCGGCAGCTCCTCAAGCACAACCGGCAGGGCTTCATCGGCTGGTTCGTGCGCCTGGTGCTGGAGGGCAAGCAGATCCAGATTTACGGCGACGGGGCACAGCGCCGGGACCTGAACTACGTGGACGACGTGGTGGGGGCCATCCTCCTGGCCGGCGAGAAGCCCGAGGCCGTGGGCCAGGTCTACAACCTGGCCGGGGACGAGCCCATCTCCCTCAAGGACCTCACCGAGCGCATGATCCGCATCGCGGGCCGGGGCTCCTACACCCTGATCCCCTGGCCCCCGGAAAAGAAGAAGATCGACATCGGCGACTTCTACGGCGACGGCTCCAAGATCGCCCGGGACCTGGGCTGGAAGCCCGCCACCTCCCTGGACCACGGCCTGGCCGCGACCTTCGCGTACTATTCGGGCTGCCTGGACCAGTACCTGGCCTGAACAGACTCCAGGCTGCACACCCTGCCTGCAACGGCCCGGCCGCCGGCGCGGCCGGGCCGTTTTCGTTTATCATCTCCATCTATGCATTTCCCGGCAAACATCCAGGGATTTCGATTTGTCGCGCCGCCGGGCCGGGGATAGTTCTTGGGGTTGTCACCTGTCCGCAACATCCCGGCCTCCGCGCAGCCGCGGCGGCCGCAGACCCCTTCAGCACGGAGGCACGACCCATGCGACGCATCCTTTCGGTCCTTTCCTGCGCCCTCGTCTGCCTGGCCCTGACCCTGCCCGCCTCGGCCGCGAGCCTGGATTCCTTCAAGGGCCTGTCCGGCACCCTGGACATCGCCGGCGGCACGGCCCACATCCCGGTCATGACCGCGGCGGCCAAGAAGATCATGGAGGCCAACCCCAAGATCGCCATCACCGTGGCCGGCGGCGGCTCGGGCGTGGGCGTGCAGAAGGCGGGCGAAGGCCTGGTGCAGATCGGCAACACCGGCCGGGCCCTGTCCGAGGACGAGGTCGCCAAGTACGGCCTGAAGAGCTTCCCCTTCGCCATCGACGGGGTGGCCGTGGCCGTGAACCCGGCCAACCCGGTGTCCGGGCTCACCGCGGCCCAGGTGCGCGACATCTACGCTGGCAAAATCACCAACTGGAAGGCCGTGGGCGGCAAGGACGCGGGCATCACCCTGTACACCCGCGACGAGGCCAGCGGCACCCGCGAGGTGTTCTGGAAGAAGCTGCTCAAGAAGGGCGACATCGCGGCCGCGGCCAACGTGGTGGCCTCCAACGGGGCCATGAAGGTGGCCATCGCCCAGGACCCCAACGCCATCGGCTACGTGGGCATCGGGTTCATCGACGCCACCATCAAGGCCCCGGCCCTGGACGGGGTGGCCCCCAGCCAGCAGAGCGCGGCGGACGGGTCCTACCCCGTGGTGCGCAAGCTGTTCATGAACACCAAGGGCGAGCCCGCGGGCCTGACCAAGGCCTTCATCGACTTCATCCTGGCCCCGGAGAACGCGGACCTCATCACCGCGGCCGGGTACATCCCCCTCACGAAGTAATCCGTGAACCGGGCGGGCGGCTGCGGCCGCCCGCCCCGCTTTTCCCGCCATGCCCGTTGCGCACAGTCCCTCCCCGGCGACCAGCCATGGCCTGGGCCATGGCCCGGGCCGTGTCCCGGGCCACGTCCTGGCCCGGACGGTGCTGGCCGGCTCGGGCCTGCTGGCCGGGGCCGCGGTGCTGGCCATCTTCGCCTTCCTGGCCTGGTTCAGCCTGCCCCTGTTCCGGGGCGACGGCCTGGCCGCCACCCTGTCCTGGTCCTGGCGGCCGGTGCGCGGGGAGTTCGGCATCCTGCCCATGGCCGCGGGCTCCCTGGCCCTTTCCGCCTCGGCCTTCACCCTGGCCTTTCCCCTGGGCGTGGGGGTGTGCCTGTTCGCCTGCGGCCTGGGGCCGCGCCCCCTGGCCCGGCTGGTCATGGCCGTGGTGCGGTTCATGACCGGCATCCCCACCGTGGTCTACGGGTTCGCGGCGGCCATGCTGCTCACCCCGCTGGTGCGCCGGGCCCTGGGCGGGTCGGGCTATTGCTGGCTCACCGCCGCCCTGGGCCTGGCCCTGCTGGCCCTGCCCACCATCGTGCTGCTCCTGCACGCGCGCATGGAGGCGGCCGAAGCCGAGCTGCGCCTCACCGCCGCGGCCCTGGGACTCACCCCGGCCCAGAAGCTCCTGCACGCGGTGCTGCCGGCCTGCGGCCCGGGCCTGTTCGCGGCCGCGGTGCTGGGCTTCGGCCGCTGCGTGGGCGACACCCTGATCCCGCTCATGCTGGCGGGCAACGCGGCCCAGGCCCCGGCCTCCCTGCTCGGCTCCCTGCGCACCCTCACCGCGCACATCGCCCTGGTGGTGGCCACGGACAGCCAGAGCGCGGCCTATGCCTCGCTCTTCGCCTGCGGGCTCATCCTCTTCCTCACCACCCTGGGCGTGAACCTGGCCCTACGTGGTCTGCGCCGCGCCCCGGCCGGCCGCCGCCTGCGGCCCGGAGGCAGCGCATGAGCCGCCCTCGTCCGGACGAGCGCCTGGCCCTGTCCTGGGCCTGGCTGGCCGCGGGCCTGACCCTGGCCGCGGTGGCGGCCCTGGTGGGCTTCCTCCTGGCCCGGGGCCTGCCGGTGCTGGGCCTGGACCTGCTCTTCGGCTCCACCCCGCCCCTGGATGCGCTGCTGGGCCGGCGGCCGGTGTGGGAGGGCATCTGGCCGGCCTGCGCCGGCACCCTGTCCCTGGTGCTCCTGGCCGGGGCCCTGGCCGTGCCCGCGGGCGTGGCCTGCGGCATCCATCTGGCGGTGTTCGCCCGGGGCCGTTGGCGGGACCTGCTGCGCCTGGGCGTGGACCTGCTGGCCGGGGTGCCCTCCATCCTCATGGGCCTGTTCGGGTTCGCCCTGATACTGCTCCTGCGCCATACGGTGCTGCCCGGGGCCAACACCTCCCTGCTCCTGGCCGCGGGGTGCATCGCGCTGCTGGTGCTGCCCTACGTGGCCAGCGCCACGGCCGCGGCCCTGGAGGGCCTGCCCGAACCGGTGCGCCTGCTGGGGCCGAGCCTGGGCCTGGACCCCTGGCAGGACGTGCGCTCGGTGCTCCTGCCCGCGGCCGGGCGGGGCATCCTGGGCGGGGTGATCCTGGCCTGCGGCCGGGCCGCGGAGGACACCGCGGTCATCATGCTCACCGGCGCGGTGGCGGGCTCGGGCCTGCCCTCGGGGCTTACGGGCAAGTTCGAGGCCCTGCCCTTCACCATCTTCTTCCTGGCCGCGCAGCACCAGACCCCGGCGGACCTGGACCGGGCCTGGGGCGCGGCCCTGGCGCTGCTGGCCTGCACCACCCTGCTCCTGCTCGGCGCCCGGACCGCGCACCGCACCCTGGAGCGGCGATGGAAAGGCGGCGACCGGCCATGAAGGCGACGGAAAACGCCGCCGAGTTGCGCGGCCTGCGGGTCGCGTTCGCGGGCCGCGAGGTGCTGCACGGGGTGGACCTGGACATCCCGGCCTGCGCGGCCACGGTGCTGGTGGGTCGGTCCGGCTCGGGCAAGACCACGCTCCTGCGCGCCCTGAACCGCCTAAACGAGTGCTTCGAGGGCGCGCACACCAGCGGGTCGGTGCGCATCCGGCTGGGCAAGGACTGGGTGGACGCCTACGGCGACGGCCTGCCCGTGACCGAGCTGCGGCGGCGGGTGGGCATGGTGTTCCAGACCCCCAACCTGCTGCCCCTGTCCGTGGAGCGCAACCTGACCATGCCCCTGCGCCAGGTGCTGGGCCAGTCCCGGGGCGAGGCCCGGCTGTCGGCCCATGCGGCCCTGGCCGAGGCGGGGCTGTGGGACGAGGTCAAGGACCGGCTCTCCGTCCCGGCCCTGGAGCTGTCCGGCGGCCAGCAGCAGCGGCTGTGCCTGGCCCGGGCCCTGGCCCTGCGGCCGGAGCTCCTGCTCCTGGACGAGCCCACCGCCTCCCTGGACTTCCTGGCCGCCCGGGGCATCGAGGAGTTGCTCATCCGGCTCAAGGAGCGGTATGCCCTGGTGGTGGTGTCGCACAGCCTGCCGGCCGCGGCGCGGCTGGCGGACCGGCTGCTGGTGCTGCGCGAGGGCCAGGTGTCCGCCCGGCTGGGCCGGGAGGACCTGGAGCGGGGCGAGACCCTGGCCGGGCTCATGGAAGAACTGTTCTAGAGGAGGCCGCCATGCTCGAGTTGGACATCCCGGGAACCGGCCGGTTGGCCCTCTCGCACCTGGTGCTGGACTACAACGGCACCCTGGCCCTGGACGGCGCGCTCCTGCCCGGGGTGACCGAGCGGCTGTGCGCCCTGGCCCTGGACCTTTCCCTTCTCGTGGTCACGGCGGACACCTTCGGCACGGTGCGCCAGGCCCTGGCCGGGCTGCCCGCGGAGGTCCGGATCCTCCCGCCCGGCCCCGAGGACCGGGCCAAGCTGGAGGTGCTGGAGGGGCTGGGGGCGGCAAGCTGCGCAGCCATGGGCAACGGCCGCAACGACCGGCTCATGCTGGCCGAGGCGGGCCTTGGCGTGGCTATCCTGGGCCCCGAGGGCGCGCACCGGGAGGCCCTGGCCGCCGCGCACGTCACGGTCCCGGACATCCGCGCCGGCCTGGACCTGCTGCTCCACCCCAAGCGCCTCCTGGCCACCCTGCGGGTCTAGAGCATCTTACGCTTGAAAAGCGTTAGATGCTCTTGTGCATTTCCTTGAAATGATAGGATATCATTTCAATTCTTCCGCTTGTTTCAAGCGTGAAATGCGCTAGCTTTCGGCGCAGAGCCGATCCAGGGCTTCGCCCGGGGCCAGCACCTCGACCTTCCAAGGATTATCCGCGAAAAAGACGAAATGGCGCGCATTGCCGGTGATAATTGCCTGTGCGCCGGCCGCCACGGCCACCTCGGCAAAACACAGATCATCGGGATCAGGCAGCCCGGCCGGGCCCAACCCGGGCAATGGGCCAGCCGCCACGTGCCGACCGACCCGCCGGACATGGTTCAAGATGCTGTCGCGGTCCTCTCCGCTGATGGCCGAGGCAAAGCGGGGGCGGGCCAGCACGGCCGCGTATTCGGCCAGGATGCGGTCGTCGAAGGCCGGCTGGATGCGGCCCAGCAGCACCACGTCCAGCACCCGGCCGGGCGTGGAATGCACGTGCAAGAGGCCCGACACCAGGACGTTGGTGTCCAGCACCGCGATCACGGGGTGCGGGCCTTCCGCTCCCGACGCTCGGCGCGGATCTCGGCGTCGATGTCCTCCATGCTCATCCGATCCATGTCGCCGGTCGCGGCCTTGGCCCGGATGCGGGACAGGGCCAGTTGCGCGCGCAAGCGACTGGCCAGGAGCAAGGCCTCGTCCAGCCGGTCAGGGTCGGTGATGGGCAGCATGAGGGCGTAGGGCTTGCCCCGGCTGGTCACCACCACGTCGCCCTGGGCCAGCGCCTCGCGCACCTTGCCCGGGGTGTTGCGCAAGTCCCGATCACTGATGAGCCGCATGGCGTCCTCCATGTTCGACAATATGGCTACATTTCGTGTAACAACTCCGGGCCGGAAGTCAATGAAAAAGCCGCGACCCTTCCGGGCCGCGGCTTCTTGCTGCTCATCTTCCAGCGCCTTACGCGCCGACCTCGAACCCCGCGTCGGTGATGGCCTTCTTCACGGCCTCCAGGTCCACGGGCCCGGCCTCGGCAAAGGTGGCCTTGCCGGCCCCCAGGTCCACGTTCACGTCCTTGACGTTGGGCACCGCGTTCAGGGCCTTGGTCACGCTCATGACGCAGTGCTGGCAGCTCATGCCTTTCACTTGGACGGTCTTCACGGCAGTTCTCCTTGCTAAGGGTGCGTCTCGCCCATCAGGGACTATACGCACGCAATCGGCCAAGGCAAGCCCGGCCGTTCCAGGAAAGGAACATGACAGCGGTTTTTGGGGAAGGGAGAGGGGAGCCCGAGGGGAGAGGGGAACCCCTTTTCTCCGCTAGGAAAAGGGGTTCCCCTCTCCCCTTGGTTACGCTTCAGCTTGTTGCGATTCCAGCCAAGCCAGGGCTTCCTGGAGGTCCAGGGTGCCCTCGTAGATGGCGCGGCCGGTGATGGCCCCTTCCAGGCCTTCGGCGGCCAGGGGGAAGAGGTTCTTGATGTCGTCCAGGGTGGAGACCCCGCCCGCGGCCAGGACCGGCAGGGTGGTGGAGTGCAGCAGGTCGCGCATGGCGTCCAGGTTCACGCCGGCGTGCATGCCGTCGCGGGCGATGTCGGTGTAGACCAGGAAGGTCGCGCCGTCGGCCTCCAGGCGGGGGATGACGTCGTGCACGGTGAGGCCCGAGTCCTCGACCCAGCCCTTGGTCTTGAGCCGGCCGTCCACCGCGTCCAGGGACACCCCGATCTTGCCGGGCAGGGCGTCGCACAGGGCGGCGAAGGTGGCGGGCTCGGCCAGGGCCATGGTGCCGATGATGAGCCGGTGCACCCCGGCGCGGATGTAGGCGCGGGCGGTGTCCAGGTCGCGGATGCCGCCGCCGAGCTGCACGGGCACGTCCACGGTGGTGCAGATGCGGCGGATGAGGTCGAAGTTGCGGGGCAGGCCGGAGAAGGCGCCGTCCAGGTCCACCACGTGCAGGAACTGCGCGCCCAGGTCCACCCAGTGGCGGGCCGCGGCCGCGGGGTCGTGGTTGAAGACCGTGACCTGGTCGGCCAGGCCCTGCTTGAGGCGCACGCAGCGCCCGTCCTTGATGTCCACCGCCGGGAAGATGATCATTTGAGGCCGAGCTCCGTGAGTCCCGCCTCGATGCCCTCGCCGGCCAGTTGGGCCGCGGTGATCCACTTGCCGCCGCGGCGCACGAACTTGCCCGCGTCCAGGAGATTCTCGGTCAGGGACAGTTGGGTTTCGTCGAAATGGAAGCGGCCGGCCAGGGCCTGGTTCTTCACGTCCACCAGGAAGAGGTCCAGGATGACCGAGGCCGGGGTGCGCACGCTCATCTCGCTGCCGTCGCGTTCGGCCAGGTAGATGAGCTGGGGCACCAGGATGGCGTCGGCGCCCATGCACGCGCCCACTTCCAGCCAGTACTTGAGGGCCGAGGAGCGCGAGCCCTTCTGTTCGAACACCGCGATCTCCTGGCACTGGCGAGTGAGCCGGGCGGGCAGCGCGGCGAGCTTCTTGTTGGCGGCCAGGCCGGCGCCCAGGCGCTCGTCCAGGTCGGCCAGGACCTTGGCGTCCACCTGGGGGGTGTTGTCCGGGATGTAGCCGGCCAAAAGCTCCCAGTCGAATTGCGGCTGGGTGAAGGCGGCCACGGCCAGGGTGCCGCCCACCTTGGACGCGGCGCGGGGGGCCTGGCGGTTCACGCAGGCGGGAAGCAGCAGGCAGGCGGCCAGGGCCCAAAGCAGGAACGGACGCAGCAGCGGGCGCGTGTTCATGTCAGTCCAGGCTCCCCTTGGTGGAGAAGGCCCCGGCGCGGGTCTGGGCCGTGGCCTGGCGCATAGCCAGCCCGAAGCCCTTGCAGGCCGACTCCAGCAGGTGATGGGCGTTGAGGCCGTAGAGGTAGTGGATGTGCAGGTTCATGCCCGCCTTGAAGGCCACGGACTTGAAGAACTCGCGCCACACGGCCTTTTCCTCGCCGGCCACCAGGGCCGGGACCGCGTCGTCGCAGTAGACCAGGTAGGGGCGTCCGGAGATGTCCACCACCACCTCGGCCAGGGCCTCGTCCATGGGCACCTTGGCCATGCCCACCCGGCCGATGCCGGCCTTGTCGGCCAGGGCCTCGGACAGGGCCTGACCCAGGGCCAGCCCCACGTCCTCCACCGAGTGGTGGGCGTCCACCTCCAGGTCGCCCTGGCAGGTGGCCTTGAGGTCGAACCCGGCCCAGAAGGCGAACAGGGTGAGCATGTGGTCCACGAACCCCATGCCGGTGTCCAGGTCGGTCCGGCCCGTGCCGTCGAGGTTGATCTCGACGGTGATCTGGGTCTCCTTGGTGGCGCGTTCGACGCGGGCGATGCGCGGCATGGCCTTCCTCCCTCGCTGGGTGCGTTGTCCCGATTGTGCCATCCCCGGGCCGGGGAGGTCAAAGATTTCCGTTAGCCGGCCTTCTCTGCGGCCTTTCCCTCTGCCGCCTCGGCGGCTGCCGGCTCCTCGGGCGCGTCCTTCTTGGTGCTGAAGAAGTGGGCCACCCAGATGGACAGCTCGTAGAGCACCAGGAGCGGACAGGCCATGGCCAGTTGGGAGACCACGTCGGGCGGGGTCAGGATGGCCGCGGCGATGAAGATGATGAGGATGGCGTACTGCCGGAACTTGCGCAGGCTCTTGGCCGTGACCATGCCCAGCCGGGCCAGGAAGAACACGAACAGCGGCAGCTCGAAGCAGATGCCGAAGGCCACCAGCAGCTTCAGGGTGAAGGAGAAGTACTCCTCCATCTTGAGCTGGGCGTGGATGAGGTCCGTGGTGTAGCTCATGAAGAACTGGAAGGCGTAGGGGAAGACCACGAAATAGGCGAAGCAGGCCCCGCTCGCGAAGAACACCGCCGAACACAGGGCGATGGGGATGATCCACTTGCGCTCGTGGGAGTACAGGCCCGGGGCGATGAACTGCCAGAGCTGGTAGAACACGAAGGGGCTCATGAGGAAGAGCCCGGCCACGGCCGCGGCCAGCATGTAGGTGAAGAAGGCCTCGGGCGGGCTGGTGAAGATCAGGCCGCTGCCCTCGGGCAGGTAGGGCTTGAGCGGCACCAGCAGGAAGTTGAAGATGTCCTCGGCAAAGGCGTAGCAGGCCAGGAAGCCCACGAACACGGCCAGGGCGCTGCGGGTCAGGCGCTTGCGCAGGTCGTTCAGGTGGTCGATGAGGCCCATCTCGGGCAGGTCTTCCTCGCCCTCCCCGGCGTCATCTCCGGAGCCGCCGCCCTCCCCGCCGCCGCCGGTGGCCGCTGCCGGGACAGCGCCCTCGGCCTCGGCCGGGACGGAATCGGCAGCGGGCTCGGGCAGGGACTCGGCCGCGTCCGGGCCGTCAGGGCCGGCGGGGCCCTGGGGAGCTACGGCCTCGGCGTCGGGCTCGGGGTCCTCAGCGGGAACGGACCCGGACTCGTCGTACAGGCAGGGATCGTCGATGCCTGGGCCGGCGTCGGCCGCGGGCGCGGCCGCAGGCGTATCGGCGGCCTCCTGCTGGCCCGCGGGCCCATCCGCCCCCTGCGGGCCTTCCGGCTCCAGGGCGGGGTCCCGGGGGGAATCCTGCTCGCTCATGCCTGGTCCTTCTTGGGGTCGGGCTTGGGGTCGGGCTTGGCGTCGGGCTTGGCGTCGGCCGGAGCAGCCGCGGCCGCCGGGGCCGGTTCAGGCGCGAGTTTGGGCGCGGGGGCGTCCTCGGCCAGGAGCTCGACCTTGGCCTTCTGGGTCTTCTCCTCGCGCTCGATGCGGTCGACCTCGTGGTCGATGGTGCGCTTCAGGTCGTTGCTGGCGCGCTTGAACTCGCCGAAGGCCTTGCCCACGCCGCGGGCGATCTTGGGCAGTTTGGTCGGGCCGATGACAATGATGGCCACCACCAGGATGACCATGAGTTCCGTGCTTCCGATGCCGAACATGCGCAGTGCTCCCGGGACGAAGGTCCGCTATTCCCACTCGATGGTGCTGGGCGGCTTGGAGGAGATGTCGAACACCACCCGGTTGACGCCCTTGACCTCGTTGATGATGCGGTTGGACATGCGGGCCAGGATCTCGGTGGGCAGGCGGGACCAGTCCGCGGTCATGGCGTCCAGGCTGTCCACCACCCGCAGGGCGATGACGTGCTCGTAGGTGCGGTCGTCGCCCATGACCCCCACGGTCTTGAGGGGCAGAAGCACCGCGAATCCCTGCCAAACCTTGCGGTACCAGTCCGCGGCGTGCAGTTCCGCCTGCACGATCTTGTCCGCGCGGCGCAGGATGTCCAGCCGCTCCGGGGTGATCTCGCCGATGACCCGGATGGCCAGGCCCGGCCCGGGGAAGGGGTGCCGCCAGATGATGAAGTCGGGCAGGCCCAGCTCCACCGCCACCTTGCGCACCTCGTCCTTGAACAGCTCGCGCAGGGGCTCGATGAGGGCCATGTCCATCTTCTCGGGCAGGCCGCCCACG
>DKEU01000070.1:7139-24252 GCA_002452635.1 Desulfovibrionaceae bacterium UBA6814 | reverse complement strand
TCCGCACTCCGGCCAGGAGCTGCTGCAGCCCGGCGCCGAGCTTGTCGGCCAGGGTGTAGGTGGCGATGGCCCCGAAGGGCAGCTCCTTGACCCCCTTGGAGCCGAGCCGCTTCTCCAGTTGGCTGTAGCCGGCGAATATCTGCCCGGGCTCCTCGCCGATGTCCTTGACGGTCTTGGGCAGGCTGTCCCAGTTGCCGTTGATGTCGGCGCGGCGCTCGGGGTGCAGGGCCCCCTCGATGTTGGTGCCCAGGAAGCCGGGGATCATCAGCCCGCGGCCCATGCACACCATCTTGACGAAGGGCGCGCCCAGGGCCAGGGCCTTGAAGATGTGGTCCTCGCGGGCCAGGCCGCCGGCAAAGGACAGGTCCACCACGTTGCGGGACCGGCTGGCGAGCAGGGAGGCATACTCCCACGCCTTGGAATGGATGAGGATCGAGGGAACGCCCCAGGTCTCCATCATGTTCCAGGGGCTCATGCCCGTGCCGCCGCCGGAGCCGTCGATGGTGAGCAGGTCCAGCCCGGCCTCGGAGGCGTACTTGATGGCCATGGCCAGGGCCTGCATGCCGTAGGAGCCGGTCTTCAGGGAGATGCGCTTGAACCCGAGGCTGCGCAGCCGGGCCACGTTCTCCAGGAAGCTCGCCTCCACCGCCTCGGCCGAGGTGAGATCGGTGTAGCCCAGCCGGCTGTGCCGGGCAAAGCCCTTGATGTTGCCGGCCCGGTAGGCGGCCTGCACTTCCTCCAGCTCCGGGTCGGGATCCAGGAGGTAGCCGCGCTTCTTGAGGAACAGGGCGTAGTCCAGGGTGGTGACCTCGATCTCGCCGCCGATGTTCTTGGCGCCCTGGCCCCATTTCAGCTCGATGAAGACCTTGTCCCCGTACTTGTCGATGACGTACTCGGCCACGCCGTTGCGGGCGTCCTCCACGTTGAGCTGCACGATGATGGCGCCGTACCCGTCGTGGTAGCGCATGTAGACGTCCAGCCGGCGGTCGAGTTCGGGCGATTCCTTGATCCGCCCCTCGGCTATGGTGGACTTGCGGTCCACGCCCACGACGTTCTCGCCGATGACGATGGGTATGCCCACCAGGGAGCAACCGATAGCGAACGAATTCCAGTACTTGGCCGCTATGAAGGTGGAACCGAGAGCCCCGGTCATGAGCGGCATCCGGCTTGTGGTCTTGCAGCCGTTGCCGAACTTGGTTTCCAGGCTGACATTGGTGAACAGGCAGTCATCCGGGCTGGTGGAGCGCCCCTTCATGCCCGTGGCGCCGTAATTGTATCCCTGGATGCGCAGGGCATTGTAGTTGACGCCCACGTGCGTGGTGTTGGCGCTGCCTGCGGTGACCAAGCCGAAATCGCGCGGGTACAGCATCTGGCGTCCCTTGAGGCTGGACATCCAGGTCTCGCACTTTCCGGCGCAATCGGCGCGGCACAAAGTGCACAAACCCGACTCGGCCGGATTGCCCCGGTTCACCGTGCCCAGAACATCGTTGCTCTTGTTCCACTGAAACATTCGTCGTGCTCCTGTAAGTTGTCCCCTGGAAACGTACCTACGCCGCGAAAACCTCCCATCACGCCTTGCCGGACAAGTCGTCCCGTATGGTCAGAATGTCCTTGCGCAGCTCCTTGACCGTGTTTTCCAGAAGACGAACGGAGTCAGCCAGTTTCTGGACTTCATAGCTGTTGATCTCTGCCGTTTTCCGGACGTTGCTGGATTCGGCGAACAATCCCTCGGGGTATTGCGCGTCGTCGACCATGCGGCCTCCCGTGCTGTTTGGAAGGTGGTTGCGGAAGGCCTGCCGCCGCATCGGCAGGGCGCTGGTTCTCCCGCACAAGCCTGGAAACAGGGTATTCCGCTTTGGGACGTGATGGTTATCCCTGCACCCGGTTGGTGTCGATAGGGTATGCCCCTAAGTTTCTTGGGCATTTTCTACCCACAAGGGTACATTTTGCCCAAAAAACTTCCCAACCTGCCCAACCGCAGGGAGAACCGAGACACTATGGGGGGAGAGTCGTCCGCGCCGGACGGCGCGGGGCGTCAGCGCAAAACCGCGGCCATGGCCCGGGCCAGCTCGGGCACCTCCACGGGCTTGGACACGTACCCGTCCATGCCGGCGGCCAGGTACTTCTCCCGGTCTCCGGGCATGGCGTGGGCGGTCATGGCCAGGATGGGCAGATGGGGCTTGCCCCCCGGCCCCTCCCCGGCGCGCACCTCCCGGGCCACGGCCAGCCCGTCCATCTCGGGCATCTGGATGTCCACGATGAGCAGGTCGAATTCCTCCTGCCGGAGCAGCTCCAGGGCGCGCCGGCCGTCGGCGGCGGTGCGCACCGTACAGCCCAGGCCCTCCAGGAAGCGGACGGCCGCAAACCGGTTGACCCGGTCGTCCTCGGCCAGGAGCACCCGCAGGCCGGGGAACTCCGCAGCCGGCTCGGGCTCCGGGGCCTGCGGCACGGCCGGGAGGTTCGCCACCTGCCCGCAGGGGATGGTGACGTACAGGGTGGTGCCCCGCCCTTCCTCGCTGTCCACGGCCAGGGTCCCGTGCATCAGCCGCACCAGGGCGCGCACGATCCCCAGGCCGATGCCCGCGCCCTGCCGGCGCCGGGTGAGGGAGCCGTCGGCCTGGGTGAAGGGCTCGAACACCGCGTCCAGCATCCCGGGGGGAATGCCGATGCCGGAATCCGCCACGCTGACCAGCAGGCAGAGTTCGCCCCGGGCCGGGCAGTGCGGCAGCATGCGGGCCTCCACCTCCACCCCGCCCGACTCGGTGAACTTGAGCGCATTGCCGATGAGGTTGAACAGGATCTGGCGCAGCCGCCCGGGGTCGGCCAGCAGGCGCTGGGGCACGGACTCGTGGACCTGCACCGCCAGGCTGAGCCCCCGTCTGTCGGCCTCGTAGCGGAAGGCCCGCTGCAGGGAGGACAGGATGGCCCGCAGGTCCGCGGGCTCGCGCAGGATCTCCAGGCGGCCGGCCTCGATGCGGGCGAAGGTGAGGATGTCGTTGATGATGTGCAGGAGCCCCCGGCCGGATTCCAGGGCGGTCTGCACCAGCTCCCTGCGCTCCGGGTCCAGGGGCTGGGCGTCCAGGAGCTGGAGCATGGCCAGCACCCCGTTCAGGGGGGTGCGCAGCTCGTGGCTCACGTTGGCCAGGAACTCGCCCTTGGCCCGGTTGGCCGCCTCGGCGGCGTCCTTGGCGGCCAGGAGCCGGCTCTCCATGTCCAGGCGGGCGGAGACGTCCCGGATGGCCGCGATGTGCACCGGCCGGCCCTCCCACTCGAAATGCCGGCCGGTGATCTCCACCGGGAACACCGTGCCGTCCTGCTTGCGGTGCCAGCGGATGGGCACCAGGGTGTCTCCCTCCCGGGTGGCGCGGCGGGTCTCGTCCGGCTCGGCCGAGAGGTCGTAGTTGTGCATGGCCAGAAGCCGGCTCCGGGTGTAGCCGTAGAGCAGGCAGGCGGCCTGGTTGGCCTCCAGGATCCGGCCCCCCTGGTTCTCGATGAGCACGATGGCGTCGGACTCCATCTCGAAGAGCTGGCGGTAGCGGTCCTCGCTCTGAGCCAGGGCGGCCTCGGCCTGCTTGGCGTGGCTCACGTCCCGCAGGGTGCCGATGATCCGCCGGGGCGAGCCGTTCTCAAGCCGCTCCATGACCTTGCCGCGGGACAGCACCCAGCGGTAGGAGCCGTCCTTGCACCGGATCCGGAACTCGCACTCGTAGAACGGCGTCTCGCCGCGCAGGTGGCGGCCCAGGTCGGCATAGGCCCGGCTGCTGTCGTCCGGGTGGACCCGGTTCAGCCATTCCTCGATGCTGTTGCCGATTTCGCTCTCGGCGTACCCGAGCATCTCCATCCAGCGCAGCGACTGGAACACCTTGCCGGTGGGGATGTCCCAGTCCCAGACCCCGTCCCGCGCGCCCTCCAGGGCGAAGCTCCAGCGCTCCTCGCTGCTGCGCACCTCGTCCAGGAGCTCGTTCAGCCGGGCGGTCTGGCGGCGCACGGTGCGGCGCAAGACCAGGATGAAGGCTCCCAGGACCAGCACCACCCCGCCGGCCCCGGCCAGGGCCAGGAACAGGTGGCGCAGGGCGGGAGGGGCGCCCAGGGGAGAGCCCAGCCATTTCTTTTCGGCCTCGGCCAGGTGGGCCGGCGGGATGGCGGCGAACCCGGACTCCACCAGGTTGAGCAGGTCGCGGCGGCCCTTGCGCACCGCGCGGTGGAATTCCCCGGAGCCCAGGGTGAAGCACAGGCGGAACTCCCGCTCCATGCCCAGCTTGTACAGGTAGTAGAGGGCCGGGGGCTTGTCCATGCAGAACACGTGGACCTCGCCCCGCCGGGCCGCCCGGATGACCTGCTCGTAGCTGTCGTACTCCCGCAGGCTGGCCACCCCGCCGGCGCGCAGCACCGGGTTGCTGGCGTCCCCCCGCTTGACCCCCACCACGAACCCGCTCAGCGCGGCCAGGTCGGCGATGCCGCCCAGGTCCTCCCGGGCGAAGACCTGGACATCCAGGTGGGCGTAGGGCTTGGTGAACTCGTAGAACGGGACCCGCTCCGGAGTCAGGAAGATGGTGTCGATGACGTCGGCCTTGCCGGTCAGGAAGTGCCTCTGGGCGTCGCCCCAGTCCATGCCCATGAGCACCACCGCCACCCCGGTCTGCGTCTCCCACAGCCGCCACTGGTCCACCAGGAGCCCTTGCAGCCTGCCCTCGGCGTCGCGGAAGATGTAAGGCGGGTAGTTGTCGTCCAGCACCACGGTGATGGCGTCGCGGCCGGACCCGGCCGCAGCCGGCCCCTCCGGGGCTGCCGCGCCTGGAGATGCCGCCAGGAGAACGACGGCCAGGAACAGGGGCAGCAGAAACCGTGATGCGCGCATGGTTGCTCTGCTTGTACGGGAACCGGCTTGTGAAATCCAGTGGTAGCGCCTGGCCCTATCCGGCCCGCCCCGCGGCCTGCCGGCCCAGTTCCCGGGCCAGGGCCGCCAACTCCGGCCCGCCGCCGAGGCCCGAGACGAACCGCGCCGGGATGCCGGCCAGGCCCACCCGCGCGCCCACCAGGCCGCCCGCGAGCATGGCCCGGGACATGTTCTGCCCCCCGCCGTTCACCGCGTGCAGCACGGCCGATTCGAAGTCGTCCTCGAACCGCGCGGCCAGGTAGTAGGCAGCCGGAAGCTGGCAGACGATGCTGCACGGCAGGCCGTAGACCAGGCTGGCCTTCCAGGCCGGCTCGATGCGCACGTCCGGGTCCTTGGCCGCGGCCCAGACGTGGGAGGGAAAGAGCAGCCCGTCGGGCGTGGTGAGCGCGGCCGTGGCCGCCCGGGGCTCGCCCTGGAACGTGCCCTTCTTCTCGGCCAGGACCACGTGGGTGAAGGGCAGTTCGCGGCGCTCGACCATGGCGTACAACCTGCCGCCCAGGCCGCCGTCCAGGCTGTCGCCGCGCACCACTGCGGCCACCACGATGGCGAAGGACAGGCTGAGGGCCGCCACGAAGGGATCGGCGTGGGTGAGCAGGATGTTCTCCCGCGCGGCCAGGGCCCCGGCCATGGGGTCCAGGGCCAGGGCCGCGGCCACGAACAGGGCCCGCTCCGCAGCCTCGGTGGTGTCCGCATAGCCCCCGGCCTCGTCCCAGGGGCGGCCGGCCTGGCGCGCGGCATACGCGTCGCGCAGGCCCTGGTTGGTGTACCCGCCCGGGCCGGAATAGGGCGTGCCGTCCATGTGGGCCAGGAACTTCCGGTCCAGCCGGGCGGTGAAGTCCTCCCGGTCCCAACCGCCCTGCTCCACCAGGGAGCGCAAGAGCTCCAGGCAGATGAGCCCGGACTGGGACAGGTCCCCGGCCTTGAGACCCGCGTGGTAGCGTCCCGCCTTGGGCTCGGTGTACCCGTCTATCCACGGCCCGAAATCCCGGCGCAAGGCCTCCAGGTCGTAGTACCAGTGCGGCCCCAGCCCCAGGGCGTCGCCGATCAATGCACCTGCGACGGCCCCGGCGGCCCGGTCGGCCAGGGAAGGACTCATGACCATGCCGAAACTCCTTTTCGGAGCAGGCTAGCACGGGAGGAGGGGCCAGGGCGAGGGGAAAGCCGGCGCAACCGTCGTCACGCCTGGCCGGAACTGGTCAGCGCCGCGCGGGAACCGGATTCCCGGCCACGCACCGCGCCGTGATCTCCCGGACCAGGGAGTCCTCGTCGGTGACCGGCAACAGGCGGAAGGCCGTCGCGTCTTCCTGGTTGAAGCTGTAGGTCGCCCCCATGTAGACACGCTCGTACGGTCCGCTCTCGTTGACAACCCAATCCCCCGCATTGCCCACCGTGTCCCTCAGGCCGAAGGGGCTTCGCTCGTCAGGGTAGGCTGCGACCGGCTTCAGGGCCGGCGAGGGGTCCCCCTTCCCGGGCAGCCCGGGCACGTTCGCACGCTGCTCGTCGAATTGGTTGCCCCAGGGATAGACACGGCCGTCGACCCCGCGCACCGCAAGCTCCCATTCCAGGTCGGTCGGTAAACGCATGTGGCGAGAGGCGCAATAGAGCTCCGCTTCCTGGCGGGTCATCGGCGCCGGGCAGGTATCACAGGGCAGGTCGCCGAGGCCGACGGCGATGTCGCCCGGCGCCGTGACCTCTGGCGAGTTGGCTGCCTCTATGACCCCGAGGATCGCACCGAGGTCCTTGTTGAGCGTCTTCAACTGGCCGAGACCGACATTGTCGACCGCGCTGCTCACCTGCCGGGCGGTGAGGATGTACGAATCCTCTCTCTGGAGCTTTCCCTCCTCCATGAGGCCCTCCGCGATCTCAAGGTATTCCGCGACGGTCGGCGGCTGGATGTCTATCCAGAAAGGACGCGTGCTCGTCCGCGCCTCCCGCTCCCTGCCGTGGAACCAGCCCGCGGCCGGGATGAACGCCATGCGCGGATGAGCCCGGACCTCTTCAGCCGACGGGAGCGTGAGGGTGATCGCCTTGGCCTCCGGAGCGAATCCGGGTTGTAGGTTCAGGTGAAACCCCAGAGCCCTCTCGGCATTGTCCTTGTATCCCGCCTTGATGCGAACGATCACATCCGATGCCGGCAGCCACAGGCGGACGCGGCTCGCGGCGACGGCCTGGTCGACGATGATGCGGCTGCCGTTGCGCGGCGGGTCCTCCTCACTGGCGACCAGGCGGATGCCCTCGGCGATCTCGGTCAGCCCGGCCAGGTCGATCTCGATCAAGGCATGGGTCCGATAATACCAGGCCAGCGTGATCAAGGCTCCCGCCACGACCGCCCCGGCCACGAGCAGAACGTTGCGGATGACCGCCACCGTGCGTTCACGCCTCCGTCCGGCCTTCACCTCGCTGCGTCCGAGGATGATCATGCTCCCGTTCATACGGTAGCTTACCGCCTGACCTCGCAGAACGCCGTCCGCATCGAGCGCCTCGGCAATCTCGCCAACCTTGCGAACGAAGTCGACCGTGCCGCCCTTGCCTGCGAGCTTTTCCGAAAACGCCAAGCTGAGCCGGCTGGCCTGCTCTCCGGTCAGGGTGATCGCCTTTTCCTCGGCCCCGGACGCATAGACCGCAAGACGGGGAACATGCGGCGGGGTAATGAACCGATCGAATGCCGAGGCATGGCAGCAATCGAGGATCAGGATGGTCCGGTCGGCTGCCGTGGCAGGGACGAGACGGGCCAGCAAGTTGCGGGCATCTTCCAGGAGAGCGCCATCACCGGTGCGGCTGGAGGTCTGCGGCCCTTCCGGCCCGAGCCAGGCGTGCCCGAAGGCATACACCACGATGAGCCCGGCCTGGGGGGGGACGACGGAACCGCCCTCGTACAACACCTCGAACCCGCCGTCTTCGGCGAGGAAGGGCGAAAACGCCGTGCGCACTACTTCGGCGACAGCCTGCGGATCGGGCAGGGGATCAAGGGCCTGGCCCACGGGAGGGTCGCCGGTCAGGCTGACGAAAACAATGCGGCGCAATTTCTCCATGGGAAATCACCATCGAAAGAAATTCCGCAGGGAGGCTTCGCCCTCGCCCTGAAACGCAACCGCGGACGGCATGCTGGCGATCAGCTTCTGCACCACGACCGGCGTAGCCGCGCCGAGATGGAAGCACAGCAGCGCCGGGGCCGAGCCCTGGACATAGAGTAGCGGCATGAACCCGCCGAGCACGATCATCCCGGCGGTCGTAACCCAGTAAACCAGTTTGACTTTGTACTTCTCCAGGTCACCTGGCTTGCGGGACAGGGCATACCAGTGCAGGAGCTCGGCCGCTCCGCCACCTGCCAGGGCCACAAGAACTTGCGCCCACAGCGAATCCAGAACCATTGGGCACCTCCGGGTTTTTCCTCCGGTACGGATGAGGCTCACCAGGGCCGACAGCCATCTTGACTTGGATCGGATCCGGGATTTCTCTCAGTCCAGGCGTGGTCGGCGATTATTGCCATCTCCCGGATGCTGCTCCGGCAATGGGAAAAACTATTTCTACGTGATGACATATTTTATTCTGCTTTTGCAATAGCACCTCCGATTGCAGACCCACTCCGGTGCGATGTGGAAGCGCTAGCGCTCGGGTGCCGCCTGCGGCGGCACCCGCGATGGGCACGGCGGCGAAGACGGCAGGCCGGATCGGCGACCCGGCTTCGCGGTGGGCGGTCACCGATTGGGGAGATGTGCCACTTCCGGGGGCGGCGGCAAGGCGGAGAGGATGAGGGGCGTGGAATAAGCAAAACAGGTCGAGATGGCGGAGGGGGAGGGATTCGAACCCCCGGTGGGTTGCCCCACAGCGGTTTTCAAGACCGCCGCCTTAGGCCGCTCGGCCACCCCTCCGCAGGCGCGCACTGTAGGGCAATTTGCCCCAGGCGGCAACGAGGCGCCGGGGGTTGCCGCGGGGCGCGGGAGCGTATAACCTCCCTGTTTGGACGCGCCGGCCATCCGGCGCGCGCACGCAGCCATGGCTGCAAACACGGGAGACAAGCATGAGCAGAACCGCCCAGGATGGCGACAAGGTCCAGGTCCACTACCGCGGCACCCTCACCGACGGCTACGAGTTCGACTCCTCGCGCGAGCGCGATCCGCTGGAGTTCGTCATCGGCCAGGGCTTCGTGATCCCCGGGTTCGAAAACGGGGTCAAGGGCATGGCCGTGGGCGAGACCAAGTCGGTCACCATCCCCTGCGACCAGGCCTACGGCCCCCGCGACGAGTCCCTCAAGGTGGACGTGGACCGCTCCGAACTGCCCTCGGGCCTGGACCCCGAGACCGGACAGGTGCTGCGGGTGCAGACCCCCCAGGGCGAACTGCACATGACCGTGGTGGTGGCCTCCGAGACCAGCCTGACCCTGGACGGCAACCATCCCCTGGCCGGCAAGGACCTCATCTTCGAACTGGAACTCATGGGCATTGCAGGCTAGTCTGGCCGCGGCCCTGGCCGCCCTCCTGCTCATGGCCGCACCTGCCTTCGCCGGCGACCCGGCCCGGCCCGTCACGGTCCTGGCCCTGGGCGACAGCCTGTTCGCCGGATACGGATTGCCCGCCGGGCAGTCCGTGCCCGACCTGCTGGCCGAGCGCCTGCGCCGGGACGGCTATGCGGTGCGCATGGTCAACGCCGGCATCTCCGGCGACACCTCCGGCGGCGGCCTGGCCCGCCTGCCCTGGCTGCTCAAGGAGCGGCCGGACGTGGCCATGCTGGAGCTGGGCGCCAACGACGGGCTCATGGGCATGCCGCCCGAGAACCTGGAAAAGAACCTGGCGGCCATGCTCGACCTGCTGGCCGAAAAGAGGATTCCCGTGCTCCTGGCGGGCATGCGCAGCCTGGCCAACTACGGGCCGGACTACGCGGCCCGCTTCGACGCGGTGTACCCCCGGCTGGCCCGGAGGTACGGGGCCTCCCTCCTGCCCTTCCTGCTGGAGGGCGTGGCCATGCGGCCGGAGCTCAACCAGGCCGACGGCATCCACCCCAACCCGGCGGGCGCGGCCAAGGTGGCGGACAACCTCTATCCCCTGCTCAAGGGGCTGGTGGACAAGGTGCCGGCCGGCCGCTGACGCCGTCACCGTCCCGTCACACAAGAAGCCTACACTAGCGGTCGACTATCCCTTGCGGAGGCCGCCATGTCCAAGCTGCGCATCCTGTTTCTGTGCACCGGCAACTCCTGCCGCTCCCAGATGGCCGAGGGCTTTGCCCGCGCCCTGCGGGCCGACGCGGTGGAGGCCGCCTCGGCCGGGGTGGAGCGGCACGGCATGAATCCCTTGGCAATAAAGGCCATGGCCGAGGCCGGGGTGGACATCTCGGGCCACGCCTCCAAGACCCTGGACGACCTGCCCGACCTGGACTTCGACTACGTCGTCACCCTGTGCGACCACGCCCACGCGCACTGCCCGCACTTCCCGGGCCGGGCCACGGTGGTGCACCGCGGCTTTCCCGACCCGCCCCGCCTGGCCGCGGACGCCGGAAGCGAAGAGGAGGCCCTGGTCCACTACCGCCGGGTGCGGGACATGATCCGCGAATTCGTGCTGGGACTGCCCGGCAACCTGCCCCCGCGCCAGGCCGGCGGCCCGGCGCTGACCTTCAAGCTGTAGCCCCCAAAAAAGAGAGGCCGCCCCTGGCGGGGCGGCCTGCTCTCGCTGTGAAAGCCGCCGTCCTTACGGATGGCACACGGACTTGTTGCAGCCCTTCATGGCCTTGCCCTTCTCCTTGTCCATCTTGCCGGCCTCGTCGGTGTGGCAGGACAGACAGGAGGCGTGCTTGCCGCCCTTCTTGTGGAAGGCCTGGTACAGGGACTTCTCGGTCTTGTCGGCCTTGTCCAGAGAGTCGTGGCAGCCCTTGTCCGAGCACTTCTTCACGGCGTCGGTCTTGCCGAAATCGGGCTCGTGGTGGCAGGCCTTGCAGTCCACCTTGGCATGGGTTTCATGTTTCATCTGCACCACCTTGGAGGGCAGATAGGCCAGCTTCGATGCGGCCGCAGGGGCCTTCGGGGCAGCCATGGCCACTGACCAGGCCGCGCACAGTGCGACGCAGAACAGGAACATGACAAGACGTTTCATTACCGCCTCCGCTTTGGTTGCGGGCCGCCTCCGCCCCGGGGAACGCCCCCGGCCGGACCTCCCATTTCGGCCCATGGCAATCGTGCCGGCTACTGTATATCCCCACCCCCGGACGGGGTCAATTGCCTTCCGCGCCCCGCCTGGGGCGATTGCGCCTTTTTGCGCAAACCGTTCACCGGGAATAGGTGTCCGTTGGTCAAATTCTTTTCTTGTTTTTCGGAATTAATGCTAGCAATATTGGATTCCGGCCCCGCACCGGGGACGACCCTATCTGCAAGGAGGTCATCCATGTCCGATCGCGCCTTCGTGGCCTGGCAAAAGCTGGCCCTGGGCTGCGCCATCCTCGAGCCCGGCTCATCGGCCAAACTCAAGACCGGCGACTGGAAAAGCCTCGCCCCCAAGCTGGACGAGGAGAAATGCATCAAGTGCGGAAAATGCTTCACCTATTGCCCTGAATTCTGCTACTCGGAGGACAAGAACGGCTTCTTCCGCGCCGACCTGTCCTACTGCAAGGGATGCGGCATCTGCGCCAACGAATGCCCCACCGAGGCCATCAGCATGGGCAAGGAGGAGAAGTGATGGGCAAGCGCGTCGGCATCGAAGTCTCCCTGGCCGTGGCCGAGGCGGTGAAACTCTGCGACGTGGACGTCGTCTCCGCCTACCCCATCACCCCCCAGACCCACATCGTGGAGGAGCTGTCCCACTACGTGGCCAACGGCGACCTGGACGCCGCCTTCATCCCGGTGGAGAGCGAGCACTCGGCCATGAGCGCCGCGGTGGGCTCCTCGGCCACGGGCGCGCGGACCTACACCGCCACCTCGGCCCAGGGCCTGGCCCTCATGCACGAGATCATGTTCATCGCGCCGTCCATGCGGCTGCCCATCGTCATGACCATCGCCAACCGCTCCCTGTCCGGCCCCATCTCCATCTGGAACGACCACTCGGACATCATGGCCGAGCGCGACACCGGCTGGATCCAGATCTTCTGCGAGAACGGCCAGGAGTCCTTCGACCTCACCATCTGCGCCTTCCGCATCGCCGAGGACAAGCGGGTGCTCCTGCCCGTGGGCGTGAACATGGACGGGTTCATCCTCACCCACATGATCGAGCCCATCGAGTTCATGGACAAGGCCGAGGTCAAGGCCTTCCTGCCCGACTACAAGCCCCAGTTGACCCTGAACCCCAAGAAGCCCGTGAGCATGGGCCCGGTGGGCGTGCCCGAGGTCTACATGGAGGCCAAGAAGCAGTACGAGCAGGCCCTGTGGGACTCCAAGGACGTGGTCAAGGAAGTGCTGGCGGCCTGGGGCAAGCACACCGGCCGCAAGTACGCGATGGTGGAGTGCAACGGGAAGAAGAAGGCCAAGACCGTGTTCGTGACCATGGGCTCCCTGGGCGAGACCGCCATGACCGCGGTGGACAACCTGATCGCCGCCAAGCAGGACGTGGGCCAGGTCCGGCTGCGCCTGTGGCGTCCCTTCCCCAAGGAAGAGATGAAGAAGGCCCTCAAGGACGCCGCCAAGGTCGTGGTCATCGACCGCGCCCTGTCCCCCGGCGGGGTGTGCGGCCCGGTGGCCACCGAGATCAAGAGCCTGTTCTACGGCGACAAGAACGCCCCGAAGATCTACAACATCGTGGCCGGCCTGGGCGGCCGCGACGTGTCAGTCAAGGACTTCGAAGAGATGTACGCCCTGGCCAAGGGCGGGAAAATCAAGGACGACTACGTCATCTGGGGGGTGAAGAGCAATGCTTAGGGACGTGGACCTCTCCGGATACCAGAAGATCACCGGCAAGAACGTGCCGCGCGAATCCATGGTGGCCTCGGGCCACCGCGCCTGCCAGGGTTGCGTCGAGGTCCTGGCCATGGGCATGGTCACCCGCGCGGTGGGCAAGGACTGCATCGTCTGCAACGCCACGGGGTGCATGGAGATCATCACCTCCTCCTTCCCCCAGACCGCCTGGAAGACGCCCTGGATTCACGTGGCCTTCGAGAACGCCGGGGCCGTGGCCTCGGGCATCGAGGCCGCGCTTACGGCCATGACCCGCAAGGGCAAGCGCAAGGGCCCCCTGCCCACGGTGCTGGCCTTCGCCGGCGACGGCGCCACCGCGGACATCGGCCTGCAGGCCCTGTCCGGCGCTCTGGAGCGCGGGCACAAGTTCATCTACGTCTGCCTGGACAACGAGGCGTACATGAACACCGGCGTGCAGCGCTCCTCGTCCACGCCCTTCGGCGCGACGACCACCACCTCGCCCGCGGGCAAGAAGAGCATCGGCCAGTCCACCCGCAAGAAGAACCTGCCGGCCATCTGCGCGGCCCACGACATCCCGTACGTGGCCACCTGCTCGCCGGCCTACCACCTGGACCTCATGAACAAGGTGCGCAAGGCCATGGCCGTGGACGGCCCGGCCTACCTGCACATCTACTCGGTGTGCCCCACCGGCTGGGGCTGCAAGCCCGAGATCGGCATCAGCCTGGCCAAGCTGGCGGTGGAGACCAACGTCTTCCCGCTCTACGAGGTCATCGGCGGCCGCTACAACATCACCAAGAAGGTGGCCAAGCCCAAGCCGGTGCTGGACTACCTCAAGGTGCAGCGCCGCTTCCGCCACCTGGCCGAATCCGACGTGGCGGGCATCCAGAAGCAGGTGGACGACTCCTGGGCCTACCTGAACGCCCTGGCCGCCGCCTTCCCGGCGCCCAAGGAAAAGGGCGGGGCCAAGGAAGAAGAATAGCCCCGGCGGGTTCAACCTCAAGCAAGGCCCCCCTCCGACAGGAGGGGGGCCTTTTTTTATCGGCATTCCGCTCAGGCTGCGGCCTGCTCCCGCATGCCCAGGAGGAACACGGGGGTGGCGGCCAGCAGGATGGCGCCCAGGATGGCGAAGGCCGGGCCGTAGCCCAGGGCTCCCACCAGGAGCCCGCCCAGGATGGGTCCCGAGGCGTGGCCCACGTCGAAGATGGTGCCGAACGCGCCCATGGCCGCGCCCATCTGCTTGGCCTGGCACAGGTCCGCCACCAGGGCGGCGGAGGAGGAGGTCACCAGGGCCTCGCCCAGGCCGAACACCAGGCAGGCGGCCAAGAGCGGCCAGAACCCGGCCAGGTGGGGCATGGCCGCGAAGGGCAGGGCGCAGGCCAGCATGCCCGCGGCGATGAGCCCCTGCCGGCCGGCCCGGTCCGAGTACCGGCCCAGGAGCGGCTTGGAGAGCAGGGTCACCACCACCTGGGCGGCCCAGAGCAGGCCGGCCTGGAACTCGGACAGGCCGGCCACGGTCACCGCGTAGATGGGCAGGAAGGCCTCCAGGCAGCCCATGGTCATGTTCTGCAGGCCCTCCACCGAGGAGGCCAGCACCACCCGGCGGTCCGAGAGCACCTGCCGGATGCCCGAGAGGAACTTGTCCAGCCGGGCCCGGAACCCCGCGCCCTCGGCCTGCTCGCCGTTCAGGAGGAGCTTGAGCCCCAGGAAGAGCGCCCCCAGGCCGGTGGCTGCGCAGATGCCGTAGACCAGGGGGAAGGCCCACGGCGCGTAGCCGCCCCCCTCCCGGGCGGCCAGGGAGAGCAGCAGGCCGCCCACCGGAGCGCCCAAGAGCCCGCCCACGATGCCCACCGAGGAGAACCAGGAGAGCAGCTCGCCCTTGCGCGCGCCGGCGATGTCCGCCACCACGGCCATGGCCACCGGGCCGTACACCGCGGTGGCGAACCCGTGCAGGAAGCGGATGGCCACCAACTGCTCGTACGAGGAGATGAAGAGGTAGGCGAAGGGCACCAGGGCGAAGAAGCACAGCCCGGCCAGCATGGTCCGGCGCCGGCCCACCACGTCCGAGAGCGCGCCCGCGGGCAACTTGAAGAAGATGCCGGTGACCGTGGACACGCCCACGGCCAGGCCCACGGCCTCGGGCCCCGCGCCCAGGGCCAGCGCGAAGAGCGGCAGCACCGGGTTGCGGGCCAGGGCATAGGAGAACCGGGCCAGAAAGCCCACCGAACACAGAGCCGCGAACACGGCCTTGGGGTTCATGCGCACCTCGACCGGACAGAATTCCTAGCGTCAAGGGAGGAAATATAACCCGATCCCGGGAAAAGTCGAGGGGCAAGGCGAGGTGCCGGTACCCGCGCAAGACCGGGCCGCGTTGCCGCTGGCCGGGGTTCGTGCTAGGCCATGCGCCATGGAGGTTCTCCCATGCCACGCAGATTGCCCTACGTGCTCCTGTCCGTGTTCCTGGTCCTGTTCGTCCTGGGCGTGACCTTGGGCGAGCCCGAGTCGGTGTTCGAAAAGGCGGTGGCCATCTGCCTGTCCTGCATCGGGGTGGGTTGATGAACCTGCGGCGCTGGGTGCAGATCGCGGCCACCCTCACCACCAACGCCTGGTGGCTCACTCCCTTCGGCGGCCCGGTGATCTACGGGGGCCGGCTCAAGTCCTTCTGCTCGCCCGGGCTCAACTGCTATTCCTGCCCGGCCGCGGCCCTCTCCTGCCCCATAGGCACCCTCCAGTTCATGTTCGCCTCGCTGCGCCCCAGCCTGGAGGTCGGCAAGGTCCACCTCGGGCTCTACGTGCTGGGCTTTCTCGGCACCATCGGCGCGCTGGTGGGCCGCATGCCCTGCGCCTGGCTGTGCCCCTTCGGGCTGTTCCAGGGGCTCTTGTACCGCATCCCCTCCCCCAAGCTGGCCATCCCCCGCCAACTCTACTTCCTGAAATACGTGTTCCTGGCCCTGTTCGTGGTCCTGCTCCCGGCCCTGGTCCTGGACGAGTTCGGCTACGGCCAGACCTGGTACTGCAAATACGTCTGCCCGGCCGGCACCCTGGAGGCCGGCCTGCCGCTCCTGGCCATGCAGCCCTCCCTGCGCTCCATGGCCGGGTGGCTGCTGGCCGGAAAGCTCACCATCCTGGCCCTGTTCCTGGCCTGGATGGTGGTCTCCAAGCGCCCGTTCTGCCGCACGTCCTGCCCGCTGGGGGCGTTCTACTCGCTCTTCAACCGGATCAGCGTCCTCCGCCTCACCTACGACGAGGACAAGTGCGTGCGCTGCAAGGCCTGCGAGCGGCATTGCCCCATGGGCGTGGCCTTCTACGAGGCCGCCAACCACCAGAACTGCATCCGCTGCCTCAGGTGCATGCTCCATTCCTGCCGGTACGGGGCCATCGGCTACGAGATCGCCGGCGTGCGCGGCCCGGGAATGGCCGAGGGCGACGGCCCCTACAAGGATCCGCTCCGGCCATGAACGCGCAGCGCGGGTTCCCGCCGCAGGGCCCTGCCCGGTCCCGGACGCCGGGGAGCCTGCCGTGACCTCGCCCCCCCGCTGCGCGGTCATCCCGGCTGCGGGGTTGGGCACCCGCATGCGGGCCGTGGATCCCCTGCGGGCCAAGGAGCTCCTGCCCCTGGCTGGCCGGCCCCTGATCCTGCACGCCCTGGAGGAGGCGGCCCTGGCCGGGTGCGTGGAGGCGGTGGTGGTGGTGCGGCCGGGCAAGGAGGACCTGCGCCGGCTCCTGGAGGAGCCGCGCTTCGCCCGCCGGGAGTACCCGGACGCGGCCGCCGACCTGGCCCGGGTCCAGGCCCGGCTCGCGGTGCGCTTCGCCTTCCAGGAGCTGCCCCGGGGCGAGTGCGACGCCATCCTGGCGGCCCGGGACCTGCTGGCCGGCCGGCCCTTCGCGGTGGCCTACCCGGACAACCTGCCCCGGCCCCCGGGCGCGCTGGCCGCGGCGTGCGAGGCCATGGCCCGCACCGGCCGCGACGCGGTGGCCCTCATGGCGGTGGACGAGGCCGCCGCGGCCTCCCTGTCCGCCTCGGGCCGGGTGGACCTGACGCCCAGGCCGGACGGATGCTTCTCCGTGCAGCGCTTCCATCCCAAGCAGCCGGGCCCCTTCGTGCCGCGCTTCGCCGGCGAGCTGCGCACCTGCGGCCTGTACGCGGCCCTGCCCCACTACCTGGACTTCATCGACCAGGCCGCCCTGAAATTCTGGTCCCGCGACCCCCAGGTGGAGCTCACCGACGGCAAGGTGCGGCGGCTCATGCTGGCCGCGGGCAGGGAGTTCGTGGGCGTCCCCCTGGCCGGCACGGTGCTGGACGCCGGCACCCCGGCGGGCTACGCCCGCTGCAAGGACCTGTTCGAGGGCCGGAAGCGGCACTGAAGGGCCGCCCTTCTCCTGGCCCG
>DKEU01000070.1:0-7074 GCA_002452635.1 Desulfovibrionaceae bacterium UBA6814 | reverse complement strand
CACAATCGCCAAACATTGCAAACGCCGCGTAAAAATGGCAAAGTTTGTGGAGGAATCGTTGTTGTTCACCCATTCATGCCCATTTCCGGGCATTGTCCGCCACACGACTGATACCTACTGTTGCTAGGTTGAACCGACGCGCCGGGAACCTCGCCATGGACAAGCAGACACCCACACACGCCACCGACACAGGCCCCTTCGTGGGGGTCTATTCGGAAAAGGTCACCCACACCCTGGGCTTCGGCGGCACCAAGCGCAGGAAGTCGGCCAAGACCTACTGGCTCATCGAGCGCGACCATGCGGACCAGATATTCGCCCAGGCCCTGAACGAGAACATGGTGCCGGTGGGGGAGCGGAAGCCCCTGGCCCAGGAGAAATTCCTGGCCGACTACTGCCCGGAGCCGGACCTGTTCATGAGCGTGACCCGGCCCCGCATGCGCGAGATCGAGGAGGCGGTGCGCAAGGGCGACGAGCACCGCGGCAAGGAGGAACTGTTCAGCGCGGAGGTGGAGTACAAGCACGCCCTGCAGATCGACGAGGAGGAGATCCGGGCCAATTTCGGCCTGGGCCTCACCTACCTGAACCGGGGCGACCGGGACAAGGCCCGCTACGTGTTCGGCAAGCTGGTCACCCTGGAAGCCGCGTTCCAGCCCAAGCACAAGCACCTGTTCAACGAGTTCGGCATCGCCCTGCGCAAGGGCCAGATGCACAAGGAGGCGGTGCTCTACTACTCCCGGGCCCTGGAGCTGGCCACCGACGACGACCACCTGCTCTACAACCTGGCCCGGGCCCACTTCGAGCTGCGCGAACTGGGCGAATCCCACGCCGTGGTGCAACGGGCCCTGGACCTGAATCCCCAGCTGGCCGAGGCCGAGCAACTGCTCCGGGTGCTGGTCCGGGAGGACCCCTCCCTGCTCACCACCGGAGTGGACCTGTCGGAACCCGACCTCTCCCCCGGCCCGGCCTGATACCCGGCCCTCCCCTTGCCCCGGACCGCGGCACGGGGTAGGGAGCACCCATGCCGCGCCACCTCATCCCCCGCCTGGTCTTTGCCGACGCCTCGGGCCGCATCTACGACCACCCCGACCTGCTCATGCTCACCCGCCGCGGGGAGGAGCTGGCCCTGCCACGGCCGGGCGAGGTGATGCCCCTGCCCCCGGAGAGCGAGCTCTTCGTGCTGCCCGGCCGCAAGCCCGTGGGCCTGGACCCGGAGACCGGCCAGGCCGAGGCCCCGTCCGGCGAGGGCGAACAGGCGGTGGCCGCCTTCGTGTGCCCGGGCCACACCGCCACCGGGGTGGCGGCGTACCTGAAGTCCCCTGACGCGCCCACCCTGCCCATGTTCTCCTACGCCGCGGTGGGCTTTGCCGAGGGCAAGCTCTGGGTATGCACCAAGAAGGTGGACGAGGACCGCCGCCAGGTATTCGCGGGCATCCCCCGGGAGCGCATCGCCAAGGGCGCGCAGCGGCTCCTGGCCGCCTATCCCAAAAACCGGCTCATGGCCCACCTGGCCACCTGCGCCCTGACCTACTGCTGCCCGGCCGCGCGCAACCTGGCCCTGGGCCGGTACGAGGCCCCCCTGCCCACGGCCCGCACCTGCAACGCCCGCTGCCTGGGCTGCCTGTCCGAGCAGCCCGCGGACTCGGGGTTCCCGGCCACCCAGAAGCGCATCAGTTTCGCCCCGGACCCCAAGGAGATCGTGGAGGTCATGGCCGAGCACTGCCGCCGGGAGAAGCGGCCCATCCTCTCCTTCGGCCAGGGTTGCGAGGGCGAGCCCCTGACCGAGGCCAAGGCCATCGCCGAGGCGGTGGCCGCCTTCCGCAAGGCCGGCGGGCCGGGCACGGTGAACGTGAACACCAACGCCAGCCTGCCCGAGGGCGTGGCGCGCATCGCCAAGGCCGGGGCCGACTCCATCCGGGTGAGCCTGGTCAGCGCCCGGCCCGGCCTGTACGCGGACTACTACCGGCCCCGAGGCTACGGCTTCGGCGACGTGGCCGAGAGCATCCGCACGGCCAAGGCCGCGGGCCTGTGGGTCTCCCTGAACCTCATCTTCTTCCCCGGGGTCACGGACACCGAGGAGGAGCTGGCCGCGCTCACCGACCTGGTGGCCGCGCACCAGGTGGACTTCATCCAGCTCCGCAACCTGAACCTGGACCCGGACCTCTACCTGGACCTGGCCGCCAGGCACCCCGGCGGCCCGGCCATGGGCCTGGCCCATTTCCGCAAGCGCCTCAAGAAGGCCTGCCCCTGGCTGGAGTACGGGTATTTCAACCCGTTTTTGCTCGGCGGCAAGCGGGCCTGAGAAAAGGAACGGGCCGCCCCCGGGGGGGCGGCCCGCTTTCATTCGCGTTCGGCAAGGCCGGGCTAGCAGGCGCCCTCTCTCGGAAAATCAACCACCACCCGGTCCGCGTCGTCCTCCTTGTGCAACTCCACCTGGCCGATGGCGAAGGCGTCCTCCTTGAGCCCGTGCAGCCGGGACAGGACCTCGTCCGCCGCGTTCTCGGGCACGATGAGCACGTAGCCGACGCCGCAGTTGAAGATCTGGAGCATCTCCGGCCAGGAGAGCTTGCCCGCCTCCTTGGCCCAGTGGAACACCGCGGGCACGGGCCAGGACCCGAAGCCCACCCGGACCGACACGCCCTTGGGCAGCACCCGGGGGATGTTGTCGTAGAACCCGCCGCCGGTAATGTGGGCCATGCCCTTGATGGGCAGGTCGCGCAGGAGGGTGCGCACCGCCTTGGTGTAGATGCGGGTGGGCGCGAGCACGGCCTCGGCCGTGGTCTGCTTGGTGCCCGGAAAGGGGTCCGCGCCGCGCCGGCCGGTCTCGGCCAGGAGCTTGCGCACCAGGGAATAGCCGTTGGAGTGGAAGCCCGAGGAGGCCATGCCGATGACCACGTCGCCCACGCTCACGCCGGCGCCGTCCACGATCTTGGCGTTGTCCACCACGCCCACGCAGAACCCGGACAGGTCGTACTCGCCGTCCGGGTAGAACCCGGCCATCTCCGCGGTCTCGCCGCCCAGCAGCGCGCAGCCGCCCTGCTTGCAGCCCTCCACCACGCCCGACAGCACCGCCTCGGCCACCCCGATGTCCAGCTTGCCCGTGGCGAAGTAATCCAGGAAGAACAGGGGCTTGGCCCCCTGCACCAGGATGTCGTTGACGCTCATGGCCACCAGGTCGATGCCCACGGTGTGGTGCACCCCGTACTCGAAGGCCAGTTTGAGCTTGGTGCCCACCCCGTCGGTGGAGGCCACCAGCACGGGCTCCTGCATGGTGGTGGTGTCGAGCTTGAACAGGCCGCCGAACCCGCCGATGTCGGTGAGCACTCCGCCGGTGTAGGTGGAGGCCACCATCTTCCGGATGCGGCGGACGAATTCGTTGCCGGCCTCGATGTTCACGCCGGCGGCGGTATAGGCCTTGGCCCTGTCGGTCATGGGCGGTGCGCTCCTTGCACGGGCTGGGGGAAGTAGCTACAAGGAAGAGTGTATACGACCTTTGTCCTGCGACCTCAAGGAGAAATTCCCATGGCGCGACGCGGACTTCCAGCGTTGTTGCTCGCGGCCCTGGCCATCGCCGCCCTGCTGGCGCCCACCTGGTGCCCGGCCCAGGACGCCCCCTCGCCCGCCCCGGCGGAGCGTCAGGATACCGTCATCGGCACCGGAGGCGGGGCGGCCCAGAGCGGCCGCGACCCGTCCACCGGGGACACGGTGCTCAAGGTCACGCCCCAGGAGCAGCCCCGGGAGCAGTATGCCGTGCCCCCGGTGACCGTGCAGCCCGAGATCACCTGGCCCGCCGGCAAGCCCAAGCAAAAGCAGGAGTAGCAGGCCCGCCATGCAACCCGCCCTGTTGTGGAAGGCCCTGGACCAGGGCCGCGTGCAATGCCGGCTGTGCAGCCATTTCTGCCTCATCCCCGACGGCGGCCGGGGCGCGTGCGGGGTGCGCCTGAACCAGGGGGGCGAGCTCTTCACCCTGGCCGCGGACCGGGTGGCCGCGGTGAACGTGGACCCCGTGGAAAAGAAGCCCCTGTTCCACTTCCTGCCCGGCACCCGGACCTTCTCCTTCGCCACCATGGGCTGCAACCTGTCCTGCTCCTTCTGCCAGAACTACGCCCTGTCCCAGCCGCCCCGCCAGACCGGCCGGGTCTCGGGCGAGCCCGCCAACCCCGAGGCCCTGGTGGACACCGCCCAGCGCCACGACTGCCGCTCGGTGTCCTACACCTATTCCGAACCCACGGTGTTCTTCGAGCTCATGCTGCCCACCGCCCGCCTGGCCAAGGAGCGCGGCCTGGCCAACATCCTGGTGTCCAACGGGTTCCAGAGCCCGGAGTGCCTGGAGGAGCTGGGGCCGTACATCGACGCGGCCAACATCGACCTCAAGGCCTTCAGCGAAGAGTTTTACCAGGACCGCTGCGGGGCTCGGCTGAAGCCGGTGCTGGACAACCTGAAACATATGGTCCGCCTGGGCTGGTGGCTGGAGATCACCACCCTGGTCATTCCCGGGCTCAACGACTCGGACCGGGAACTGGCCGCCATCGCCGGATTCGTGGCGGACGAGCTGGGGCCGCAGGTGCCCTGGCACGTGTCCCGCTTCCACCCGGACTTCACCCTCACCGACCGCGGCCCCACCCCGGTGTCCACCCTGGAGCGGGCCCTGGAGGCGGGCACGCGGGCCGGGCTCCAGTTCGTCTACGTGGGCAACGTGCCCGGCCACAACGGCGAGAACACCCGCTGTCCGGCCTGTGGCCGGACGGTGCTGGAGCGCACGGGCTTCACCGTGACCGATCGCCACCTGCGCGGCGGCGACTGCGCCCATTGCGGGGCCGCGGTGGCCGGGGTCTGGGGATAGTCCTTCCGGCAAGTTGCCTCTGCGCCCACAATCCGCTAGACACATGCCCTCCCGGTCGGGGCGTGGCGCAGCCTGGTAGCGCACCAGCCTTGGGCGCTGGTTGCCGGAGGTTCAAATCCTCTCGCCCCGACCATTTTTCACCCTTGGCCCTCCCCGTGCCCTGCGTTCGCACAACCTGAAACATCTCCCTCTATCCCCAGGAAATATCCTCTGCCAACCCGACCCATTCCCTGGGTTATTGCGCATCGCCGACTTTTTCCCTGGTGACAAGGCGTGGGTCCGTGTTATTATAGGGCCGTGGAGTCCCCATGAATGCCGTCCCCCGTTTCCTCCTCCGCCTCCTGGCCCTCGCGCTCCTGGCCGTCATGGCCGGGACCGCGCGGGCCGAGGACCCTCCCCGCCTGTTCCCCCACAACGTCTGGGAGCTGGCCTACCAGGTGGAGCACGTGGAGTACGAGGAGTCCGGGCTCATGGAGGAGATCGGCTGGCTGCAGGGCGTGGCCGGGAGCTTCGAGACCCGGCTGGCGGAGCGGGCCATGCTCCAGCTCCAGGCCGAGGCCGTGACCGGCGGCATGGACTACGACGGCCACTATTCCGACGGCAGCCCGGCCACCACCGACACCGACGACTTCATCTTCGAGGCCCGGGCCCTGGCCGGGTGGGACTTCCGCCTGCACCCGCAGGTGGGGCTGACCCCCTATGCGGGCCTGGGCTGGCGCTACTGGAACGACATGATCCGGGGCGCGGGCGGGTACGAGCGGGAGATCGTCTACTGGTATCTGCCCCTGGGCGTGCAGGCCACGGCCCTGTCCGGGGACGGCCTGTGGCGGCTGGGCGCCCGGGCCGAGTACGACCATCTGCTCTGGGGCCAGGCCACCAGCCACCTGGGCGATGCGGTGGCGGGCTGGGACACGGTGGAGAACGACCAGCACAGCGGCTGGGGCCTGCGCGCCTCCATCTCCGCCGAGCGGTCCCTGGGGTCCGACTGGTCCCTGGTGGTGGAGCCCTTTTTCAGCTACTGGGACATCGCCAAGTCCGACGAGGCGGACCTGACCTCGGGCGGCCGGGTCATCGGCCGCGCCTGGGAGCCGGCCAACACCACCACGACCTGGGGCCTGCGCCTGGGCGCCAAGTACTGAACCTTCCGCACCGACTCCAAGGGCCGCCCGGCGAACCCGGCGGCCCTTTTCATTGCGGCGAAGGCCGGAGCGGCGTCCCGCAGGGACCTCCTAGACTCCCCACTCCCGCTTGAGGATGTCCAGGACCTGGGTGAACTCCAGCTTCTTGCGGGCCACCAGGGTGGATATCCCCTTCTTGTCCTGCAGGTAGTTGAACTTGATGTACATCTCCCCGGTCCAGCGGTTCTCCTTGTTGGCCTTGCGGGCCTTGGGCGACTTGAAGATCTTGCTCATGAGGCCGCCGCGGGTGTTCTCCACGCTCTCCTTGAGGTCCTTCACGGCCCCCACCACGTCCGTGAGTTGCGAGCCCGGGACAAAGCCCGCCAGGCCCTCGGTCAGGGCCTGCAGGGCGTCGTGCATGGGGAAGAGGCCCCGGTAGCGCTCGCCCGGAACGTACCGGCCGATGGCCATGTAGATCTCGGGCAACTCGGCGATGGTGTTGCGCACGCCCTGGTTGATGTGGTTGATGAGCCAGTTGACGATCTCGGGCTTGGTGCCCAGGAGCACCAGGGCCTGCACACCGGCCCCGACCTCGCTGAACCAGTAGTAATAGTCGCTGGCCGGAGGGCCGAGGCGCAGATAGCCGCGGTCCTCGATGACCGCCGAGCCGCTCACGTACACTTGCCCTTTGACGCTCCGGTACATGTTCGCAGGCATGGAACCCTCCTCAGGGCGGTGTGCTGTGCGCTGCGAGCGCAAGCCGATTTACTGAGTACGTGAAGTATCTTACCCGGTTGCCCGGCCCTTGACCACCCGTATTTGGAAAATGCAAAAACGCCGTCCCGACTCGCCCGGGGGCCGCCTACTCTCCCACCAGCATGCGGGCGGCCAGGCCGGGCAGGTCGGCCAGGCTCTCGGCCAGGCCGAAGCCCGCGGCGCGCAGGTGCTCGATCTTGCCCGCCACCCCGCGGCCGGGCTCGATGATGGCCCCGGCGTGGCCCAGGCGCTTGCCCGGAGGCGCGGTGCGGCCGGAGATGAAGGCCGCCACCGGCTTGGCGAATCCCGTGTCCCGCACCCAGTCCGCCAGGTTCTCCTCGGCCGAACCGCCGATCTCGC